>CAZRZM010000126.1:0-9624 GCA_964604575.1 uncultured Acetatifactor sp.
AATTTGGACCCATTACCAGCCATATCAGCCATGCCTGCAGGCAGATATCCTATTTTACTTTTTCGGATATCCAGATGACAAGTATCAGTGAGTAGGGTCAGGGTATGGAAGTAACGGTTTGCAGTTTTATGGAAATGAATAAAGAGGAGAAGGATATGAACCGGAAAACGAAAAAAAAAGTTTTCAGAATCATTTTTGCAGTGGGAGGATTATTGGGTCTGCTCTTGTCTGCATATATAATTTCCAACCTGCTGTGGACGGAACCGCCGGATATGGAGCCATATATATGGAATACCTATGAATACCCGGAGGAGGGTACCACCATTAAAGCACTGGAGGCAGTGCCGGAAGAGCTTGTTGCAGCGGCACATGATTACATCGTTGCCAGTGGCTACAATGACCCGGATATCACATATTATTTTATCAACAGTCCAGGACGGATAGTATTATTCCATTTGTATGATAATCATGAAAATGTGGAGTGGGCATACTATGTGGTGGAATGTTATAACGATGCCCTGACATCGGGAGGATTCTGGCTGAACCTGGAAGGGAAAGTTGTTGAAGACAAGGGATATGTTAGGAAAGAGGAAATGGAAGGGGTGGATACGGAATTGGTGATAGGATATGACAAGGCAGAGGAACTGGCGAGGGAAGCTGCACCGCATCTGGGCAGACGGCATTATAGTGAACCCTGTTATTACAGAGATGAGCAGGGGGAAATGAGATACTGTTATGTGGTTGTTTTAAAGAATTATGCTGTCTATGTGGATGCACACAGCGGAGATATCATAGACTACCAGCCCTGGTGAGCCAGCGTCTTAAAGACCAAACGGCAGGCATATCACCTTTGATACGTTCTGTTTATATGTCCTCTTCCGGTGTGTCTGGCTGGAATATTTGGGGAAATGGTGAAGTAAGTCTCACTTCCCCGGATATACATAAGACAAATATCAGTGCGCAGGAATTGGATATTGTAGTAATGATTTGTGGATTTTTACAAAAAGGGATAAAGAGGAGAAGGAAATGAACCGGAAAACGAAAAAAATAGTTTTCGGAATCATTCTTGCAGTGGGAGGATTATTGGGTCTGCTCTTGTCTGTATATATAATTTCCAACCTGCTGTGGACGGAACCGCCGGATATCACATACTATTTTATCAATAGTTCCGGACGGATAGTAGTATTACACTTATATGACAACCGTGAGAATGTGAAATGGGTCTGTTATGTGGCAGAATGAAATAAAAAGAAATATGAGAAAGCAGGTTGCAAGAAAGTAATTGCAGATGCTATAATAAAAAGGAGTCATATATCAATGGCTCCTATTTGTTTTGCGTTGGAAACAGAGCGCGGGAATGAGGGAAAAATGAATCGAATCATAGGAAACATTGTTGTAGGACAGTCAGGAGGTCCTACGGCAGTGATTAATGCTTCGGTAGCAGGAGTATATAAAGCGGCAAAAGAAATGGGCGCTGCCCATGTGTACGGTATGGTACATGGAATTCAGGGGTTTCTAGAAAAAAATATAATTTCTCTGGAGGAATATCTGGACAGTGGTATCGGTATCGAATTGTTGAAGCGCACCCCATCCGCTTTCCTTGGTACATGCAGATATAAGCTGCCGGAGCTTGAGGGAAATGAGGAAGTATACGAGCAGATATTTGAAGTGATGGAGGAGTTTGAAATAGAAGTATTCTTCTATATCGGCGGCAATGATTCCATGGATACGGTGAAAATGCTTTCGGATTATGCAAAAGAACATGGAAGAAAGGAACGTTTTGTAGGCATTCCCAAGACAGTGGACAATGATTTGCCTGTTACGGACCACTGTCCGGGATATGGTTCGGCAGCGAAATATATTGCAACCTCCCTAAAAGAGGTTATCCGTGATGTACAGTCCACAGGACTGGCGAATCCTACGGTTCTGCTGGTAGAGATTATGGGGCGGCATGCAGGGTGGCTTACGGCTGCTGCGGCACTGGCACGTGGGGAAGACTGCGACGGTGCGGATGCGATTTATCTGCCGGAACGAATTTTTGATATTGACAGCTTTGTAGACCATATTAAAGAAGTGGCTGCCACTAAAAATACCATTGTCATTGCGGTGTCTGAGGGCATCAGGCTGGCAGATGGAAGATTTGTCTGTGAACTTGGGGGAGGAGCAGACAGTGTGGATGTCTTTGGGCATAAACAGTTGAGTGGCTGCGCACTGACACTTGCGGGAATTGTATCAGAGCGTACCGGTTTTAAAACCAGAGTCATTGAAATGTCCACATTACAGAGAGCAGCCAGTCACATGGCATCCCTGACCGATATTGGTGAGGCGATGGAGGCGGGCTGTTATGGGGTACTGGCGGCAGCAGAAGGTAAGAGCGGTGTTATGGTGGTTTTAACCAGAGTATCGGAGAGACCATATTTATGCAAAATGGATACTTATGATATTCATGATATTGCAAATGGGGAGAAGACGGTTCCGGTGGAATGGATTACAGAGGATGGCAGAGGACTAAAGAATGAATTACTGGAATACATAAGACCATTGATTATGGGAGAGGTTCTTCCGGTGTATGTGGATGGACTTCCGGCACATTTGGTAAGGCACTAATGTACAGTAAAAAGGGACAAGGGTATGAAGAGAGTAGTTGAGAAGGCATATTTTATCTATTTAGCCATAGTGGTGGTGTTATTTCTCTATATGCTGGTAACATTTCGGCTGGAGATGACAAAACAGGATTCGGTTTATAACTGCCGGACTCTTACTGATTATACCATGAAAACCTATAAGGATAACAATACGCCGCTGGGAATCAGGGAAGAATATGTATTCAGACTGGAGGATATAAGGGACAATAACAATACCCTTATGTTTTATACCTGTCATCAGAATGTCAGAATTTATCTGGGACAGGAATGTATCTACAGAATGAGTCCTTCTGCTGACAATGCTTTCGGTAAGTCTTCCGGATATGTGTGGAACGATGTGTTTTTTGACAGTGGGAATAACGGAGAGACCCTCCGGGTGCTGATAATACCAGACTATAAGAGTGCGGTTGGAGTGCAGCCGGTGTTCTATTTTGGAAATAAATTTGATATCCTGATTAAAATCGTGATGCGGGATATCTGGACTATTTTATTGAGTGTGATTGCTGTGGTAGTGGGCGTTGTGTTTATTGTATTCAATCTTTTCAGCTACCGCAATTCGGAAATGGGAAACGGTTTAAGTATGCTGGGGTGTTTTTCTATCCTGATTGGATTCTGGAAAGTGACGGACACGGAATCTTTTGCACTGCTCTCTGCAAAATTTCCGGTATTTTCTTATGTTCCTTTCATGGTATTGATGATGATAGGCATTCCTTTTGTTTTATATATTAAAGAGATGCAGAATATCAAGGATGAAAAAATCTGGTACATTCCTTGTGTGATTAATCTTGTACAGATTGCAGTGGTTCTGATATTGCAGATTTTCGACATTGTGGATATGCGCCAGACACTGTTTTTGACGCATATTGTGATTGTTATGATGATGGCAGTATCTGTTATTCTGGTATATAAAGGGGTAAAACGCGCAGGCTGGAACCGGAAACGGAAAATGAATGCCGCCTGTATGGGTGCCTGCTTTGTTGGTGCGATAGCAGATATGGTAATTTATTATATTACCAAAGCGACACAATCCATGGTTCTGGCGGCTATATGCTTTATGGTATATATTTTTGTGCTGGGGTTCAGTACTATGCAGGACGCGAAAAAACTCATGGAAAATGGAATGAAGGCATGGCATTTTGAACAGATTGCCTACCATGACCAGTTGACCGGACTGCATAATAGAACTGCATATGCAACGGAAATCGGCAAAAGCGAATTTCAACCGGAGAAATGTATTGTAGTAGTGTTTGATTTGAATGATTTGAAAAAATGCAATGATATTCTGGGGCATGACCAGGGGGATATCTATATTCGGGAGAGTGCCCAGATTATTGAGAAGTGTTTTGGGGATTTGGGTGAGTGCTACCGAATGGGTGGTGATGAGTTCTGCGCTCTGCTCAAGAAAAGTAGTCTGGAGCAGTGCAGACAGCGGATTGAACTGCTTCATGAGAAGGTTGCAGAATTTAACCGGGCAAGCGTGAATATTAATATGCAGATTGCCTGCGGATTTGAGATGTATGACAGGCGGATTGATTATGATATCGAAGATACGGCAAGACGGGCAGATAAAATGATGTACCATGAAAAATCTGTCATGAAGAAGAAAGCATAGTGAAAGGCATCAAATACAGATGGATGGGATTCTGTATTTGATGTCTTTGTTTTTGGGCGTCTGTATTATGTTTTGTCTTCTTGTGTGGCACAAGGGGAGTGCATAAGTGCCATATAAGAGTTGTGATATTCCGGGAGATAAGTAACGTCTTCATCAAACCAGTCGGGTGGAACAAAGGCCTCCGCTGCTTCTTTGCTTCCAAATTCAACTTCTGCCAGAACCAGCGGAGCAAAAGGCGGGTCAAATACATCCAGCTCAATGGTAAGGGAGTAGTCCTCCGGAGGAGTTGGGAATCCCTTTTTAAAGCCGGGGTGATTTAAGGGAATCAGATAGCGTTTTTTGGAAATAATGTTACCATCTGCCTTGTCCCTTAAATGGTAGTAAGCATCCCTGTTAAGAGCAAGATTACTTTCTTCCCGCGCCAGTAGTCCTTTTCCCTTGTAGGTCATATAATATTCTTCATCCTGCTTGCGCACTCGCACAACCGGGTCTGCGTTCAAATAAGCTTGTTCAATATGGTGGAGTGGATAATCGTCCAAATTATCAGGGAGTGATTTTAATGTAAATTTTCTTTCGATTTCCATAAAATTCCTGCCTCTCAAATCAAGTAGTATAATGGTACTTATAGTTTACCACATTTTCACCAAAATCAAAAGCTATTAATTGATTAAATTGGTAAAATTATGTATACTTAAAGACAGTTGCAGGGAGATAATGAAAGGCTCCCAAAACACATAAATATACAGCAGAAAGGACAGAGGTTTTGAGATGAAGAAAATAGCTATTTTTTTTGCAGAAGGATATGAAGAGATAGAGGCACTGGCCGTGGTGGATATCTGCCGCAGAGGCGGACTGGATATTGATATGGTATCTGTCAAGGGAGAGCGTGAGGTAAAAGGCGCCCATGGCATCAGTGTGGTTATGGATAAGTTATTTGAGGAAGTTGATTTTGCAGAATATGATATGATTGTGCTTCCGGGCGGAAAGCGTGGTACGGAAGGTTTGGAGGCACATACCGGTCTGATGGAGCAGGTGGATGCTTTCTATACATCGGGCAGATATATTGCGGCAATCTGTGCGGCTCCCAGTATTTTTGGACACAGGGGAATCTTAAAAGGGAGAAAGGCATGCAGTTATCCCAGCTTTGAGAGCCATCTGGAGGGAGCGCAGGTGACTGCGGGGCCGGTGGAGATATCCGATAATGTGATTACTTCCAGAGGCATGGGGACGGCGATTGATTTGGGTCTGGCAATTCTGGGTATCTGTCTGGGTCAGGAGAAAGCAAAGGAAATGGCAGCAACTATCGTTTATAATGTATAAAATGGAAACTGTGCAGCATTTTGTGAATGATTCTGAAGGGTTACCAAAAAACGAAAGGGCGGGAGCAGACAGTGAAGAAGGAAGAACTGAAATGCACAAAGAAAATGCTGGAGTTTATTGAAAAAAGCCCCAGTTGTTTTCATGCCATAGAGAATGTAAAACAGATTCTGGAAGAAAATGATTATCAGGAAGTGAACGAAAAAGAGGCGTGGGAGATACATCCGGGACAAGGATATTTTGTGACACGCAACGATTCTTCCCTGATAGCTTTTCGGATTCCGGAACTGGAGAAGAAAGGAATCCTTCCATACGCGGGATTTCATATTGTGGCTTCCCACAGTGATTCGCCGTCCTTCAAAATAAAGGAATCGCCGGAAATTCTGGTGGAAGATAGATATGTGAAACTGAATACCGAAAAATATGGCGGCATGATTCTGTCCACATGGCTGGACAGACCGCTGTCAGTGGCAGGAAGAATTGCGGTGTGCGAGGATGACGAGATTGTGACCCGTCTAGTCAATATTGACAGGGATTTGTTGGTGATTCCCAATGTGGCAATTCATATGAACCACGAAATCAATAAAGGAATGGAGTATAATCCCCAGGTGGATATGCAGCCTCTGTTTGCGGACGGAACCGGAAGCCGGGGCAGGGGAGCGCTGCTAAAAAAAGTGGCAAAAGAAGCCGGAGTAAAGGATAAAGATATTTTGGCCCATGATTTATTCCTCTATGTACATGATAAAGGCAGAATATTCGGAGAGAATGGGGAGTATGTTTTATCCCCCAGACTGGACGATTTGCAGTGTGTCTACGCGTCGGTGCAGGCATTTGTGCAGACAATACCGATGGACTACATTAATGTGTGCGCTGTTTTTGATAATGAGGAAATCGGAAGCGGAACAAAACAGGGTGCAGATTCCACCTTTCTGGAGGATACCTTGTCAAGAATAGCGGAGAGCCGGGGAATTTGTGGAGAAGGCTATAAAAGACTTCTGGCTGGCAGCTTTCTCATTTCGGCGGATAATGCCCACGCAGTGCACCCTAACCATCCGGAAAAGGCTGACCCTACCAACCGTCCCTATTTAAACGGCGGTGTGGTAATCAAATACCATGGTTCCCAGAAGTATGCCACGGATGCCTTGTCCGCTGCGAGAATGAAAGCACTCTGTAAAAAAGCGGGGGTGTCGTATCAAAGCTATACCAACCGGGCGGATATTCCGGGCGGCTCCACACTGGGAAACATTTCTACGGCTCATGTGTCAGTGCCTTCGGTGGATATCGGTCTGCCCCAGCTTGCCATGCACTCCGCAGTGGAGACGGCGGGTGTGAAGGACACGGAGGATGCTGTGCGGGTGCTGAGGTGTTTTTATGAAGAGTAGATTTGAAAGGAAATAGTTTTTATAATTTTCAAAGAGAATATTGAAGCATGACAAAACGGATAACAATAGAAGGTTATCCGTTTTTGATTATAAACATAAAAAGGGTTAAAGTGTTGCCATTTTGATTGGAAGTCTGTATTTTTAAGGGAAAAGAGTAGGGGCTGAGTTGGCTTCCAGAATATAGATAAATTAGTTTAATTTGGATAGTATATTATACTATTTTGGCATAATAACAAAAAATAAAGAAAAATAGTTGTATACTATGAAGTAGGAACATTTGGTAACGGTAAAAGGAACTATAATTAGTTTATATTTATTTGTCAAAAGTTGTAGAATTATGATGTGTGGAGGTGGAAAATGGCAAGTGTACAAATTGGGGGAAGAATCAGGGAACTGAGGGAAATACAGAATTACACGAGAGAAGCATTTGCCGAGAAAGTGGATATTTCGGAAAAGTTCCTATATGAAATAGAAGTGGGAAAGAAGAGTTTTTCGGCGGATACTCTGGGCAGGATAGCGAAAGCCTTATCCGTAAGCTGTGATTATATAATGTTTGGAGAGGATACGGGACATAGGAGCGCAGAGAAAATTTTCTGTGTGCTGGAAATGCTGGAACCAAAGCAGGTCAGCAGAATGCAGGATATTGTAAAGATATTATATGATATGTGCAATGCGGTATAGTCCAGATAAAGATTCATATAATGAATAAAGAAATTCATCCGGCGGGCGCAGGCGGCCGGGATGGAGTATTATGAGCCAGAAAATCGAAAATCTTTTAAATCTTGCTCTGGAGACCCCTGAAAATGTAAGGGAACAGACGGATAACCTGAATGTGGGATTTGACAGCACGGAGAGAACCTGGGAGTTGATTGTAAAATATCAGGGGAGCCTGGAAGGGCTTCAGGGTATGGGAATAAAAGTGGAGGAGTTGATAGCCGGATACGCCATTCTTACAGTACCGGAAGGGCTGGTGGAAGCAGTGGCAGATTTTGAGGAAATTGAATATGTAGAAAAGCCCAAGCGTTATTATTATGAACAGTTGATGCCGGCGGATGAAGACTGTATAGCGCTTGTCACAAACAGCTCCTCTGCCCTGAATGGACAGGGGGTTTTAATTGCAGTACTGGATTCCGGCATTGATTTTAGGAGGGAGGATTTCAGGAGGGCGGACGGAGGCACCCGGATTCGCTTCCTATGGGACCAGACCCTGGGGCAGGTGTTTGATGCAGAGCAGATTGACGAAGCCCTGCGGGCAGAAACAGAGACAGAGCAGTATAATTTGATACCCAGCCGGGATGTGAGCGGACATGGTACAGCGGTGGCAGGCATTGCTGCGGGCAGGAGCCGCAGTGACGGATATCGGGGTGTGGCGACAGAGGCGGAGCTTATCGTAGTAAAACTGGGAGTGCCGGGGGAATTGGGATTCCCCCGCACGACAGAGATTATGCGGGGGGTGACTTTTGCACTCCAGAAGGCGCAGGAACTTCAGATGCCCCTTGTCATCAATCTGAGTTTTGGAAACAACTACGGTTCCCATGACGGAAGTTCCCTGCTGGAGCGTTTTCTGGACAATGCGGCGGAAATGGGCAGAACCGTTATCTGTGTGGGGAGCGGCAATGAGGGAAATTCGGCAGGACACCTGGCGGGAAATGTGAGGAATAACTCCGCAATAGAGCTTGCGGTTGCAGAATATGAGAGAACCTTGAATGTCCAGTTGTGGAAAAATTACAGTGACGTCTACCGGATTCGTCTACGCTCACCGGGCGGAGTGGAGCAGGAGATTCCGGTGAACGTAGAGCAGGGAAAGTATACCCTGCGGATGGAGCAGACCAGTCTGCTGGTGTATCTGGGGGAGCCTACCCCTTATGCGGTGGCACAGGAAATATACGTGGATATGATTCCTATAGGCAGACCCTATATCAACAATGGCGTCTGGACATTTATCATAGAACCGGAACGGGTGGTGACGGGACAGTATTATTTCTACCTTCCCAGCAGTGCCGTAAGAAACAGCAGAACAGGTTTTTACCGGTCCACACCGGATGTAACTCTTACGATACCCTCCACTGCAGCAAAAGTGATTACGGTGGGAGCGTATGATTCCATCTATGACACCTATGCGGATTTTTCGGGAAGAGGGTATGCTGACAGAACGCAGACTATCGGAGTCACCACGGCAGGACTGGTAAAGCCTGATTTGGTGGCTCCCGGAGTAAGGGTGCTCGCCCCCAGTATCTATGGTGGGTATGAGCCAATGACGGGTACGTCTTTTGCAACCCCTATGACTTCAGGATGTGCGGCACTGCTCATGGAGTGGGGGATTGTCCAGGGGAACGACCCATTTTTGTATGGAGAGAAAGTGAAGGCGTATCTGAGGGCGGGGGCGAGACCTCTTCGGGGACAGTCAGATATCCCCAATGACCAGGTGGGGTATGGGGCGTTGTGTCTGAGGGACAGTCTGCCGGAGTAGAATAGGGAAAAAATTTGGGGATAATAAGCACTTTATTTTGTGATGTATGGTGTCGAATAAAATGCTTATTATGTGTTAATTCAGGATAAATCGAATGAATTAAATATATGAGATAGAAAGATGCAAATTGTATTTCCAATATGGTTGTGTATACAATATGATAATGATATGATGTAAATAAGAAATACGGAGGATTGT
>CAZRZM010000127.1:0-9561 GCA_964604575.1 uncultured Acetatifactor sp.
TATTCTTGTAATGGGAGCCATATTCGTGCTGCAGACAGTAATCATTGAGGTGGGAGGCCAGGTATTTAATACCACAACACTTAATGTGAAGGCATTGCTGGTATCAATGGCACTGGCAGTATTGATTATCCCTGTCGATATGATAAGAAAAGCAATTGTTTCCAAAAAATAACTGATTGTGTAATGCGCTGAAGATGTGGTACAGTTTTTCTGTACCACATTTTTTAGGAGAAAAGGAAATGATTATTTTACATACAGATTTAGATAATACGCTGATATATTCCTATAAGCGTGATATCGGCACTGCAAAAAGAGCAGTTGAAATATACCAGGGAAGAGAGATTTCATTTATAACGGACAGGACATACCAACTGTTGCAGCAGGTGAAAGAGGAGATACTGATTGTTCCTACATCCACGAGGACCATAGAACAGTATAACCGAATAAACCTGGGAATCGGCAGCTTTCCATATGCGCTTGTATGTAACGGCGGTATTCTGCTGGTGGATGGAGTGAGAGACAGACAATGGTATCAGGAGTCCTTACGTCTGGTATCAGGCAGTAGTGATGATATCCGGCGGGCAGCCCTATTATTAGAAAGAGAACCACGCAGAAAGTTTGAACTGCGGCTGATTGAAGATTTGTTTGTATTTACAAAGTGCAGTGAACCTGAAAAAGTGGTGGCTGATTTGAGCGCAGAACTTGATACGGGCAGGGTGGATATATTTTATAATGGCGAAAAGGTATATGTAGTTCCGTCAAAGCTAAATAAGGGTGTTGCAATAGAACGCCTTAGAAATATCCTCAAACCGGATTACGTAATAGCAGCCGGAGACAGTGAATTTGATATCTCTATGGTTATAAAAGCAGATATGGGATTCGTTCCATACGGATTTAAAAATACCTATGGGATCATTGACAATATCATGGAATCAGGCCCCGAAGAAATATTTTCAGAGTACATTTTGGAGAACTGTATCAAAGGAAAAGCGGAGCTTGCATGACAGGAAACTCCGCTTTGGTATTGTGCCCGGTATCCGGTACGGTTCCCGGAAGATAACTCCTTCTTAATCCATGCCCACTCTGATGCCGCCTCTTCGTTCGGAAGGCTGGATAATTACAGTTACTGCAGAATTGCCCTGCCATTCAAACTGGTAGGATTCTCCGGAGGTCTGCCCGATAAAAGTTTTCCAGGAAACATCAGCGGTCACATGGGGGTCACAGGGACCGTTGCCGACCCAGCAGATAACGGCATCCGGGTCAACTGAGATAGTATCGTGGGATGTGACGTTGCTGATAACAATTGGATTTCCGTCGGACAGAACAGCAACAAAAGCATTATTTCCTCTGGCAGTGAGTGTTGATGTGGCTAATCCTTTCTGGGAGAGAACACCGACACCGATGAATCTGACGCTGTAATCGCAGTCCTGTGAAAAAGCTAAAATATTCTCTGATTCTACAGAAATAGTTTCACCCGGCTCCAGATGATAAACAACAACATGTTGACCGTAGTTCGCATAATATGTAACAGAATTACCATTCAGATTTACTTTCATAAGGGGTATATTTTCGCCGGTTACTCTTCTGGCCAATTGTCCGAGTAAAGCCTGTCCAATATTATTTTGCGGACCAAGAAGTACCTTTTCAAATTTGTAATTCTTTCCACCGGAGTTTTCACCGGCGATAAAGGCTCCCGCTTTGGCAAAAAGGACATCATTACCTGTGCATGTGACTTTCAGGGTCAGTTCATTCACTGTTTCAAATTTTAACATTAGTATTCCTCCTGATATTTAGACTACCTGGACTCCGTATAACTGGCATAGACCTGCCAAATCCCGTGCAACGCCGTTTCCAACAGCATTAAATTTCCAGACATTATTATGAATATATAGTTCTCCAATCATCATGGATGTGACATTTGGATAGTAATCTTCCATTTCAAAGCTTACAAGCTCCCTGTTTGTAGAGATATCGATGATGCGAATGTAGGCGTCCTTTAACATACTGAAATTTAAATTCTTTTCTAATGCTTCATTAATGGTTAATACAAAAACAATTTTGGTTACGGCAGGGTTGATTTTAGTAAAATCAACTGAAATTATCTCCCGGTCTGTGCCATTATCCACACTGAAAATGGTACTGTTGTCCGGACTCTGTGTCTGTCCGTAGAAAACAAACCAGGTATCACCAATTACCTTGCCTGTTGAATTAAGTAAAAAGGCAGAAACATCCACATCACAATTTGGATTAGCTGTGTTCCAGCCTAAACATGCTTTGATTTTCGACAGCTTTCCTGAGTCCTCCAGAGACACTTTCTGGCCTTTTTGGATGGGATGAATTAGCTGGGGAATAGGCTTGGAAGAAGGCGCTGGAATGTTTTGCACAGAGTCTGCCGAATTGGAACATACTGGTGATGTTGCAGATGGCTGGGCAGAAAAACAGT
Organism: uncultured Acetatifactor sp.; assembly: GCA_964604575.1. Classification (GTDB taxonomy): domain Bacteria; phylum Bacillota; class Clostridia; order Lachnospirales; family Lachnospiraceae; genus Acetatifactor. Next base: position 2,444 of record CAZRZM010000127.1, read on the forward strand.
CAGTATTATGCGATGCAGCCGGATTTTGAGATGGGCTGCCATTTATTGATGCAATAGTTTGAGAAGATTTCGCCCCCTGAATCTTGTTCTGGTTTATGGAAAGAATTGTCTGTCTGGTTAAAGGGGCAGAAGATTTCATTGGAACATCAACCATAATTTTTTCATCCTTTTGTAATAGTCTGTAAAAAGAATCCTATAATCTATTATTTTAATGGATAAGGATGGAAATGTCAATTTTTGACGGAGTGTAAAAATGGTTCATAGGTTCATAGGCTGCGTTTTTGTATTTCTTGACCTTTTTAAAAATGTATTATACAATAAAACCATTATAAAAATGGAAGTGTTTTACAAACGGTTAAATCCGTGGAGAAGGATACGCCGGACAGATTCATAGGTTATGGAGGAATAAGTGATGGATATTAAAGAGCAGATTAGTAAGGTTGTAGAGGAAGTTTCCAAAAATCCTAATATGAAAGAACAGTTTGAAAAAGAGCCCGTAAAGGTAATAGAAAAAGTAATCGGCGTTGATTTGCCTGATGATATTGTTATGAAAATCATTGATGGCGTAAAGGCAAAGCTGACTGTAGACACTGTATCTAAGGCTGCCGGGGCTTTAAAGGGGATATTTAAGTAATTGGTGGGACGGTTCTTGAAGCGAATGGTTTTAGATTTTTATACATGGCATGGGGAATTGGATTAGATTTTGCATGAAAATGAGTGGTTTATAGTCCATATACTTATTGTAAAGATAAGAATGTGGGCTTTTTCTTTTGCACAAAATAGAGAAGAAATTTAATTTGGATTATAATCGTAAACAAGAGTATTTTTCTGTATAATGAAATATATTCTGCTCTGCTATCAGGTTGCAAAAGCATTAAGTAATAGATTTTATATGAATATATAGTTATGGCGTAAAAGGGATACCAATTAATACCTCTGCCTGGAATTGGTAGACAACTGTTTGCACAAAGTTTTTAAGAGACATTTTGTTAAAGCAGAGTGCGGATTGCACAAAAATTAACTGACACAGCACAAAGGCAGCCACAGACCGTAGAAGCGGTTTGGGTTGTCCTTTTTGTGTGTTTAAGGAGGCATATCGGATATGAAAGTCTGGTGTGACTTTATTTTTCTACGGAATTCTACTATTTTCGCCAAAATGTGAAAATGGAATTGCAGTTGTGGTATATTTAATTATACATTTATAAACCAGAATGGATGTTAAAGCATTAGGTAAATGAATGTTCAGTTTCAATGCTGTTATGATCTTAGAATAGTTTATATAAAGAAAAGAACTTAAAGAAAACATGCTTTGTCAGGTTTTAGATATAATATACAAAGAGAAAAAAATGGGTGAAGTCCTAACGGATAATTGGAATTTGTCTAAAATCAAATTGATAAAAAAAATAATAGTTTTGTTCCCAATAAAGCGTATTCAAACTTACTTTCTGTTATTATCCTGAACAATTTGGCGAGTTTGATGAGCCATTAATTTTACAAGATTTATATTGAATAAAAAACTTAACTTTCGTGGCAGATATTTTCAAACAGCGCCATAAGGCTCTGCAACGCATTATGAAATCAGATAAAGACACTTACTTTTTTATTGCGATTTTGTACAAATATGATCTTTACTGAAATTCTGCCTTTGGTGGTGACGCATAGGGAACCAAAGACATTTTTTATCCCGTTAAAACGGACAGATTTGTTTAATGCAGGCAGAGTATAGGATATCTCTTTATAATTGTACCGCTGTGTAAACTGCTTTACCATGTTGATCACATTGAACCCTTACATAAGGATGGATTTTATCATTGGCTCAGTAGTAAACCATGTATCCATGAGGACATAATCCGCTTTTATGTCTGCATTTAATGCCCGCCGGATCAGCATAAGGGTCTCATCCGGTTTTGCCAGCAGACTTTCTTTACGGGCTTTGTATCCTTTCACATGGTTGTATACTCGTGCGAGGAGTTCCACTGCCTTACTGTGGTTGTGCCTGACTATGGAATCGTCCGGGACAAGCACTTTGACATGTTCCGGTCTTGTAAGGTTGCTGAATATATCGGTTACTTTTGTGATAGAAAGCAGTAAAAATCTTGCCCGGTTAAAAGAAACGTCATATAGGAAACAGCAGGAACTGAAATACTTTGTATGCAGGAAGTCCACAGTTCTTGGAAATATTGGCTTTGCGGAGCAATTTTCCAAGCATTTGGTTTATCATAAGATCAGCACCTCTTTTTGGTATGATTTGGATTGTGGTGATTTTATTATACCAAAGATTGGGTGCTGTTTTTATGTCAAGGCAATCATTTCTTGCATTATTTTGCCTGAAAAATCAAGCCGCTATGCCAGTTTTGCGGGTGGGAAAGTTAAGTAATATAATATATATCGCAATGAATTAATACAAACTTGCAATGCTGTCGTTTTATGTGGGACAGAGATGGACATTATGCTTTTTGCAGCGGTACTTTGCCAGCGTTGAATAGGAGATGAATTGTATGAGTATGAACGATAAACAAAACAAGGTATTTGTAAGCCATTCATCTAATGATGCCGGATATGTGAAGGCTATTGTGGAACTGTTGGAGGACATCGGGCTTGGCGAAGGTGAGATTATCTGTAGTTCGGTAGACGCCTATAAAATCCCTCTCGGAAAAAGTATCTATGATTATTTGGCGGAGCAGTTTCAGAATTATAATCTACACATTCTTTTCGTCCTTTCAGAGAATTATTATGCCAGTGTCGCAAGCCTGAATGAGATGGGGGCGGCATGGGTGCTGAAACATAGATATGATGCCATACTGCTGCCTGGTATGCAGTTTGATGATGTGAGAGGCTGCATTGATAGAAATCAGATCAGCATTAAGCTGGACAGTGATGAGGAAGAGTTGATGCATCGGCTCAATGAGCTGCAGAAAAATATAGTGGAGGAATTTTCAAAGCCGGCTGTCAACATGGGCAGGTGGGAGAGAAAGCGAGGAGCGTTTCTAAGCAAAGTAAAAGGGTTCATAGAAGAAAAGGAAAACGGGACAAAAGAAAATACCAGACAAAACACGGAGAATAAATCAGAAGGCACAATGATTCACAATCATGGGATAATAGCCGGAAATAATGCCCATTTTGAGGAAATCCATTTTTAGGGGAAGCGACATGGAAAACGAACAGCAAGAAAGAGCGGTATCCGAAAACAAATCGGAGAAGAATAACTCGGCTGAAAGCGGGGAAATTCAAGCAAACTTATCCCAAAGTGAGCCGGAAGAAAAAGAGACAGAGAAAGATTTCATCGAAAAAATATTTGAATATACCAAAGGGCAGTCTGATAAATCGAATATCTATGTTCAATATCGAATTTATAACAATCATGGAGTCATGGCTGGCGATGATGCTCAATTTGAAAGCATTCACTTCAATGATACAGACACCTCCCGAAAAAGGCCTTGGAAAGGAAGTGTGTTTAAGGATAGGAATGGCTTGTCTAAGTGGATTGCGGATAATTATGCTTCCTATTCCATGGCTTTGATGATTGCGGTTGCAGCCTTTGATTCTTTGCCTTATACATGGATTATTCAGGCTGCTGAAAGACTTTATGAATCTTTCGACAATCTTGAAGAAAAAAGTAATGTGTATGCCCATGAAGAAATATTACATCAGTTTGAGGCGGAAATATGCAAAGGCGAGATGAATACCTATACAGGAACCACACTTATAGACATTGTGCATTTGATTAATCCGAAGTATCGGGAAACAATGCTGAAGTATATTTGGCAGCAGTACCCACAATTACAAGATAAGATTATTTCCTGGCTGCAAAGCTATACTACACATCGTCCCATATCCATGTCAAAGAGAGCTCTGGAAACCATGGGTTTTTTGGCTTGTGAGGACTACTATTATTTTTTGTACAACATAGTGCCCAAGATTGCGGAAAACAAAAGCATCTCCACAGATATGCAGGTCGGGCAGATTCTCATTTTCCTTAATCAAAGGGATAACTATAAGAACAATGTGTATCATCTGCTGCATGCCTGGAGCAGGGAAAGTCGACTGCACAATCTATTGACCGCCTTGTTTGTATGTGCGCAGTTAAATGATAAGAATGATATATTGGAGGATATCATCGAGAACTATATTCAAAAAACACTGCTGGAGATCCGTCAAAGTGTTTCGTTGACATATCAGTCGGGATTATACGATTTCATGGGTTCGGGCATCCGTGCTTTCACTTTTTACAGATTATTGATTGAAAAGCTGGAGAATGCGGTAAATGAGCAGCCTTCCATGAGGGAAAGGCGGGATGTGTACGGATTGTTTCTCAAATTGTTTGCTATTGACATCAGCCAGTCTAGGATTAAAAATGGCGAAGATGCTGTTTTGATCATGTTATGCATGACCAAGCATGCCATATCGGACAGACTTTGTTCCTTATGGCGCATGATATGGCAGTGTAACCATTTCAGGCGATTGGTGTATGACCTGATGATCCGATATGATGCAAAGGTAAAGGGAACAAATTCCAAGTACAGCGTGGAACGGTTTGTAGATAAAGTACTAAGCGACATCTATCCCAGGGAAAGGAGATTGGATATTTGCAGCAAAATACACAGGAGGTCGGGAAATGTATGAATTTGTGGTAAAAGAGGAAGATTTTAGTTTGAAACGGATAGAGAAAGTACCGAACCCAAACGAGGGGGAATGCTTTTTACTTTATCAAAAGGGTGCCCGAGGTGAAGAAAGCATGATAATCAGTCATGGAGTAAAATATTCTGCCACAGCAGTCAGGCATAATCATTACAATAGAAAGGTGACATTTCTACTACAAAGAAAATATTTCACACAGAATTACCATGTTAATATGATAAATGTTGATTTCTATTTTAATGCGGATATAAACATAGCTTATGAGCTGCAAGACGTGCAGAAATATTTTTGGGGAAACTTGATGGAGGATGATACGCTTCGCCATATTACGAAAAAATGCGTCAACAGACAAAATGGAAGGTGGCAGGCAAAACAGGAATGGGAACTGGGGAGAGACCTGGAGGACGATATTGAACGGGAATTAAAACAATTTGATGGGGTGAAATTTCGAGTCACAGTGGAAATCCGGATGGATGAATCCGCTCAGAAAATGCAGAAATCTGACAAGGATGCGGCGGTGGAGATTCACACCTCCAATAATAGGAAAAATGTGCAGATTGCGGCTAATAAACATATGTCGGAAATTATCGAGAGCGAAAGAATGATGAAAATGCAGCAAATTCAGGAAATCGGAATGCTGATAAATAATTTTGGAGTCTTGGGTTCTGTTGCGAAAGAATATCTTGAAGGTAAGATAGACGGAAAAGAGTTTTTCAATTATATCATGAAGACCAAGACAGATGAGTTGAATTTGTTAAACATGGCTGTATCCAATGATTTGCTTACCGGCGATGAGGCCATGAGAAAGATTAACGATATATTGACGAACAGCCAATTTGAGAAAATTGCCGGGCAGCAATTACCGGGAGAGAATAGAGATAGACTTAAAGCACCTGATGATGAGGGGGAAGATGCAGAAGAAGATGTGTATGCCGACGGTGATTTCTTATGTTAGACTTTTTGGCAAAATTTTATTTTGGTGTATGGCATAACCTTTTTTGCTTAGATTGGCCACTGCGTTTTTTGATTGAATATATTGTATTTGGAGTCATTCCGCTTTTGGTGTTAATAGGTATCTGTATTCTGCTGAAAAAGACGATTGTGAAGGTATGGTGTGTTGCTGTCAGGGAGGTCATGTACTTATTGGGACATGAGAAAAGCTGGGCGGTGGAGATTGACAATAAGATGATAGATTGGGCACTCCAAAAAATAAATGGAGCTGGACGCAGAGGAAAAAATCGCATCTTAAAGATGGTTATCTTCGCAGTAATTTTTGTCTATTTTCTGGCTGTGTTTGTGGATTTGCCTGCTGCCAAGTATATATCGGATGAGTATTTAAGTGATATGCAAAATATTAAGGCATCCTTTCAGCAAATTGAAACCGCTCTTTCAAAAGGCTATGAGCAATATACTCCTTTGTTCATTCCGGCTGCGGAGAATGATGAAGTGGCTGTGGATGATATCGTGTCCATGCCGGAAAAAAAGGATCCCATCTATATCCGGTTAAATGACAGAGGAAAAGGCGGTTCTAATATTAGAAGCGAGGCGGACTTAAGTAATAACGGAAATATTATCGGCGGTGTGAATGAAAACTCCGAGATTCTGTATCGGGATGAGTGGCTCTATGATGGCAGGCGATACTGGCTCCGGGTTTATATTCCCGCCGATGATGTGGAGGGCTGGTTGAGCGGTCAATTGGTTGACAGTATGCAATTGCAGGAAATTGTGGAAAACGAAGAAAAATAGCTCTTAACCACACCGTTTAAAACAAAGACTGGTATAGCGTCGATAATGACTGCCGTCTTGTCCTGCAGGGGTTCTAGAACTTTCCATCCCCACCTCCTTGTGTTCTGCCGGAGGATGAAGTATGTGTAGTTGAACCGCCCGAACTGCTATTTGATGAACTGTTATCACATAACCCGGAACGGATTTATTATACCAGAATGATGTGTCAAAGATGTGTTTTTTTAGTTTACCGGACTTTGTATTTCGGAGTTTATAGGATTGACGATTTCTGATATTGATTTTGTAAATCATAAAATCAATGTGGACCATCAGTTGCAGCGCAAGAGGAATATGGAGTATATCATTGAGGATACCAAGACGGAAAGTGGTACAAGATAGGTGCCAATAGCGGATGAGGTATATGAATGCTTCAAACGTATTATTGCAAATCGCAAGAAGCTGAAGGTGGAGCCAATGATAGACGGTAAAATGGGATTCCTATATCTGGATAAGAATGATATGTCTATGGTGACACTTCATTGGGAGCATGCAAAGAGTATTTATGAGTTCTGCCCGTTGATGCATAGAAATGATTCCGAAAAGAAACAGGGATCATTTCATCCAAATCGATATGTTGTTCTAATAGAGTAAGAAACTGAGGTTTGTCTTTTTCAAAAATATTTTGGCAATCTTGAAAAATATCTGCCAAAGAAAGCTGTTTATATGGTGCCGTAGTATCAGAATAACTCCTTTCT
>CAZRZM010000128.1:0-9450 GCA_964604575.1 uncultured Acetatifactor sp.
AGGGTATCCGAGATTAGTGAACTTGGTGTGAGAACAAGAAGTACGGTACCTATCCTGATTGCAGAAGATTCGGCATTACTGAATAAGTTAATTGTTGATTCCCTGAAAGCAGCCGGATATGAGAATCTGATACATACCGAGAATGGACAGAAAGCATATGATGTAATCTGTCAGTGCAAAGCGGATGGTTCTTTAAATGAGCATGTCCGTTGTATTATCACAGATATTGAGATGCCTGAGATGGATGGACACAGATTAACCCGACTGGTAAAAGAGGATCCGGAGACAGCCCATATTCCCATTGTTATTTTCTCCTCTCTTGTGAATGATGAGATGAAGAGAAAAGGTGAGTCCCTGGGAGCGGATGCCCAGTTATCCAAACCGGAGATTGGTAATCTGGTAAGAATTATCGACCAGCTTGTTGTTGACAAACATTTGGATGATTAAGCAGTAGGGAATATTTTGGATATGTTTGAATAAGGCAGGCAAAAGGCGGGAGAGTTCCCGCCTTTTTATGTTGTAGGAATTGATAAGAAAATATTTTCCGAATTATCATTTGTATGATAAAATAGAGAAGATGCAATATTTTATATGGGATAAAGGGATGAGAAAACGATGAATATGGAAAAGGAATTTCTGGAGAAGATGCAGGATGCAGAAATGATTTTGATTGGCCTGGGAGAAGAATTTGACTGTATAAAGAGTCTGCGTCAAAGGGAGGAATACTGTCATAAAAGAGAAATTCTGGAGAAAAATGACAAGGAATGGTTGATTCCTGTTCTTAATCAGGTATATGGACATGGGGAATATGAAAGGGTTTGTGAGAGCTTGCAGAAGCTTGCAGAAGCACTGGGGAAAAAGAATTATTTTGTAGTGTCTACTTCTTTGAATGATATCATCAGGGATGTTCCATGGAGAGAGGGGCGTCTGGTAATGCCCTGCGGAGGAAGCAGATTGAAACAGTGTGTCGGCGGATGTGAAGATTCCATTGCCTGGGTGAGGGAGGAAGAACGGATTAGACTGGAAAAAGATATTTTAAATACGGATGCCGGGCAGATGGAACAGGAGGCTTTCGCTGGGGAAGTACTTGGAACCTGTCCGGTCTGCGGCGGCAAAATGGTACTTAACAATATTTATCTGGAGCAGTATGCGGAACGTGGGTATTTGGAACAGTGGGCAGTATATACAAAGTGGCTGCAGGGCACTTTAAACCGCAGGCTGCTGGTTTTGGAGCTGGGAGTAACGATGCAGTGCCCATCCGTTATACGATGGCCTTTTGAAAAAATAACATTTTTTAATGATAAAGCATATATGTATCGAATTAATGAAAAGTTATATCAGTTGACAGAGGAATTAAAGGGAAAAGGTGCAGGAATCTCACAGAATGCGATTGATTGGCTACAATTCCTGTGTTAAACTATATAAGGTATTGTTTATAAAAATTCTGACGAGAAAGCTGAGGATGATTTATGCCTTTACAAGAAGAATATTTAGATAATCTGTTGAAAGGAATTGCCGGAGAAACAAGCGGTGATACCAAAGAGGAAGAGATAGTGCCGACAGCCAATAGTATGGCAGATATAGAGTCCATGATGGAACGGGCGGTTGATGAAGCGATGGAATCCATGGCAGAAAGTGCCGTTGGGGAAGAGACAGGGACTGAAAATGCTGCTGGTGAAGATGACATTTTGGGAGAAACTGACGTGGATTTGAATAAACTGCTGCAGGGGGATGACACAGTATCGGAGGAGATGACCTCGAATGAGACGGTTCAGACGGAAGAAGCAGCGGATGAAGAGTTCAAGGATGAGACCGCTCAGGCCGGGACAGCAGCGGAAGAGGCGCCCTGGAACGAGACTGTCCAGACGGAAGAAGCAGTGGACGAAGAGTTCAGGGATGAGACCGCTCAGGCTGGGACAGCAGCGGAAGAGGCGCCCTGGAACGAGACTGTCCAGACGGAAGAAGCAGTGGACGAAGAGTTCAGGGATGAGACCGTAGCGGAAGATGAGGTCATGGAGGATGAAACAGGCAGGGAGATAACGGCAGAAGATACGCTTACCGTGGAAGAGGCATCAGGGTTGTCAGAGAAAGAGATTGAACAACTGCTTATGGCAGGACAGAGCGCTTCAGAGCAGGAGCCTGGAATTGAGAATGGGATGGATGATGATTTAATGAAACTGCTTGAGGACACACCGGACACAGAATTAAATGAAATTCATGACATACTGCAGAAAGCGGATAATAATGAAGCTGTGGATGAGAGTGTTTTGGCAGCAGGAGAAACGGAGGAAGAAGTCTTTGACCCATTAGCAGATGATGAGGGCAGCAGCGGTGAAGAATTGTCGGAGAAGGAACAGAAGGCACAGGAGAAAAAGCGTTTAAAAGAACAAAAGAAAGCAGCGAAAGCGCAGAAACGAGAGGAAAAGAAGGCTCTAAGTGCGGCTAAGAAAGAAGAGAGAAAGGCAGCCAGGGCTTTGAAGAAAGGAAATAACCCTACAGAAGAAAATCTTACAGAGAAGGACGGTGACATGAGTCCTGCCCCACTGAAGGAAGACGAAATGGTGGCTGAGGATGATTTTTCTGTGCTGGATAATATTATTGAAAGCGCGGAAGGGTATCCTGATGTGGAGACACTTGGACTGGATGGAAATTCCCAGGAAAGTGCGGCTGGCGAAGCAGCGGCAGATGATGTCATTGATATGGAAAGTCTGTTTTCCACAGATGGCGTGGATGATGATAACATTCTGGGATTGCTGCAGTTTGCGGAGAGTCTGGGTGATGATTCGGATTTCTCTCTGGGCAATGAGACAGATACCAATACGGAACCAGCCCGGGAGAAGCAGGCAGAAGAGAAAAATGTATCTCCAAAAGAAGGAAAGAAAAAAGGATTTTTCGCGAGAGTTTTGGATTTCCTTACAGAAGAAGAGGAAGAAGAGACAGATGAGGATGCAGAAATCCAGCTTTCTGATGAAAACAAGAATATTTTAAATGAATTAGACAAAGAAAAAGGCAAAAAGGGAAAGAAGAAAAAAGGCAAAAAGGGTAAAAAAGGAGAAGAAGCAGGTTCTGCGGAAGGCGAAGAGGCTGAAGGAGCAGAGGATGGTGAGAAAGGCGGCAAAAAAGAAAAGAAACCCAAGAAAGTGAAGATGCCTAAGAAGGTAAGGGAACCCTTGGACAACGGCGCAGCTTCGGGCAAAAAGCTTTCTTTCAAGAAGATACTTCCCATTTTATTGATTTGTGTGACCCTGGGTGTGGCTATTTTCATAATGACGAGTCTTGCAGGCGATTATTCTGTGAAAAAAGCCGGAAGAGAAGCTTATTATAACGGAGACTATCAGTCCTGCTATGAAAATCTGTATGGCAGAGATTTGACGGAGAGTGAACAGGTTATGTACAGTAAGTCGGAGAGCATACTTTGCATCCGGTTATGGTTCAGGGAGTATGAACTGTTTGTGGAAGAAGGACTGGAGCTGCAGGCACTTGACAGTTTACTTCAGTCTGTGCAGGATTATCCCAAGCTGTATGATTATGCAAGCCAGTGGAATGCGGGAAACGAGGTTTCACAGACATACCAGCAGATTCTGGATACTCTGTCCAATAAATACCAGCTTAGTGAAGCGCAGGCCAAGGAACTGATGGCGGTGGAGGATGACAGGGAATATACCAGAAGAGTGAACATGATTGTGCAGGGAAAGGGCTATGGCGCATGGGATACGCCGGTGGAGACCAAGATGCCACAGGCGGAGGATACGCTGGAAGATATGCTGCTTGAGGAAGAGGATTTGGAAGACGTGCAATTTATTGACAATAATTAGTACAGCGGAGGAGACCCATGATTGCCATTATTGATTATGATGCGGGAAATATAAAAAGTGTGGAAAAGGCAGTTCTGTTTCTGGGAGAAGAGGTTGTCATTACCAGGGACGGGGAGACGATTCTGGGGGCGGATGGTGTAATTCTGCCCGGTGTGGGTGCCTTTGGCGATGCCATGGAGAAGCTGCATTCCTATGGACTTGTGGAAATTATTCATCAGTGTGTGGAGAAAAAAATCCCTTTGCTGGGAATCTGTCTGGGACTGCAGCTTTTGTTTGAGGGCAGTGAAGAAAGTCCCGGAGTGGAGGGGCTGCATATTCTGGATGGCAGAATCAGGCGTATTCCTGCGGATGAGGGGCAGAAGATTCCTCATATCGGATGGAACGATATTTCCTTTCCCGGTCAGGGCAGATTGTTTGCGGGTATTTCGGAAGGTTCCTATGTGTATTTTGTACATTCCTATTATCTGGCGGCGGCAGACCTTTCAATTGTAACAGCAACTACCCGGTATGGGACGCTGATTCATGCGTCTGTGGAAAAAGATAATGTATTTGCCTGCCAGTTCCATCCGGAGAAGAGTTCTGAGGTGGGATTAAAGATACTGCGGAATTTTATTGCAATAACCAAACAGAGCCGTATCAGCTAGAGGAAGGACATAGAGTTATTATGCATACAAAAAGAATTATTCCTTGTCTGGATGTAAAAGACGGAAGAGTCGTAAAGGGTGTTAATTTTGTAAATTTCAAAGATGCAGGCGACCCTGCGGAGGTGGCGGCTGCCTATGATAAAGCCGGTGCGGACGAAGTGGTATTTCTGGATATTACTGCTTCTGCGGACAATAGGGCAACCAGGCTGGAATGGGTGCGTCAGGTGGCAGGCAGGGTATTTATTCCCTTCACTGTGGGGGGAGGAATCCGCACAGTAGAAGATTTCAGGGCACTGCTGCGGGAGGGGGCGGACAAAATATCTGTCAATTCCGCAGCCATCATGAATCCGCAGCTAATCAGCGATGCCGCAGATAAATTTGGAAGTCAGTGTGTAGTGGTTGCAATTGATGCGAAGAAGCGGCAGGATGGCAGCGGATGGAATATATACAAAAACGGTGGCCGTGTGGACATGGGAATGGATGCTGTGGAATGGGCCGTCCAGGCAGAGAAGATGGGGGCAGGAGAAATTCTGCTTACCAGTATGGACGGTGACGGAACCAGGGCAGGATATGATATTCCTTTGACGAAGGCGGTGTCCGAAGCAGTGGGAATCCCGGTGATTGCATCCGGCGGTGCAGGAAATATGGAACATTTTTATGAGGCACTGGAGGATGGCGGTGCAGAAGCTGTGCTTGCCGCTTCTCTTTTCCACTATAAAGAACTGGAGATACATCAGGTGAAAGAATATCTGCGGGCAAAAGGAATCAGTGTGCGTCTATAGACGGTAATTCTGGAAAAGAATGGGATGACAGACAGCAAACGGTATAGGAATGCTGCATTTTGGGTACATAGGAGGAATTTAGAATATGGCTATGATTTCAAATGACTGGCTTACGGTTCTTGACGGGGAATTCCGCAAGCCCTATTACAAGGAGCTTTATGGTTTTGTGAGACAAGAATATAATACCACCCAGGTATTTCCGCCTGCGGAGGATATTTTTAATGCCTTTCATTTAACTCCTTTAAGTCAGGTTAAAGTAGTAATTATCGGACAGGACCCTTACCACAATGTAGGTCAGGCCCATGGCTTGTGTTTTTCCGTAAAACCGGATGTGGAGATTCCGCCGTCCCTGGTTAATATTTATCAGGAACTTCATGATGATTTGGGGTGCTATATTCCCGATAACGGATATCTGGTAAAATGGGCCGCACAGGGTGTGCTCATGCTCAATACGGTGCTGACGGTGCGGGCGCATATGGCAAATTCCCATCGTGGAAAAGGATGGGAGGAGTTCACTGATGCGGCAATCAGGGCATTAAATGAACAGAACAGACCCATTGTGTTTATTTTGTGGGGCAAACCGGCGCAGATGAAAAAAAGCATGTTGAATAATCCCAATCATTTGATTCTGGAGGCGCCTCATCCCAGTCCTTTGTCCGCCTACAGAGGATTTTTCGGCAGCAGACCTTTTAGTAAAACCAATGCGTTTTTGCAGGAGCATGGCGAGACACCTGTTGACTGGCAGATTGAAAATGTCCGGCAGCCTAAAGGGGACATATAGTGTCAGATAAAAAGGAAAAAAATATAGAGGTACATAAAGGAGATATTAAGGAGACATTATGGAAAAGAAAGCGTTTGTAACCAGGGAAATGATAGAGGAAATTGTGAAGACCTATCCCACACCGTTTCATATTTATGATGAAAAAGGGATTCGTGAGAATGCGAAAGCGTTGAAGGAGGCTTTTTCCTGGAATAAGGGGTATAAAGAATTTTTTGCGGTAAAGGCGACCCCCAACCCTTATCTGATTAATATTTTACGAGATTACGGCTGTGGCTGTGACTGTTCTTCCAAAACGGAACTGATGCTCAGTCATGCCATGGGCGTCAAAGGGGAGGACATTATGTTTTCCTCCAATGATACTCCGGCAGAAGAGTTTGCTTACGCTGCGAAGATTGGTGCAACCATCAATCTGGACGATATTACCCATATCGAGTTTCTGGAGAAAACCATAGGGTATCTGCCAGGGACCATTAGCTGTAGGTTTAATCCGGGCGGATATTTTTCACTGGGTACAGATATTATGGACAACCCCGGCGATGCAAAATACGGTTTTACCACAGAGCAGATGTTTGAGGGATTTCGGATTTTAAAGGAAAAGGGAGTGGAGAATTTCGGTATCCACGCATTTCTGGCAAGTAATACAGTGACGAACGAATATTATCCCACACTGGCAAAGCAGTTGTTTGAGCTGGCTGTAAAGCTGGAAAAAGAAACGGGGGCAGATATCAAGTTTATTAATCTGTCAGGCGGCATCGGTATTCCTTACCGCCCAGACCAGGAGCCTAATGATATTAAGGTGATTGGAGAGGGTGTCAGAAAAGTTTTTGAGGAAGTGCTGGTTCCCGCCGGTATGGGAGATGTGGCAATTTACACGGAACTGGGGCGTTTCATGATGGCACCCTATGGACATCTGGTGACAAAGGTAATTCATGAGAAACATACCCATAAAGAATATCTGGGTGTGGATGCCTGCGCTGTGAACCTGATGCGTCCTGCCATGTATGGCGCATATCATCATATTACTGTGCTGGGTAAGGAAAATCAGATATGCGACCATAAATATGATGTCACAGGTTCTCTGTGTGAAAACAATGATAAATTTGCTATTGACAGAATGCTGCCCAAGGTGGAAATCGGCGACTATATTGCCATTCACGACACTGGAGCCCATGGTTTTGCCATGGGATACAATTATAATGGTAAGCTAAAATCCGCGGAGCTTCTGTTAAAAGAGGACGGCAGCGTAGAACTGATTCGCCGGGCGGAGACACCCAGAGATTACTTTGCAACCTTTGACTGTTTTGACATTTTCAATCAGATGGATTTTGAGGATGGAAAAATATAGTATTGTGGGAATTTTTGCACCATCAGACGATAAGGATTTGGTTTGATGGTGCTTTTTATCATTAAGGAAATTACATCTGCTGATTTTTATGGAAGGAGAAAAAGGATATGGAATTTGTATTAGCCGGAAAACAGGATATGGAGCAGGTATATGGGCTTGTGCAGGAAACCATTAAGACGGTTTATCCGAAGTACTATCTCAAAGAAATTGTTGATATGTTTTGTGAATTTCACAGCCGGGAAAATATTTTGAAGGATATTGAAGCCGGGAATACATATATCCTTTTAGAGAATGATGACATCATTGGCACCGGAACAAAAAATGGAAATCATATTACGCGGGTATATATTCTGCCGGAGTTTCAGAGGAATGGGTATGGAACCTTTATTATGAACCGACTGGAGAAAATGATAAAGGAACAATATGACTATGCTGCCATCGATGCTTCTTTACCGGCCTGCCGCCTGTATGCACATCTGGGATATCAAACGGTGGACCATGGAATCTGGGAATGTAAGAATGATGTAATCCAGGTTTATGAAATCATGGAAAAGCAGTTTGCAGACAAGCAGATGGAGCTGCTTAAATTAAGACCATATAAGACCTGTGATGCAAAGACGATAGTAAGCTGGATTAAAGATGAAAGGGCTCTCCGAAAATGGAGCTCTGACAGATACGGAGCATATCCTGTCACAGCAGACGATATAAATCATAAATATATGGAATGTAACGGAGACTGTGGGGAGCCTGATAATTTTTATCCTATGACCGCTGTTACTGCGGAAGGTCCTGTCGGCCACCTGATACTGAGATATACGGATGATGCCCGTACTGTAATTCGTATTGGCTTTGTAATCATTGATGATTCCAGACGTGGCATGGGGTATGGAAAAAGAATGCTGCAGATGGCTGTCCGATATGCCTTCGATATGTTGAAGGCAGAAAAAATAACGCTGGGTGTTTTTGAAAATAACCCATCTGCTTATTACTGCTATAAAGCAGCGGGGTTTGGGGAAATTGAGATGGAGCAGGAAGCTGTTTTTGAAATACTCGGAGAAAAATGGAAGTGTATAGAACTGGAGGTAAACAGACAATGAATTATATAGAAAACTATTATGCAAATTATGATGAAGATGGAAGATTGTCCAGCAATCACGGGCAGGTAGAGTATTTGACTACTATGAAGTATATTCATGAACTTATTGGCGACTCTGAAAAGAAAAAGATACTGGAGGTAGGGGCAGGAACTGGAAGATATAGCATTGCACTTGCAAGGGAAGGACATGAGGTAGATGCGCTGGAGTATACTACATATAATCTGGAGATTATGAATTCAAAAATTGCGGATATTCATAATATAAGAACACATGGGGGAACTGCGTTGGATTTATCAAGATTTAATGATGAATCCTTTGACATTACACTTGTATTAGGACCAATGTATCACATGTATACAAAAGAAGATAAGCAGAAGGTGCTCGAAGAAGCAATTCGAGTCACCAAAAAGCAGGGGCATATCCTTGTGGCATACTGTATGAATGAGGCTGTTATGATTCAATTTACTTTTAAAGCCGGAAGGATATGGGACTGCATTAATAACCATATGCTGACAGACGATTTCAGATGTATATCGGAGGAAAAGGATTTGTTTGAAATGATTAGGCTGGAAGAGATTGACGAATTAAATGCACAGTTCCCAAATGTAAAAAGAGTCAAGATAGTTGCGGCAGATGGAGCAACAAACTACATGCGAGAATGTATAGATGCAATGGACGAGTCAACTTTTGATGTGTGGATGAAATATCATTTCTCAACTTGTGAGAGAATGGAATTGATTGGTGCGACAAACCACAGCTTGGATATTCTGGAGAAGATACAGTAGGGTATTTTCTGTTATTGCGAAGTAAATGTGGATTGATATTTTTTTGTTCAATATATACTTATCTTCAAAAAATGGCCGTTTGTAAAACGGAAGTGTGAAGAGCATTTCTAAATCTGCAAAGTACACCTGCTAAGAGTTCCCTTAATTAAAATGGCGCTTAAGCGGCGGAATGTGAGGAAAAATGAATATAGAACTTGTGAG
>CAZRZM010000129.1:0-9309 GCA_964604575.1 uncultured Acetatifactor sp.
ATTATTGATGATACACCCGAAGCAGTTATTTTATCAGGATTCGACCCGATTCGCCGTGAGGTTGCAAGAATTGCTCTTGAGAAATTAATTGTTGATGGACGTATCCATCCTGCCAGAATTGAAGAAATGGTAGAAAAAGCACAAAAAGAAGTAGAAGTAATGATTAAAGAGGAAGGTGAAGCTGCCACTCTGGAAGTAGGTGTCCATGGCATTCACCCGGAACTTATCAGATTACTTGGAAAGATGAAGTTCAGAACCAGTTATGGACAGAACGCATTGAAGCATTCTATTGAAGTTGCGCAGTTGTCAGGACTGCTGGCAGCAGAGATGGGACTTGATGTGAGACTGGCTAAGAGAGCGGGACTTCTGCATGATATCGGTAAATCCGTAGACCATGAGATGGAAGGTTCCCATATCCAGCTTGGTGTTGAACTGTGTAGGAAATATAAAGAGAATGCTACTGTTATTAATGCAGTGGAATCTCATCATGGCGATGTAGAGCCGACTTCCCTGATTGCATGTATTGTACAAGCTGCTGATACAATCTCTGCTGCAAGACCGGGAGCTAGAAGGGAGACATTAGAGACCTATACTAGCAGATTAAAGCAATTAGAAGAAATAACAAACAATTTCAAAGGTGTAGATAAATCTTTTGCTATTCAGGCGGGACGTGAAGTTCGAGTTATGGTAGTACCTGAGCAGATTTCTGACGCAGACATGGTGCTGATGGCACGCGATATTTCCAAACAGATTGAGGCTGAACTGGAATATCCCGGTCAGATTAAGGTCAATGTTATCCGCGAGAGCCGCGTGATTGACTATGCGAAGTAATTACCGTTCACAGTTCGCAGGACAAGAGTAGTATTTACAATTTAATAACTGATTGAAAACCGCTGTGCGTTGTACAGCGGTTTTTTTGTAAGAGAGAGAAATGGTTTATGAAAGTTTTTATATGTGATGATGAAGAAAAAATGGCAGCCAGACTGGCTGATTATATACACAGCAGACTGGGGGAAGGCAGTGTTACGACTTATACAGACAGTACTGATTTGTGGCAGACAATGCAGACGAAAAACTGTGATGTGCTGTTTCTGGATATAGATATGCCGAAAATGACCGGACTGGATATTGCAGCCCTGATATCAGGAATGGCCTGCAAGCCATTGGTGGTGTTTGTGACGAGCCATGATGAGCTGGTCTATGACAGTCTGAAATTCCATCCTTTTGGTTTTATAAGAAAAAGCTGTATGGAGCAGGAACTGGACGCCCTCCTGCGTGATTGTGAGGAGGCATTACGGGGCAGACATATCTTTTTTTCTTTTCGTACCGCAGAGGGCAGTACGAAGCTCCCACTGGAAGAAATTCTATATCTGGAAGCAGAGGGTAACTATATCAGATTATATGCGGCCAGTGGAACATATCAGTTCCGGGACACCATGCAGGCAGTGGAAAGGGAACTGGAGGATAAAGGATTTATTCGTGTCCATAAAGGTTTTTTGGTGAATCAGGCGGCGGTGCGTGTGCTGGGAAGCAAAGAGATAGAACTTGTGGACGGCACCAGAGTTCCCATTGGAAGAAATTATGGGGAGAATGCAAAGAAGCGTATTCTCAGGTATATGGTGTGACAGTTTAGGGATTGAATATGAAAAAGAGGACTACCATGATAAAGCGAAGGAACTGGAAAGAGAAATACGAGGAATGTGATGCCGCGTATACAAAACTGCGTGGCGAAAAAGAAGAGCTTGCCTATGAGTTAAATAAGCTGCGTGTGCACAAGGAACATATTGACAGCATGGATGTCCAGGTTCGCACACTGCACGAGCAGGTGCGATGTCTAAAGCATGATATGAAGAATCATATGCTGGTACTGGCATCCTATTTGAATGACGGTGAGTACGAGGATGCCAAAAGATACACCTCAAAGATTCTGGACAAATTAAATGCTGTTCATAGTTACGTTGAAACAGACAATTCCCTGCTCAATCATATTTTAAACCAGAAGCTGGAGTATGCAAGGAAGAATAAAATTGCTATTAAGGCGGAGATAGAAAACTTAGGATTTGCCAGAATGGAAAGCATGGATTTTACGGCACTTTTGTCCAATATGCTGGATAACGCCATTGAGGCATGTATAAAAGAAAAAGAAGAGATACGGGAATTGCATGTGATTATCGGTGTGCGCAGAGGTTATCAGGCAATAATTGTCAAAAATCGTGTGGACAGCTCCGTACTGTGTGCCAATCCCGGTCTTAAAACCGACAAAGAAGAGGCGTCTTTTCATGGTATGGGGGTTGGGCAGATTAGGACGCTGGTGGAGAAGAATGATGGAATCTGTGATTTTTATGAGGAAGAAGGATTCTTTTACGCTTGTGCGTTTATCCCTCAGTAGGTGCATTTTATCCCAAACCTTTGCAAATTATATTTGCAGGGGTTACATTTTTATTTGGGTAACAGTTCAGCCATGAAATGATTTGCAGGCTGTGCGTGGGTGCTTGCACACAAAGCACTGACTGCAAATCATTTCATGAGCGGAGCGCCTTCAAATGAAGTAAAAGATAAGCCACGTAAGTGGCGGCGGATGCGAAGCAGACGCTTTTACGAATTTGAGGGCTGAACTGTTACTTATTTGGAAAGGTATGAGTGGCAAGTGATTGATTTGGAGCAGGTAAGCAAATGGATATTATCGGATGTAAGTATCCACATTCCTGAGGGTGAAGCGGTATGTCTGGTGGGAGAAAGCGGTGCGGGCAAAACCACATTTATCAGGCTGTGCTGCGGACTGCTTGCCCCGGACAAAGGCAGGGTACGGACCCTGCTTCTTGACCCGGTGGAAAACCGTAACAGATACGGGAGAAAAATCAGCGTCCTGCTGGCAGGTGTTCCACTTCTATGTTCTGAGGACAGTGTCAGAACCGGCTTTGAGCTGCTTCGGGAAGTCTATGGAATACCTGGATGGAAGTTTGAAAAGGAATACGTTCATCTGGCGCAGGCACTGGATTTTGGCAGTTATGAACAGCAGACAGTGAAAAAACTCTCTCTGGGTCAGCGGATGCGTGCCGAACTGGGAGCAGCCCTGCTGTATCGTCCCGGTCTTCTTCTCCTGGATGAACCAACAATTGGTCTGGATGAAAAGGCAAAAGCGGTTCTGGAGGAACTGTTGCGGGAAAGGGTCAGAGAAGGAATGACTCTTGTGATGGCATCCCATGATATGAAAGAGGTTGCCACAGTAGGCAGTCGGTTTTGCCTGCTGCGGCAGGGGAAAATTATCTTCTATGGCGATGCAGAGGCATTATCCATGCAGTATGAGCCCATGGATATTATACGAATGCGTATCCTGGGGAAATTGCCGGATTTGGGGGACCTGCCTTTAAAAAGCTATACTCTGGACAAAGATATACTCACTCTTATTTTTCCAGCAAATCATATCAGAGCGGTGGAAGTGTTACGTCTGATTTTGGAACAGACCGCGATTACAGAGGTCAGTATTCGGAAAGCTACCTTGTCAGACGTGATTCTGCGGAACCGATAAAGGGAGGAAGAATGAGTAGTTTCATTACCGTAGAAAATGTGAGTAAAACTTATAAAATCAACAAGCGTGGAAAGGGAATTCCGGGAATGGTGGCTAATCTGGTGGCACCAAGGTATGAAATGCGCAAGGCAGTGAAAGAGGTCAGTTTTTCCATTGCGGAGGGAGAGATGGTGGGATTTATCGGTCCCAATGGTGCAGGAAAATCTACCACCATTAAAATGCTGTCAGGGATTCTGCATCCTGACAGCGGCAGAATCGAGGCAGGTGGAAAGATTCCTTATAAGCAGCGTAAAGACTATGTACAGAATATCGGTGTGGTGTTTGGACAAAAATCACAGTTACAGTGGGATTTGCCAGTGCTTGACAGTTTTGAACTGCTGCGGGCAATTTATCGTATTCCACAGAAGCTTTACAGGCAGAATCTGGAACGGTTTACGGATATGCTGGATATGGGAAGCTTTCTGGGGCAGCCGGTGCGCCAGCTTTCCCTGGGACAGCGTATGCGGGCAGATATCGTTGCGGCGCTGCTGCATTCCCCCCAGATAGTGTTTTTTGACGAGCCTACTATAGGTGTGGATGTGGTGGGCAAAGAAGCCATACGGGAATTTATAAGAGAGTTGAATGCCAGGGATAATGTCACCATGCTGTTTACCACCCATGATATGCAGGATATTGAAAAAACCTGCAGGCGCTTGATTATTATGGATGAGGGAAACAAGATATACGATGGAACACTGACGAGTATCAGAGAGCAGTTTGGAACCACAAGACAACTGGAGGTGGAATTACAGAATCCCACTGTGATGGAGCCGATACCCGGTGTAAAAGTGGAACGCGGGGAGGAAGGGGATGGACGCAGGTGGCAGCTTGCTTTTGAGCATAAGGAGGTTGCCATCGGGGAGCTGATGAGTTACCTGCTGGACACTTATCAGGTCCGGGACATAAATATTATAGAGCCATCCATAGAGAGCATTATCCGGGAAATCTATGATGGACAGGAGGTGGCGGGATGAATCTGGCACCGTATTTTGCCTATGCAAAGAAAAGTTTTCTGGCGCGCAGTGCTTACCGTTTCGACCATTTTATGAATATTCTGTCCACATGCCTTCAGATTTTTATCTATTGGGGAATCTATAAGGCATTGTATGGAGGCAGTGCGGAGGTGGACGGCATTACTCTGGGAATGGTTACTACGAATTTTATTTTATCCATGGGACTGGGAGCAGGCTTCCAGGTAAATGATTTTTATCTTCCCCAGAAAATATGGGATGGCAGTATTGCTACGGAGCTGCTGCGTCCCATTAGCTTTAAGGGCAGGATGCTTGCGGAAAATATGGGAAATGCGGCTTTCAATTTATTATTCCGGTTTCTTCCTGCACTTGTGACTGCGGTACTGGTGGTGGGAATTTGTCCTCCCAAAAGCCCACTGATGCTGTTTTTGTTTCTGTGCAGTGCAGCTCTGGGCTACGGTGTGCTTTGGACAATCAGCTTTGCGGTACAGAT
Source organism: uncultured Acetatifactor sp. (assembly GCA_964604575.1). Taxonomy (GTDB): domain Bacteria; phylum Bacillota; class Clostridia; order Lachnospirales; family Lachnospiraceae; genus Acetatifactor. The sequence continues at coordinate 5,033 of CAZRZM010000129.1, forward strand.
GACGGCTTTCTGGCTGGTGAATATCTGGAGTATTATCACGATTAAAAATGTATTTGTAAATGTGTTGTCCGGCTCTATGATTCCATTATGGTTTATGCCGGAGTGGATGCAGGGGGTGCTGCATTTCACCCCCTTTGCCTCCATTTATTTTACTCCTGTACAGATATATCTGGGGCAGTTGTCCTATGGTGGGATTCTGGGGAAATGTATGGTACAGATAGTGTGGATAATCTTGAACTATCTGATTGGCAGTCTGCTGTGGAGACAGGGACAGCGCAAGTTAGTGGTGCAGGGAGGTTAGTGTGAGAAGTACTTCTAGAACTCAGCAGCAGAGGCTGCTTCGTTAAGAAGTACTAAGTCTGCTGAGCAGACTTTTTTCACACGGGAGAATGCCTGAAATACGGCATTCTCCGCATTGATTTGAGATTGCGCAGAGCGGAATTATGGAGGTTAGTATGAAAAGTGACAGCATTTATTTGATGGGAATGTATTTAAAGACAACCGCAAAAGCATGGTTTCAATACAGAGTGGATGCCCTGCTTCGGTCTTTTGCGGTTTTTCTGCGTGAATCCACCGGAATTATTGTGATTTATCTGACTTTGTTGAAATTTGACTGTCTTAATGGCTGGAATATTCATGAACTGTTATTTCTATATAGTTTACTGTTTTTTACATATGGTATTATGATTATCTTTTTCACCGGACTCAGGGATTTTGGGGAGACAGTGCGCAGTGGTGGTTTTGACAGGTTCCTGCTGCGTCCCAGGGGCCTGCTGTTCCAGATTTTGTTTGTGAATGCGGACTGGTTTGCCGCCATCGGGCATGGTGGACTGGGGCTGGTGCTTTTTATCGTGTCCGCAGGAAATGTGGGTATTGTATGGGATGGTTTCACGGTCTGCTATTATCTGCTGGCGGTATTCGGAGGTGTGTTGATACAGGGAGCCATTTTTCTGGTGCTGGCTTCTCTGAATATTTATCTTTTGGAAACCAATAGTTTAAAGGAACTGCTTTATTGGAATATGAGACGGTTTGCAGGTTATCCCATCAGTATTTTCCACAAAATTATCCAGATAACTATGATTTATGTGGTTCCTTTTGCCTTTGTCAATTATTTTCCGGCGCAGTTTTTTTTACGCAAGCAGGACATGGGCGCATATCCCACAGTTTTCCTGTATCTGACGCCGGTTGTGGGGATAGGCATGTATCTGGCGGCATATGGCTTCTGGCGGTATAGTCTGCGGTATTATAAGAGCTCCGGGAATTAAGAAACAGTTAAGAAAAATCCAAGTGTTTTTTCCATTTTACAGTATATGATTGATGCTGATATCTGAACATATTATGAAAATGGAGGAAAAATTATATGGAAAACCAAAGGAAAGCTAAAATACAATATAGGAAAGCAACCAGGGATGATTTGGAGTTTTTGGTTGCCCAAAGGCTTGAGTTTACCTTGTTGATGCACCCTGAACTGTCCAGAACGGATGCCAGATATGAAGCAATTCAAACAAACAGCAGATGCTTTTTCGAGGAGGCATTTTCTCATGGAACATGCGATGTAATTCTGGCAGAGCAGGATGGTCAGTGTATTGGCACCGGGATTATTTTCTATTATGCTTCTGTGCCGTCATTGTTTAATCCAGAAGGACGAAATGCCTATATTACAAGTATGTATGTGGAGGAAAGCTATAGGCATCAGGGCGTAGGAAGCCAGATTCTGGAGCGGCTGATTCTTGACGCACAAGAAAAAGGATACAGCAAAATCATGCTCAGTGCTTCGAAAATGGGGCGCCCGCTTTATGAAAAGCATGGATTCGAGGATATTCAAAACAGCATGTTGTTGAATGTGAAATAATTATGGTTTGGACTGTTACAACTTTCTTCTAAAACATATTCCCTTTTTATTATATATAAATGTCTCTTTTTGTGATATAATCATGACAATTCCGCTGTGTAAGGGAATAAATGGATAAAATATAAAAGGAGAGAAAAATGTACGAAGACAGTATTGTAAAACGATTCAGTGTAGAGGAGACCGTAAGATACAAATATCCTAATGCAGGAGCCGGACTGCACAAAATCTATATTGCCCAGATTGGTATACTTGTGTGCACGATTGCGGCAGTGGTTCCACTGATAAATCTGCTGGCTGCTATTGGTGTGGTTGCTTTTTGTGTGTATTACATGGTGGGAATGTTCCAGGCGGGAAAAGACATCGGCGGATGCAGAACGGCTGCCATTCTGCAGGTGGCTGTGGTTTTGTGCAGTATCGTGCAGGGCTTTGTGGAGCTGCCCCTGGCGGTATCCGGCGGGCTGGAGATTCTGGACAGTATCATAGGATTGGTAATTGTTTATCTGATATGTCGCAGTGTTTCAAAGGTCATGGAGGAGATACGCGCATTTTCAGTGGCGGAACAGGGAAGACGCACATGGTGGATTTATCTGGGATGCAGTATTGGTATATTGGTAGTGGGAGTTTTGGCGGCAATAACACTGGTTTTTGTATTACGGGGAGCAGGAGGCGCAACAGGATGGCTGCTGGTATTTGAGATTATTGCCGTGCTGGCAGCCGCTATTACACAGTTGACCGTTTATCTGGGATTTTTGAAAAACAGCGCTGCACAGCTTGGGGCTTACTGACAGACATTTACTGTGCCGGAATCAGGGTATCTGTGGGGAATCAAACTTTTCGTAACAGTTCAGCCTTTCCTCTTTCCAGTATATTTTGCGGAAATCGAAGTCCTGACACAGCACCGACGCCACAAAATATATTTGGAAGAGAAAAGGCTGAACTGTTACAACTTTCCACGAAAATATTACATTTCCCTCTTGTCGAATGCTTCATATTATAGTATTATAATTCGGAGTGTATGATTGTATACGATAATACTGAATGCTGAGACGATGGAGGAAGAGTGGAAAAATGAAAACATATCAGGAACTTGGCAAAGAAGAATTGTTGGAACTGCAGGCAGAGCTTAGTGCTGCATACGAAGATGCAAAAGGGAAGGGCTTAAAGCTGGATATGTCCAGAGGGAAGCCGGGAGTATCACAGTTGGAAATAGCAATGGATATTCTGGACGTAGTAAATTCCCAGAGCGACATGAAGACAGAGGATGGACTGGATGTGCGTAACTACGGTGCGATGGATGGTATTCCTGAAGCAAAGAAGCTGTTAGCGGACATTATGGAAGTATCTCCGGAGAATGTTATTGTGTGCGGTAATGCAAGTCTGACGATTATGTACGATACGGTTGCCCGTTCCATGACTCATGGAGTACAGGGGTGCACTCCATGGTGTAAATTGGATAAAGTGAAATTTTTGTGTCCGGTTCCCGGCTATGACAGACATTTTGCCATCACACAGCATTTTGGCATTGAAATGATTAATATCCCCATGAGTGAGCAGGGACCGGATATGGATATGGTGGAGAAGCTGGTGGCAGAGGATGAAAGTATCAAGGGTATCTGGTGTGTGCCTAAATATTCCAATCCCCAGGGTTATACCTATTCGGATGAAACCGTCAGAAGATTTGCCGCATTGAAGCCGGCAGCAAAGGATTTTCGCATTTTCTGGGATAATGCTTATGCTATTCATCATTTGTATGAGGACAGAAAAGACAGTCTTCTGAATATTTTTGACGAGTGTGAAAAAACCGGAAATACGGATATGGTATATGAGTTCTGCTCGACTTCCAAGGTAAGCTTTGCAGGTGCAGGTATTGCGGCAGTTGCTGCTTCCAAGGCAAATCTGGATGAAATCAGGAAATCCATGACTATCCAGACCATTGGCTATGATAAGATTAACCAATTACGTCACGTGCGTTATTATAAAGATATAGACGGTATCAATGCACATATGAAAAAACATGCAGATTTGATGAGACCCAAGTTTGAAGCGGTTCTGCATGTGCTGGAGACAGAGCTTGCAGATGCGGGAATCGGCACATGGACAAAACCTAACGGTGGTTATTTTATTTCCTTTGAAGCCATGGAGGGCTGTGCAAAGGCGATTGTGGCAAAATGTAAGGAAGCGGGCGTAGTACTTACCGGTGCGGGAGCCACTTATCCTTATGGCAATGACCCCAAAGACAGCAATATCCGTATTGCTCCTACTTTCCCTACGCCGGAGGAGATGGAGCAGGCAACCGATTTGTTTGTTCTGTGTGTAAAATTAGTCAGTGTGGAGAAGTTGTTGGAAAGTAAATAATGACTTAACAATTATGGAATTATAAATAAGTTTTGGAAGGTATGGTGTGAATGGAAGGATTTAAAAGATT
>CAZRZM010000130.1:0-9290 GCA_964604575.1 uncultured Acetatifactor sp.
TGCTGGCGGTATAGATGATGCTATATTTACCAACCCATTTTTTGACTAACACCATGAATTTATATATGATAAAAAGGGGTAGTTCGGGCGAAGGGAAACAAGATGGGGCATACAGACAAGAAAAAAATCGCAATTATTACCACCAATATGGATGTAGAATATTCGGTGGAAATTTTACGTGGAATTCAGGAAGAGGCAAAAAAGTGTAGTTGTGATATTTCTATATTTAATGCATTTGTCAGTCAGGACGAGATGATAAAGCATAATATAGGACAATATAATATTTATAAGCTTGCGAATCTGGAGGTTTTTGACGGTGTCATTCTGTTTTCCAACCTGATTCAGGGAAGGCAGGTCTATGATTCTGTCATTGAACAGTTAAAAAAGGCGAATTTGCCTATTGTGTGTATTGATGCTCCGGTGGACGGATTCTACTATGTTGGTGTGGAGAATTATTATTCCATGAAAGCAGTTGTGGAGCATTTTATTGAGCATCATGGGTTTACCAGAATCAACTATATTTCGGGACAGTCATACAATTCAGACAGCCAGATGCGTCTGGATGCTTATAGGGATGCGCTGACGGAGCATGGGATTGCGGTTGAAGAAAAACGTATTTCTTATGGAACTTTTTCCTCCTGGCATGGCAGGGAGGCGGCGATGGAACTGCTGCAGTCGGGCAGGGAGCTTCCCCAGGCTGTGGTATGTGCAAATGATGCCATTGCTATCGGATTTATCGGTGTAATGCAGGAGCGTGGTGTGAGAGTTCCCCAGGATATTGCAGTGTCCGGATTTGATAATACTTTTGAAGCGAGAAATTCGGTTCCCAGACTGGCTACAGTAGACAGAGCGCTTGTCAATGTGGGCAGGGAGGCTGTCATCAAAATAAACAGTCATCTGGAAGGCGGCAGACCCAAGATTAGTGAGGTGTTTCCGGCAGTTCCTGTTTTTGCGGAAAGCTGCGGGTGTTATTATGAAGAGCATGGTGAGGAGAACAGTATCCGCGAGAGGTATCTGCTGATGGCGGAGAGGATTGAACATCATCTTCTCCAGAATGCCGTTATGACGGAGGAGCTAAACGACAGCAAATCTTTTGATGATATGCTGAAACGTTTAAAAGGCTATATCAGTGTTTTGGAATGTGACAGGTTCTATTTCTGTCTGGACAGTGAGCTGGTAAAATATATGCGTCTGGCAGAAAAAAACAGTGGGGAGGCTGATGAGGACTACAGACTCAGGACAGAAGGCTATGCACCCACAATGTCTGCCGTTTTATGCTATGAATATGGGAAATATGTGGAGTATGATGATTTTCCCACAGAAAGAATGTGGCCCAATCCGGAAACGGAGCAGGAGAAACAGCTTAATTATGTGTTTTCTCCGGTTCATTTCCGTGACCGCTGTTTTGGTTATGTGATTGTGGAGGGCAGCGAGTTTGTTTTAAGCAGTATCCTTTACCGGAACTGGCTGATTAATCTGTCCAACAGTCTGGAAAATATCAGGAAGCAGGCAAATCTGCAGCGCACTTTGAAACAGCTTGACAGACTGTATATACAGGACCCGCTGACAGGTCTGTATAACCGTTCCGGTTTTGCCAGATACACGGCAGAGAGTTTCCGGGTGTGCGCCCGTGAAAACATAAATGTCATGATACTGTTTGTGGATATGGACGGACTTAAAAAAATTAATGACAAATATGGTCATGACAAGGGTGATATGGCTATTGTGGCAGTAGCCGATGCGTTACGTGCAGCATGTCTCGATACGGAGGTCTGTGCCCGTTTTGGCGGAGATGAGTATGTTGTCTATGCAGAGGACTATAAGGAAGAAGATGCGAAAGGCTTCTGCGCACGTTTTGAGGCATGGATGGAACATTACAATATCAAATTGGAACAGCCTTTCCGAATCAGCGCAAGTTATGGCTATCAGATATTTGTGCCGGAAAAGGAGGATGTCATTGATAAATACATTGACAGAGCAGACGAGAAAATGTATGATGCAAAACGCGCAAAGAAAAAAAGCGAAAAGTAGTTTTTTTACATGGCATCCTATAGACTAAGCTGACATCGGGGAATGAGGTGGTTATGAAGAGAGTCAAGATTGCGATTGTGATAGCAAGTATGGTTGTTGAATATGCAAAACATACCCTGCAGGGCATTATCAGTGAGGCGAAAGCGCAGAATGTGGACATTTATATCTTTAATGCGCAGGCAAGCGCGGATGACACCCTGAAACATAATATCGGCGAATATAATATTTACAATTTGGCTGACTATTCTGTTTTTGACGGGGTGATTTTATTTGCAAACCTGATTCAGGGATATTCTGTGCTGAATAATGTGATTGACAAAATTAAAGCATCGGGTGTGATGACGGTAAGCATTGACACACCGATTGAGGGATTCTGCAATGTGGGTATTGAGAATTACAATGCCATGCGTACCATTGTGGAGCATTTTGTGGAGCATCATGGTTTTACGAGAATCAATTATATTTCGGGTATGCGCTTTAATACGGATTCCCAGCAGAGACTGCAGGCATATTGTGATGTGCTCAGGGAGCATCATATTCCGGTGGATGAAAAACGTATCTACAGTGGCTCGTTTACGCAGCTCCATGGAGAGGACGCTGCGCTGAAAATGCTGGAGCAGTGGCGTGCAGGCGAAGAACTGCCCCAGGCGGTAATCTGTGCTACGGATTCTCTTGCCATCGGTGCGAGAAGTATATTTGTAAAAAATGGCATCCGCATACCGCAGGATGTGGCATTGTCCGGATTTGACAATATGTTTGAGGCGCGCAATGCCATTCCCAGAATGACAACGGTGGACAGAGACCAGCGCAATGTGGGCAGACAGGCGGTAAGACGTATTATGGATAAGTTGGCAGGCAGAGAGGTTCCCATGTATCAGCTTTTCCCCGCAGTTCCGGTGATTGCCGGAAGCTGCGGATGTGAGGATAGGGGATGGGTGGATATTCCCACGATTCGCAAAAAGCTGCTGGAATTAGAATCCCATTATGAGAGATACCTTTTTCAGTGCAATGCCATGATGGAAGATTTAAATGAGACAAAGACTCTGGCAGAGGTTGTGGAGCATATAAAATATTATGTGCGTATGATGGACTGCGAAAGTTTTTATCTGTGTCTGGACAAACAACTGAGGGAGGATTTGCGGTATGCAGGCTCCGATAATTTATATGGGGAATTTCATGACAATTACCTGATTGATGAGTTCCCAAAGATAATGTCAGTGGTGCTCGCCTATGAAAAGGGAAGGGACGTTGTTTATGATGATTTTTCTTCCGGCAAAATGTGGTGCTGGCAGGAAGATAAAAAAGACAATGGAAGGGTCTATCTTTTTTCACCCATACATTTCCGTGACAGATGTATGGGCTATGCTATTGTGGAAAATAGTAATTTTGCCGTGGAAAGCCCTTTGTTTAACACATGGATGATTAACCTTTCCAATGGACTGGAGGGACTCAGAAAGCAGGCACAGCTTAAAAATATGCTGGGACAGATGGACAGAATGTATGTGGCGGATCCTTTGACCGGACTTTATAACCGTTTTGGATTTGCAAGATATACGGGAGATGATTTTAAACAGTGTACCGGCGGCGGAACACTAATGATTCTCTTTACTGATTTGGACGGTCTCAAAAAAATCAATGACCAGTACGGTCATGATAAAGGAGATATTGCTATCAAGGCAGTTGCGGATGCCCTGCGCCAGTCCTGCATGGGTGGTGAGGTCTGTGCCCGGTTCGGCGGCGATGAGTTTGTCGTTTATGCCAGTGGATACCAGAGGGCGGATGCAGAAGCTTTCTGTGACAGATTTGCAGAAAATATCAAAAACATCAATGAGAAACTACAGCAGCCTTTTTTAATACAAGCAAGTCTGGGATATGAGATTGTGCACCCGCAGCCGGAAGATGTTCTGGATAAGTATATTGATATGGCTGATAATCAGATGTATATCAATAAAAAACACAAAAAGTCAGAATTGTCACATAAATCGGAATAAATACAAATAAATAAATGATTTAAACATTGTAATCTGCATCTTTTTATGTTAAAATAGCAATATCTTACGAATAAATTGAAAATTTGCTTGCGCTTTGCAGAATGTGATGGAGGGGTGCCCATGAGTAGTGTACAACTGTTAGATAAAACAAGAAAAATTGGAAAATTGCTGCACAATAACAATTCCAGCAAAGTTGTATTTAATGACATATGCAAAGTTATGCGCGAAATTTTATGCTCTAATGTATTGGTAATCAGCAGGAAAGGTAAAGTGCTGGGCATTGGTAAGTACGAGGGCATCGAATCTATTACAGAACTGATTGATGAGAACGTGGGTGGATTCATAGACCCGATGTTAAATGAAAGGCTTCTGGGAGTACTCTCCACCAAAGAGAATGTCAATCTGGAGACACTGGGTTTTGAAAATATTGATACCAGAAAGTTTCAGGCAACCATTGCGCCCATTGAGATTGCGGGAGAGCGTCTTGGCACATTGTTTATTTACAAGTGTAATAAGCAGTATGATATTGATGATATTATCCTGTGCGAATATGGCACTACAGTGGTGGGACTGGAAATGCTGCGCGCGGTCAATGAGGAAAGCGCGGAAGAGAGCAGAAAGGTTGCGGTTGTGAAATCTGCAATCAGTACCCTTTCCTTTTCTGAGATGGAGGCAATCACCCATATATTTGATGAACTGAACGGGATGGAAGGCATTCTGGTTGCCAGCAAGATTGCTGACAGAGTGGGAATCACCAGGTCGGTTATTGTGAATGCCCTGCGTAAATTTGAAAGTGCGGGTGTGATTGAATCCCGTTCCTCCGGCATGAAGGGTACATATATTAAAGTGTTAAATGATGTTGTTTTTGATGAGATAGAAGAACTGAAACGTCAGAACCAGAGGACGTAGACAGACAGTATTCAAAAGAAAAACAGAATAAGAAGCATACGGAATGCGGGCGGATAAAAGGATTTATTGACAGTAATAGGTCCTTTTTGTATTATAATAGAGGATTATGCCTCAATATGTATTTTATGACAAATGCGAAAAAGATATTGTGTTTTTTGCAAAATAATTTATAATAGAATAAGGTGTGGGGTTGTATGCCCTATGTTTCGTGAACAATCACAGAGAGGAGTAGCAGATGATTAACACCAATGCATTTGATTACATTAATGTACTGGATAAGGCGGCTGATGCAAGCTGGCTGAGACACGAAGCGATTTCCAACAACATTGCCAATGGGGATACTCCGGGCTATAAGAGGCAGGATGTGGCATTTGAGTCGGAGTTGGAGAAAGCGCTGGGTAATAACCGTTATGAATCCATGGACAGTAAAGTAGAGAGAATCAGAGGAAGGCAGTTGAAAGGGCAGCCATATACAGATTATGCCGGATTGTCTTATCGTCTGGATGGCAATAATGTGGATGTGGAGAGCGAGCAGGTTATGCTGGCAGAGAACCAGTTGAAATATCAGGGACTTATTTCGAGTATCAACCAGGAATTTGCAGATTTAAAGACAGCCATGAAGTAAGACATTGCCCAAATTAGAAAATGGAAAGTTACCGTACATAGAAAACGGTGCAGAAAAGAGGTTTATATGAGTATGTTTTCCGCTTTTGATATCAGTGCATCCGGTTTGACGGCACAGCGTTACCGCATGGACATTATATCTGAAAACGTTGCAAATGCACAGACAACGCGCACAGAAGACGGAACGCCTTACAGACGTAAGGTGGTGAATTTTGTACAGAAAGGCGACCAGACATCCTTCAGCAAGGTTCTGGGTCATGCTTCTGCCGGTTATTCCGGTCAGGGGGTAAAGATAGACAGGGTGTATGAAGACTATACTACGGAGATGAATATGGTATACGATCCTTCCCACCCCGATGCAGATGAGAATGGATATGTGACTTATCCCAATGTAAATATTATTACGGAAATGACGAATTTGATTGACGCAAGCCGCGCCTATGAAGCAAATTCCACTGCTTTTAATGCCAGCAAATCCATGGCACTGCAGGGCTTACAGCTTGGCGGGCAATAATTATTTGTCAGGAAGAAGCGGCGTAAGCCCTAAAACGAGGGTAATATAAGGGAGGAATAAAGAAATGGATTTATCCGCTATCAGTAGTCTGAATGCGCTGAATGGTTTGGGGGATGTCAGTGCCACCACGCTGACAAAAACTTTGGGGGAGCAGGATGTTAAGACAGAAGGAACTATGTTCGATGCGTTCTTAAATACTGCGATTGATAATATCAGGACAACAAACAGTTATCTGTCCGACAGGGAGAATGAATATATTAAATTTGCCCTGGGAGAGACGGAAAACACTCATGATTTGATGATTGCAATCCAGAAAGCGTCTACGGCTCTGCAGTATACTGTTTCCATTCGTGACAAGCTGATGGAAGCATATAAAGAGATTATGCAGATGCAGATTTAGGAACCAAGGAAGAATAAAGCAACCGGGAGAGAACTACCATGACAGACAGGTTTAAAGAGATACCTGCGAAAATATTAGAGTGGTGGAATAAATTTACTACCAGGCAAAAGAGCATCATTGTCGGCATTGGTGCAGGTGTTGTCTTTACTTTTGCAATATTTATATATTTCTTTTCGCAGACACAATACATACAAATCCAGACATGTGAGACAACTGCACAGGCGGCGCAGGTTGTGGAAATTCTAAATGGCGCGGGAATTACCAACAGGGTATCCAGCGACGGACTCCGGGTGGAAGTAGATAACAGCCAGGTATCCCAGGCCAATCTGGCGCTGGGTGCAGCAGGTTTCACACCGGATACTCTGAAAGTTGCAGATGCTATCAGCGGCGGAATGTCTACTACTGCGTCAGACAGAGAAAAACTGTACAAAGAGTACATGGAGAAATATCTGATACAGACGCTCACCAGCTTAAGCAATGTAAAAAATGCAAAGGTGCATCTGAATATCCCTGACCAGAACGGCACGCTGGCAGGCAGGGAGGAGGATGCTTCTGCATTTATCCAGCTTGAACTGGACGGTACCTTTACGTCTGCCAACGCGGCAAATGTGGCAAGGGCGGTAGCGACTTATCTTGGGAATGATACCACTGCCAATGTTACTATTATGGATTATGACGCCAATATGCTTTTTACCGGCGGGGATGACTACAGTGCAGCGGGAATTGCCCATTCCATGCAGGAGCTGCAGAACCAGGCGGAGTCCATGGTGGCGAACCAGGTGAAAAGAGTACTGTTGGGAACCAATCAATACAGCATGATTGAAGTGGCGAGCCATCTGACAATGGATTACTCCAGCTACGAAGAGGCCACCAAAGAATATTCTGCTCCTGACGGCAGGGATGAGGGCATGAAAGCCGATGAGAGTCTGTTTGAATCTGAGGATTCCAGTGCATCGGGAGGTCCTCCTGGAACGGACTCCAATAATGAGCCGAACTATATGTGGGAGAACAACAGTGACAGCAATTCTTCCCAGTCAGAGAGACAGACCCACTATCTGCCCAATGAAAGCCTTGTCAACAAAGCTACTCCGGCAGGCGCCATAAAGTATGAGGATTCTTCCATTTCCATTTCCGCCTTTTCTTTTCGGGAAGTACACGAGGAGGATGCCAAAAGACAGGGACTTTTGGACGGCATAACCTGGGAAGAGTACAAAGCGAACAACAGCGGGGACAGACGGCTGGAAGTGGACCCTGATTTCTATCAGATGGTTGCTAATGCAACGGGTATCAGCGAGGACAGAATTACTATTATTGCGTATGAAACCCCTGTCTTCACAGATAAGGAGAGTCTGCAGATTAGCTGGACGAATGCGCTCAGTATCTTTATGCTGGTTGTTATTTTAGGACTGCTGGCACTGGTAATTCTGCGCAGTATGACTCTCAGGGCTCCGGTAACAGAGGAAGAGGAACTGTCTGTGGAGAACCTGCTGCAGTCCACGCCTGAGGAGGAACTGGAGAATATTGATGTAGAGGCTAAGTCTGAGACAAGAAAGATGATAGAGAAGTTTGTCGACGAAAACCCGGAGGCCGCAGCATCTTTGCTTAGAAACTGGCTGAATGAGGAATGGGCATAGTTAAAGGAGAGGGAGCGGAATATGTCAAAAGCAAAAGAAAATGGAATTTCCGGTTTGCAGAAAGCAGCCATTCTGCTGATTTCTTTAGGGCCGGAGCGTTCAGCAGGATTATTTAAACATTTAAAAGAAGAAGAGATAGAAGAACTTACTTTAGAGATAGCCAATACGAGAAGTGTCACTCCGCAGGTGAAGGAAGATGTAATAAATGAGTTTTACGAAGTATGCCTTGCCCAGCAGTACATTGCGGAGGGTGGTATTTCGTATGCCAAGGAATTGTTGGAGAAAGCGCTGGGTAACGAGAAAGCAATGGACGTTATCGGTAAACTGACAGCATCCCTGCAGGTAAAACCCTTCGAGTTTATCCGCAAGACGGATGCTTCCCAGCTTGTCAACTTTATTCAGGATGAACATCCGCAGACGATTGCGCTTGTGTTGTCCTATTTGTCCTCCGTACAGGCGGCTATGATTATTTCGGCGCTGCCCCCTGACAGACAGGCAGATGTTGCAAAGCGTATTGCAGTTATGGACAGAACCAGTCCCGATGTTATCAAAGAGGTGGAGAAAGTGTTGGAATCCAAGCTGGCAAGTCTTGTAAATCAGGATTACACTATTATCGGTGGTGTGGATTCCGTAGTAGAGATTTTGAACACAGTGGACCGTGGAACGGAGAAACATATTATGGAGACCCTGGAAATCGAGGAGCCGGAATTGGCAGACGAAATCCGCAAGAAGATGTTTGTGTTCGAGGATATTCTGCTTTTGGACGACAGGGCGATTCAGCGTGTGCTGCGTGATGTGGATAACGGCGATTTGGCAATTGCACTGAAAGGCTCCAATGAGGAAGTGCAAAATGCAATCTTCAACAACCTATCCAAACGTCTGGGTGTCATGATCAAGGAAGATATGGAATTCATGGGTCCTGTACGTATGAAGGATGTAGAGGAAGCACAGCAGAAGATTGTAAATATCATCAGAAAACTGGAAGACTCTGCGGAAATTGTTATCTCTAGAGGCGGAGGTGACGAGATCATTGTCTAGGAATTTATATAAATCAAGCTGGGTCGTTGTATCCAGTGATGAGAAATGTGTGATTGACAGCAATGCCCGCATGGAGCGCCGAATCGAAGAGCTGGAGGCGCTCAGACGGGCAAAAGCAAATGAGCAGGAAGCCTATGATGAGACAGAAG
>CAZRZM010000131.1:0-9232 GCA_964604575.1 uncultured Acetatifactor sp.
GAGGTGGATTCGAACCACCGAAGCAATTTGCAGCAGATTTACAGTCTGTCCCCTTTGGCCACTCGGGAATCCATCCATGTTCAGGCAATGCCCTGACAATGTGAAATTGTATCATAAACCTGCTTAGTTTGCAAGTCCATTGTTACAAAAATTGAAGTCAACATGCTCTTTGTGGTACTGAATAAAGTCATCCTTTGAAAAATCCGGTATATGTCCGTATTCCTCCAAGAGCAGCCTAATCAGTGAAACTGCTCTCGTCTGGGTGTTGATGCTCCTTGCCGGATTAAATTCAATATCTGTAAAATAATTATATTTTAAAATCGCATTTACCTCATCTGTTGTGAGGGATTCCTTTACGGCAGAGATATATAGGTAATCATAAAACACTGTCTTGGGCAGCAGGGGAAAATCTTCACCCTGATATCGAAAGGACTTCAAACTCCCGGAGCTGCCCAGCCTTGCATCGCGTTTTGCCTCTTTTGGCAACACCTCCAGCAAATCAAGATAAGGTCCACCATGTTCAAAAACCTTTGCGCTCTGAAAAATATTTTCTAATCTTTCTGCTCACTCCTAAATTTCAAAATCGTCGCTGAACATGGCGGCAGTTCAATCTGGATTTTTCCCGCATAAATATCGTACTCTGCCCCATCCAGATGATATCCGTTTTCATTTGTCTGCAACAAAATTTTCATTCTGCCTTTTTTCGGTATACCTGCCTCCCATACAATTACCTCTTTTGTGATGGAATAATAGTTATTGTTCACCAGAATGATACACTGTCCTTTTCTATGGAAACGGGCATATGCAAGGTAATTGTAATCATGGTCGATATTTTTGATAGAACCGATTCTTAACTCATCATTCTCCCTGCGGATACGGATAATATCCTTATGGAACTGAATCAGTTCATGATTTTCCCTTCCCCATGGGTAGGTACGGCGGCTGTCCGGGTCAGTAAAACCGCAGACTCCGGCTTCATCTCCATAATAGATAGTCGGTGCACCCATCCATGTCATCTGCATAACTACCGCTTCCCGGAACACAGATAACTTGACATCCTGCTCTGCTGCCTGGGGACCCAGCGTATTCGTTCTGCCTACCTTGTGATTCGTTCTCGTCAGAAAACGGGAATGGTCATGATTGGACAACTCATTCATGGCAACCTGCCAGCTCGGCATGGCAAAGCTGGCGGAGTGGTGCTTCATGGCGCCCCAAAAGCTTTCCGCATTGCCCAGCAAATCCTCTCTGAAATCGTCACTATGCTTCTCCATACCAGTCAAAAACCATGTCACCGGCTCCATAAAAGCATCATAGTTCATAACCGTATCCCACTCATTACCCTGCAGCCAGTCTCTGGTATTGCCGTAATGCTCTGCCAGAATAATGGCATTGGGGTTCGCCTGCTTTACAGCGCGGCGGAACTCCTCCCAGAACTGATGGTTAAATGCCTGACTGTGACCTAAATCCGCAGCTACATCCAGTCTCCAGCCATCGGCATTATAAGGCGGTGATACCCACTTCCTGCCAATATACAATATATAGTCCATCAAAGCTTTGGAACCCTCGTAATTCAATTTTGGCAGCGTATCATGTCCCCACCATCCATCATAGGAAGCATTATAGGGCCATGCGTTCTCATCATAAAAACTAAAATAGCTGCGGTATGGACTCTCCGCATCCACATAGGCGCCTTTCTCATACCCCTCGGCATCCTCATAAATGCGCTCTCTGTCCATCCACTTATTAAAAGAACCACAATGGTTAAAAACACCATCCAGAATAACCTTCATACCTCTTCGGTGTGCTTCTTCCACTACCTCGACGAACATCTGGTTTGCAGCTTCCAGATTTTCCTTGTTGGTAACGCGGTTAATATATTTGGATGCAAAACGGTTCTCCCGCTGTCCGTCCTGCAGCAGTTCCCCTTTCTCGTTGACAATCCTGCCAAAATGAGGGTCAATATAATCATAATCCTGAATATCATATTTATGGTTGGAGGGTGAAACAAACAAAGGATTAAAATAAATTACTTCCACACCCAAATCCTGCAGATAATCCATCTTATCCAGCACACCCTGCAAATCTCCCCCATAAAACTCCCTTACATCCATCTGCTGGGGATAACGGTTCCAGTCCTCCACACGGTGCACCGGCTCGTTAATATAACAGTATTCATTGGTCTCTACATCATTGGAACGGTCTCCATTACAGAAACGGTCCACATATATCTGGTACATAACAGCGCCTTTTGCCCAGTCCGGCGTTTTGAAACCGGGGATAACCACAAAGTCATAATATTCGTTTGCTTCCTGTACCAGACCGCGGCTGTCAAAATAAGCAACAATCTTCCCTGCTTCAATCGTAAAATAATACGAAACCTTCTCATTATCCAACTGAAGTTCATATGCGTAGAAATCAAAAACATCTGTAGTCTCAACTTTCGTCATCAGATGTTTCTGCCCTTTGTGAACAAAAAAAACACGGTCCACATTATTTTTTGCTGCACGGAAACGAATGGTTACCAAACCGTATGGGGAAGGTTCAACCGGCGTTACGTATTCGCCTGTTGTATCCGAAAAAAGAGCTCTTCTGTTGAATACCGGACGCATAGTCGTAATATACTCCTGGGTAAATTTCGTATTACGCATTATTTCCTCATTCATAAACCTGAACCTCTCTTAACAAGCTTCTATTGCATGCTCTTACTGCTTATTATACCCTTTTTACCAGATAATGTATAGTAAAAAAGACAGCTACATTACGGCTGTCTTTTTTAGAGAAGGTATTTCTTTCTTATGGGGTATAGCAAAAAACTATATAATGTATTGGGGGGGTTACGAGTATTATAATACCACTCCTAGTCCTTTCTGACTATTCTCAAGATTCACAAATATTACAAAATCCCACATTCATTTTTGTATATTTTGTACAAAAACTATTTGTGAAATAGTCACAAAATCCGATTTTATACCCCCATTACAAATAAGCTTTCAAACTCTTCCCGGTTAATCTTTTCTTTCTCTAAAAGAAGCTGCGCACATTTATGCAGTACTTTTTCATATTCCAAAATAATCGCTTTTGCTTTGGCATAACAGTCATCAATAATGGATTTCACTTCTTTATCAATTTCACCTGCCATGATTTCACTGTGCCCCTTGGCATGTGCCAAATCACGCCCGATAAATACTTCGTCGTCATCGTCATCATAACAGATAACACCTATATTTTCTGACATACCAAAACGAGTCACCATCCTGCGCGCCATCTTGGTTGCCTTTTTGATATCACTGGATGCCCCGGTAGTGATATCCTTGAAAATAATCTCTTCCGCAATTCTGCCGCCCAGTGAAACCATGATATCCTGTAACATCTTGCCTTTTGTCAAGAACATTTCGTCTTTTTCCGGCAAGGGCATGGTATAGCCTGCTGCCCCAAGACCGGTAGGAATAATGGAAACCGTATAGACCGGACCTACATCCGGCAGTACGTGGAATAAAATCGCATGACCTGCCTCGTGGTAAGCGGTAATCTTTTTCTCTTTGTCGGAAATAATACGGCTCTTTTTCTCCGTCCCGATTCCTACTTTTACAAAAGCTTTCTTGATATCCTGCTGTATTACATATGCCCTGCCCTCTTTTGCAGCGCCGATTGCGGCTTCATTCAAAAGGTTCTCCAAATCCGCTCCGGTAAATCCTGCGGTTGTCTGGGCAATCTGTTCTAAATCCACATCCTCTGCCAGCGGCTTATTTTTGGCATGTACTTTCAGTATCTCTTCCCTGCCTCCGATATCCGGCGCTCCAATAGTAACTTTTCTGTCAAAACGTCCGGGACGCATAATGGCAGGGTCCAGAATATCCACACGGTTGGTTGCTGCCATCACGATAATACCCTCGTTGACACCGAAACCATCCATCTCCACCAGAAGCTGGTTCAGGGTCTGCTCTCTTTCGTCGTGTCCGCCGCCCATACCGGTACCGCGGCGTCTTGCCACCGCGTCAATCTCATCAATAAATACAATGCAGGGTGCATTTTTCTTAGCTTCCGCAAACATATCCCTCACGCGGGAAGCACCTACACCCACATACATCTCCACAAAATCCGAACCGGAAATACTGTAAAACGGAACACCCGCCTCGCCGGCAACTGCTTTTGCCAACAGTGTCTTACCGGTTCCCGGAATACCCTCCAGCAGAACGCCCTTGGGAATTCTTGCACCTACCCTGGTAAACTTTCCCGGTTCCTTGAGAAAATCCACAATCTCGGATAATTCTTCCTTTTCCTCTTTCAGACCTGCCACCTGCTCAAAGGTAATGGATTTCTCCCCCGCAATCAACTGCGCGCGGCTCTTGCCGAAATTCATCATCTTCATGCTGGTGTTGTTCGCCGCCGCATTCTGTGCATTGAAAATCATAAATAGAAATATGATAACCACCACCACTATAATAACCGGCAGGAGTGTGGCAAACCATCCGTCTTTCTGGACGGTGGTTACTACCGGGTCATAACCATAGCTGACCACCAGCTCCTCTACTTCCTGAATATCGGTGGCGTAAAGTGTTTTATCCACACCGCCCTTTAACTCCACCTCCAGACGTCCGGTGGGCGTCTCCTGATAGGGAACAATAACCAGCTCCTGGACATTGCCTGCCTCCATGTCTGCCACCAGCTTCGCCCGCGTGTACTCCTCTTCTCTGTTGGTTAATAAATGCCAGCCCAGAATGGTAATTCCGAGCATCACAATAAAAATAACATATGAATTAAAAAATCTGTTGCCCTGCTTCAATTTATGAGCCTCCTCTTTTTTCCCGATTAGTCAAACTCAACAATACCGATATAGGGAAGATTACGATATCTCTGGTCGTAATCAAGACCATATCCCACCACAAATTCATCGGGAATATCAAATCCGGTATAATCTACATTTACATCCACTACACGTCTTTCCGGTTTATCCAATAAGGTGCAGAGACGTAGGGACTTGGGTCCTCTGTCCCGTAACATTTCCAGCAGATAGCTTAACGTTCTTCCGCTGTCCACGATGTCCTCCACAACGATAACATCTTTATCTTTAAGGGATTCATCCAAATCTTTTACAATCTTAACCACCCCGCTGGATTTGGTATCTTTACCATAGCTGGATACCGACATAAAATCCAGGGAAACCGGAATTGTAATTCTCTTTGCAAGTTCACACATAAAAAAGCTTCCACCTTTTAATACACATACCAGATGTACCTGCTTCCCCTCGTAATCCCTGCTAATCTGCTCTCCAATTGCCTGAATCCTTGCATCTACTTCCTCTTCCGTTAACAGTACTCTTACATGTTCAGCCATTTTTCTCCTCCGTACTTTCACTACCATATCTTTTCTTATTTAATTGTACCTGTAAAACATGTTTTGTATGCTCACTGATTTTATAATATTCACTGATGCGGTATCCTGCTATCCATAATACATGACTTCCCTCTGCCAGCAGTGGAATTTTATCACGTTCCTTCCGGGGAATCTTCTTTTCAATCATATAGTCTTTCACAGACTTGTGAATCAGCTCTCCCTCTTTTCCTTTCACAGTGAGGAAGTCTCCCATTCTGCGTGTCCTAAATTCCAATGATTGTTCTATTTTATCACAGTCAAATCGTTTCGTATACTCATTTTGAGCAACTTCTTGCAGTTTACCGGATTCCATGGCCTCTTTGGCACTGCATCCCAAAAGCTCAGAACAGGTCCCTTTCCGATAAACCAGCTCCCATTCATCTTCCAGCCTCCAGCCGGAAGGTTTCCCCTTTTCCATGGAGGAACCTTTTTCCCTCAGGGAGTTTTTTTGCAGAATAATCTGTCCGTAACAGCGTTCCGCCATCAGTCCATAGGGTAAACAAATGCTACGGTTTCCTTCTCTGTGAACCAGCTCCAGTGCCTCCTCAATATGAATATGGGCAATATCCTTCCGGGAGCCGGATAGGGCCGTTATAATAAAATACAGCATTCTTTTCTGTATTAATGGGGGAAACTTGATAAAATCCTGAATTTCTACCGTCCATACATCAGAAATTTCCATGGATGTGCATTCTTTTAATGCGGACAGTGTCTGCTGTTTTAGATAATCCTCTGTCTCGGCAAACATTTCCGCCGTCTGGCCCATATGGGATACACAGCCTCTGACAATCTCCTGCTCCACATAGGGGAGAATATGATGCCGGATACGGTTGCGGGTATAGGTATCTTCTTCATTGGTGGAATCCATGCAGTAGGAAATACCTCTCTCTTTCAGATAGCTTTCAATCTCTTCTCTTTCAAGACAAAGAATAGGACGTATAATATTGTCGCGCACCGGACGGATACTTCCCATTCCTTTCAAATCACTGCCGCGGAAGAGATGAAACAGCATGGTTTCCGCTCTGTCATTGCTGTTGTGGGCAACTGCAATCTTGTCTGCCCCAAAATCTGCTGCCGCCTCTTCAAATGCACGGTAACGGATGAAACGTCCCGCTTCCTCCTCCGAACACCTGCATACTGCGGCTTCTTTTCGGGCATCTGCATTTACCAGATAAAAAGGAAGTCCCTGACTTCTGCAGAGCTTCTCCACATATTGCGCGTCCTGTGCCGCATCCTGCCGGATTCCATGATTTACATGAACCACCGCCAGTGACAGTGGCACTTCCCGGGCATATTCCTGTAACACAAATAAGAGACAGACAGAATCTGCCCCACCTGAGACACCAACAAGAACTTTATCATCTTTTTCCAGCATATGATGCTTCTGTATATAAGAATATACTTTTTCTTCCGCTGATATTTGTTTCTTCATAAGGTATAATTTATCCCAAATACATAGAAAAGTCAATAAACTGCGTTATTACTCCACACGCCTGCCACAATAATTGTCATATCATCATAAATATGTCCTCCGCTTGCCAAAAGAGCCAGGTGCAGCAGTTTCTCTGCAATTTCACCGGGATTTTGTTCTGTAAGCATGGAAATGGCTTCTCCCATGGCCTCCTCATAATTTTGTTCCCCAAAGGCATCCAGCACTCCGTCCGACATCATGATAAGATAATCTCCGTCCTGGAGCTTGCGGTACTCCGTCTGTGGTTCGATATTTTGAAAAATTCCCAGAGGAAGGTTCTGAAAGGCAATCTGTTCCACTTCCTTTTCTCTCTTCAGAAAGGACGCGGCGCCGCCCACTTTACAGATTTCACAGCTTCCCTTATGCAAATCAAAACTACAGATATCCAGTGTGGGATGATTGCTGTCCTCATTACGCGCAAACAAAGCTGAATTTACCAGTTTTACAGCGCTTTCCACGGGAAAGCCCGCTTCCAGCATCTTTTCCATCAAATCCAGCACACGCTCACTGTCTTTTCCTGCTTTTTCTCCGGAGCCGGTGCCATCAGACAAAAGAATTGTCATTCTGCCGTTTTGGGATTCCAGAAAAGAATAGTTATCTCCTGACACTTCTTCGCTTTCCTTTACCACCTTGGCAAAACCTGTCAGCACAATATAGGATGCTTCTTCCACAAAAACAAAGCTTCGCACTCTGTCATCAACCAGATAAGGGCTCAACGCGGAAACCTGCATCTGGCGCTCCAGCAGTACTGTGAGCATATCTGCCACTTCCGCTGCCGGTCTGCCGCCTTTTTTCTCTGTAGTAAGTGTCATGCCAACCGCTTTTTTTCCGTCCTCTCCGGGAATGTAGCAGATTGCCTCCGCCCGTATTCCTTCTTCCTTTAATGCTCTGGTTAACAGCTTTCTCTTTTTTTCTTCTACCGGAACATAACAAAATTCTTCTGTGGCAATCCGGTTCATGATATCTGCAACTTCACTGAGGTTACTACAGATTACCTGCCTGTTTTCCCATACTCTTCTATCCTCTAAAAGGCTCTGTCGGTCCTCTCCTGCTGTCTCAAACTCTCCCGCAAAACTTCTGGCGAGGTCTTTAAAGCTCTCGGCATAACCCAGTAGTCTCATCCGGCACAAATCAGATATTTGCGCTTTATATCCTTCTTCCTGTTTTCTCCACTGTGTTGTCTGCATTTTTTCTACCTGAGATGCTAGTATCATCCTGCTCTTTCCTCCGTCCTGCTCTACATTCCTTTTATTTCGCACACTACATTATAGAGAGGAGTAACCATACTTTTTGTCAAAATCAGGAGTACTTGCCTTTATTTTTTGCGACAAAAAAAGCAGAGGCATCCTGCCCCTGCATGATAATCAGACTTAATCTTCCTCTTTAAAAAGAATCTCACCCTCATACACCAGTCCCAGTTTATCCTTGGCAACTTCTTCTTTGTAGCGCATGGTCTGGGTATATTTGCGGTATTCCTCTATCTCTTCTGTTCTTGCCTCTTCTTTGGCAATCTGCTCCTGTAGCTGGATAATCCGGCTATTGTTGGCCTCCACCTTCTGCTTGATATCAAATCCACCTATTGCAACAATAACCATAATCACAACAACTACCAGTGTAACCAGAAACATACTGAACTTATTCTGATTACTTTTGCGATATGCAGCTCTTCTTCTCCTCATACTCCGCACCTCTGTTTCCCTTCCTAACATTCATTTTAAGTAATTTTACAAAGAGCGTCAACTTCTTTTTTATCAGCCATCCCATATGACTTTTTTTATGGGATATCTGTCTGGAGACGCGCTTCGCCCTGTTCCTGCATTTTTGAAACACCACAATAAAAGGATGAAAAAGAAAGCGCAGGACTTTTCCAATTATGGAAAATATTTTATTTAAAAGCCATGTTGCATATTTTACAAAAACAGTGCTTATCAGCTTTTTATATAGAAACATTCCCGCCAGGGCCCCCAATACGGCAAACCAACGCAGAGAGCCGTTGCTTTCATGATACATCAGCAGAAAAACTCTGACGGCACAGTATATCCAGAATCCAATGTCCTCCAAAGATACCATAAAACTATTATGGGGTATCACATTGCGCAGTATACGGAAAATATCATACAAAAAGGTAATAAAAATGCCCATGGTGAGGGCATAGAATAAAAACATATTTTCACTTGCCATAGGTACCTCTTTTAACGGAATAATTTGGCAAGTAAGGACTCATTATGGTGTCCTGCCGCCCCTACATCTGAATAGGTAAAGCTGTCTATTTTACCATCCACATCCACTTCACCTTTATCCAGTGTCAGACGGTTTACATGAAGCTCATCCCCTTTTATCATAAGCATTCCCTGCTCTGTTTCCAGCAGAATTTCATGTATGTCAAAG
>CAZRZM010000132.1:0-9012 GCA_964604575.1 uncultured Acetatifactor sp.
CTATTCTTATAGGGAATAAGTTTGATTATGTGGTGGGTAACCCACCCTGGATTGCATGGAAATCCATGAGTAAAAGTTATAGGGAAGGTACACTTAAAGTATGGAAAAGTTATGGTATTTTTGAGAAAAACGCATACGATAAAAAAACAACCCATGATGATTTTGGGATGGCGGTAACATATGTTGCTGTTGATAAATATTTAAAAGAAAATGGCAATATGGTTTTTTTGCTTCCCGCCTCCTTTTTAAAATCAACAAAGGGTGGGGAAGGTTTCAGAAAATTTTCCATAACCCGTTTTGGACAAAATGTTCCCTTTGCTATAGAAGCAGTGGATGATTTTTCAAATGTGAAATTATTTACAATACCGTCAGTGGTAGTAAAATTTACTAAGGGTGTTGAAATGAAATATCCCATGAATCAATATAAAATGTGGAAGCAAATTGGAGGAAAATCTTCAATAGACTCACATGCAAAATGGCATCAGGTTATAGATAAATTAACTTTTCGTATGTTCTCTGCGCAGCCGGTTGATGGAAAGGATAAACAATCTGCATGGCTTACTATGTCTGACATGAGCTTTGCAGATAAAATTCTTGATTCTTCCAAGAAGCGATACTATAGCGGAAGGAAGGGAATCGAACCTGCTGGTGCCAAGGGAATATATTTGCTTAACAAACCTATACGTAGCCGGGATGGATTGCTTCTTATTGAAAATTGCATTGAGAGACAACGGCGAAAAGATTTTCTGGAAAAAGGAGTCCATAAAGGAAAAGTGGAGGAAACCTTTGTATTTCCGATGCTTGGAGGGAGGAATATCAGTAAGTGGCGGGTAAAATCCAATGAGTTTATTTTAGTGCCACATACTCTTGAATACAAATATGGATTACCTATTGAAGAGTTGGATAGAGTTGCACCAAAAACCAGCGAATGGCTATATTTCTACCATGATGAATTGTTGGCGAGCAGAGAACAGAATGGAAAATTTTTCAATCGGGATAAGCAGCCGTATTATCGTTTGGATAATGTGGGTGAATATACATATGCGCCTTATAAGGTTTTGTGGAAAGAACAAACCGGAAGTATGTCTGCTGTGGTGGTGGGGTCTTATTATGATTCTATTCCCAATGCAGATAAAGAGATTTTTAGTGAAGATAAAGTTATAGTAGTTGACTCTAAAGTACTTATGCTGGGACTTACTGATTTTGGCGAAGCAAACTACGTCTGTGGGATATTAAATGCAGAGGATGTAGTATCGGTTATTGACGGATATGCAATATCTACAAATAGGGGGGTAGATGTATTAAAGTATCTTGCCATTCCCCAATATGATTCTACAAATAAGATTCATCAAAAGATTTCCGATATATCTCAGGAAATTCATACAAGGATGAAAAGCAGAACTGCTAAAGGAATTGATAAATTGGAAAAGGAACTTAATAGAGAGGTTAGAAAAATTTTTTGAAAAAATTGGAAATGCAAAAGCCGAAAGAAAAAATGGTACGTCTATATGGTAATGCACCTTACAAAATCGTTCTGGTACATGGCGGTCCCGGGGCCATAGGTTCTTTGAAAGGATTTGCAAAAGAGCTGAGCGAGCGGTCAGGAGCAGGTGTTGTGGAAGCAATTCAGTCAAAATATTCGATTGTGGAACTGATAGAAGAATTATACGGTCAGATAAAAGAGAACTGTGCCGGAAAAGTATTGCTGACAGGTCATTCCTGGGGAGCGTGGCTGGCGGCTCTTTTCACCCAGGCCCATCCCGATTTGGTTCAGAGTATTGTTCTGGTGGGCTGTCCACCGCTGGAGGATAAATATATTCCACAAATAAATATCCGCAGGAAGCAAAATCTCCAAAAGGAAGATAAAGAGATATTTGAAAGATTAGCGCAATGTAAAGCTACAGACAGGGATATGCAGAGAATCCCCAAAGCGCTTGAGCGTTCCGATAACTACTGCCTGACAGACAAGGAATTACACCAGGCGGACCAGACGGATAAAAAAATGCACAATGCCGTGTGGAAAGAAGCGGCAGGACTGAGAAGCGGCGGAGAGATACTGGCATCCTTCAGACATATCCAAAGTAAAATCTACCTGATACAGGGAGTGACAGACCCCCATCCCATAGAAGGAATCACGGTGCCATTGGGTGAGGCGGGCGTTCCCTGCCAGGTATATGCTTTGGAAAAATGCGGTCACAGTCCTTTTATGGAAAAATATGCAAAGGACGAATTTTATGGGGTGCTGACCCGGATTATCGAGGAGATGTGAGAACACGGCTTCGATAGTAGTTTAAAAAAAATTTAGAATTTGTGATAGAAAATGTTTATTTATTAGTCAGAAAATATACAAGTATAAAATGCCTTGTTTTGATACAATGTTTGCATCAAAACAGGGTATTTTTAATGCCCGGAAAGGAATTGGTATGAAAAAGAAAAATATCGCAGTAATATTTGGCGGAGCATCTTCCGAATACGAAGTTTCCCTTGCGTCGGCATACGCAGTTATTCATAATCTTGACAAGGAGAAGTACCATCCGGTAATGATTGGAATTTCCAGAGAAGGGCAGTGGTTTTATTTTATGGGGGATATTTCCCATATTAGGCAGGATACCTGGTGTGGGACGGCTGACTGTATTCCGGCGGTTTTGTCGCCGGACAGGACGGCGCATAAGTTACTTCTGTTAAAAGAGGACGGTATTGTAAGTATTCCGGTGGATGTGGCGCTTCCCATACTGCATGGGAGAAACGGTGAGGATGGGACGGTGCAGGGACTGATAGAACTGGCGGGAATCCCCCTTGCGGGCTGTGGTACTCTGGCGTCCGCGCTCTGTATGGATAAGGACAGAGCCCACAGGCTGGTGGGAGCATCCGGTATCAGAGTGCCCGGGGCTATGGTTCTAAAGAATCCGCAGGAACTGGAAAGGGCAGAAGCTTTTGTGGCAGAGATTGGTTATCCCATATTTGTAAAGCCGGTAAAAGCAGGTTCTTCCTATGGTGTAACCAAGGTGGGGCAGGCAGACAAATTGGAGGAGGCAGTCCGATTAGCCTTTCAATATGATAATCAGGTGATTCTGGAAGAAAATATTGACGGCTTTGAAGTGGGATGCGCAGTACTGGGAAAGAACAGGCTGATTACCGGAGAAGTGGATGAGATAGAGCTTTCCGGCGGCTTTTTTGATTACACAGAGAAATATACTTTGAAAACCTCATCCATTCATGTTCCGGCGCGGATTACGGCAGAGAAAGCGGAAGAAATTAAGGAGACTGGCCGGAAAATATACAATGTGCTGGGGTGTTCCGGCTTTGCAAGGGTGGAT
Organism: uncultured Acetatifactor sp.; assembly: GCA_964604575.1. Lineage (GTDB taxonomy): Bacteria > Bacillota > Clostridia > Lachnospirales > Lachnospiraceae > Acetatifactor. The sequence continues at coordinate 3,318 of CAZRZM010000132.1, forward strand.
ATGTTTTTGACACCGGAGGGTCAGATTGTTTTTAATGAGGTAAATACCATACCCGGTTTTACGGAGCACAGCCGCTATCCGGGTATGATGAAGGCAGCAGGCTACAGCTTTGCCCGGATTTTGGACATGATTATGGAACAGGCGGTGGAAGAGGAGGAAATGTGAGAACAAAAGATAACTATGCAGGTATTGACTGGTTCCGCATACCGGCAGCGCTTCTCGTAGTGGCAATCCACACATCTCCTCTTACGACATGGAGCGTGGACGCAGATTTCTTTTTGACGAGGATATTTGCCAGAATTGCAGTTCCTTTCTTTTTCATGGTGACAGGACAGTTTATACTGGCAGATGTTGTCCGGGGAGAAAAGGTAAAAATCTGGCGGTATCTGCGCAGGCTGCTGATTCTGTATGGAATTGCCATGGCACTGTATCTGCCCATTGGAATTTATGCCGGGCATTATAAGAATCTGAATGTTTTGTCAGTGCTGCGACTGTTGGTTTTCGACGGTACATTTTATCATTTATGGTATTTCCCGGCATGTATTCTGGGAGTCTGTCTGGTCTGCATGGCAAGCCGCCATTTACATATCAAAGGCATGTTTATCGTGGCGGGACTGCTGTATTTTATTGGATTATTCGGGGACAGCTATTATGGGCTGACGTTAAAGCTTCCGGGCGTTGCCGCAGCTTACGAGCAGGGATTTTCCCTATGGTCCTATACACGCAACGGACTGTTTATGGTCCCTGTTTTTCTGCTGTTGGGAGCTGTGGCAGACAGAGGATGGAAACCAAAGAAGAAAATATATATTTATGTTTTCTTTTTCAGTTCTTTTCTGCTGATGACAGTGGAGGCATTTGTCTTAAGGTATTACGGATTACAGCGGCATGACAGCATGTATCTGATGTTGGTTCCCACAGCAGCCGCGTTGTACCAGATTCTGTTGACTGCTCCGGTTTTGGATAACCATAGGAAAAGCTTCCGGGTACTGCGGAGCGTGGCAACCGGAATCTATATCATTCATCCTGCAATGATAGTAGTGGTGCGGTTTGCTGCAAAGATAAGCGGTCTTACTATTTTTATAGACAACAGTATGCTTCATTATCTGGTTGTTGTCTTTTTCTCCATGGGAGCAGCGCTGTGTGTAACGGTTTTACCAAAGCACAGTGGAAAACGTAAATTCCCGCAGGAGAGAACCTGGGTGGAGATTGATTACAATGCACTGAGAAATAATGTTGCTTTTCTCAGACAGAAACTGCGGTCGGACTGTAAATTGATGCCTGCCCTCAAAGCAAATGCTTACGGACATGGGGCGGTATATTTGGCAAAAGAATTGAACCGTCTGGGAGTGGATGCTTTTTGTGTGGCATGTGTGCAGGAGGGAATCGAACTGCGCAGAGCGGGAATCAAAGGGGAAATACTGATTCTGGGGTACACCCATCCCTCACAATTTGATAATCTTGGCAGATACCATTTGTCCCAGACCGTAATTGATTATTCCTATGCAGAAAAGCTGCGGCAATACGGTAAGAAACTCCATGTCCATCTGGGAATCGACACCGGAATGCACCGGCTGGGAGAACGCTGTGAAAATATAGAACAAATATGCCGGGTGTTTGAAATGCCGAATTTAATTGTGGACGGCATCATGACCCATCTGTCTGCGGATGATGGAAAAGAGGAGCCACAGAAGTCTTTTACCGAGTACCAGACAGTCCGGTTTAACAGAGTGCTGGAGGAACTGGAAAAAAAGGGGATAAAATGTCCCAAAGTCCATATGCAGGCGAGTTATGGTGTTCTGAATTATCCGGAACTGGCAGGGGATTATGCCAGAGTGGGGATGGCGCTTTATGGGGTGCTGAGTACCGGAAAGGATACTTTAGAGTGGAGACACAAACTTTCTCCCATTTTGTCTTTAAAAACCAGAGTTGCAGTGGTAAAAGAAATTTATCCCGGGGAGACAGCGGGATATGGACTTATCTTTGTGGCAGACCATGCCATGAAAATAGCGGTACTCACCATCGGTTATGCGGACGGCTTACCCCGCAGCCTGTCAGGTGGGAGAGGCGCTGTTTTGATTCGGGGGAAGAAAGCCCCTATCATAGGCACTATCTGTATGGACCAGACACTGGTGGATGTGAGTGATATATTAGATGTAGGTTCCGGCGACGTGGCGGTTGTCATTGGCAGGTCGGAGCAGATGGAAATTACCGTATGCGATTTGGCGGAGCAGACGCAGACTATTGCAAATGAAATTTTAAGCCGGATAGGCGGACGCCCGGAGAGGGTAATAGTCAGATAAGAGTCTGCGACCATTTCCTATTGACAAGAAGAGTTCAAAAAGGTAGAATAAATTTTAAATAATTAGAATCGTTCTAAAAATAATTTGCGAGGAGGACTTCTATGTTAAAAAACAAAACAGCAGTTGTTACAGGTGGAACAAGAGGTATTGGGCTGGCTATTGTCCAGAAATATCTGGAAAACGGAGCAAATGTGGCGATTACCGGTTCCAGACAGGAGACAGTGGAGCAGGCGTTGGCGAAGCTGCCGGAGTATGAAGGACGTATTATGGGAATCTGGCCTGATTTATGCAATCCCGAGGAAGTAGCAGCAGGCTTTGCTTCCGTCAAAGAGCGGTTTGGAAGTCTGGATATTTTGGCTAACAATGCAGGAATATCATCCAGAACCAGTCTTTATGACTACACAGTGGAAGAATTTTCTAAAATTATGGATATTAACGTAAAAGCAGTTTTTGTCTGCTCCCAGGCGGCGGCAAGGATTATGAAAGAGCAGGGCGGCGGTGTTATCATTAATACCAGTTCCATGGTAAGCAAGTACGGTCAGGCCGCCGGATGTGGATATCCTGCCTCAAAGTTTGCAGTAGATGGTCTTACAAAGTCTCTTGCAAAGGAACTGGCAAAAGACCAGATTCGTGTCAATGCAGTAGCTCCCGGCGTAACGGAAACCGATATGGTGGCAGCTCTGCCCAAGGAGATGGTAGACAGAATTTCAGCAGGCATTCCTCTGGGACGGGTTGGAAAGCCGGAGGACATCGCTAATGCTTATCTGTATCTTGCAAGCGATGCAGGCAATTATGTAACCGGAGCTGTTCTGCGTGTAGATGGTGCAGCCGCAACCTAAGTGGGGGATTAAAGAGAAGATAACCGAAAAGAAGTTTTATAATAAGCGCATCAGGCATGAAATGTCTGGTGCGCTTTATATATGGAATATGTGGGAATATTTATCTCGCTATTTTGGGGTAAATCCACTATAATGAGAGATAAGAGGAAGGTTTGAATGAAAAACATCAGGAGGTTTCAATGGCTGTATCAAAAATAGAGGCAGATTTTCAATGTGAATTAGAAAAATTATGGGAAACAGTGATATCCCTGAATAACTATTCATGGCGCAGTGATGTCAGTAAAATTGTTGTCCTGGAACCTGGGAAACGATTTGAGGAACACACGAAAGATGGCTTTGTTACAACCTTTACCATTACTGCATTGGAACCATATAAACGTTATGAATTTGATATGGATAATATCAATATGTCAGGACACTGGATGGGAATATTTTCAGTGCATAACAATCTGGTTCATGTAGAGTTTACAGAGGATGTGGCTGCAAAAAAATTTTACATGAAGCCATTGGTAAAAGGATATTTAAAAAAGCAACAGATGCAGTATATTGCTGATTTGCGTAAAGCGGTGGAAAGTCAACCTTGATGTGAGGTGTTTGAGTGGATAAGTTAACAAAAGAACAGCGACGTAAAAATATGCAGAATATCCGTTCCCAGGATACCAAAATCGAAGTAATTCTGCGGAAAGCTTTGTGGCACAAAGGTTACCGCTACCGCAAGAATTACAAAGCCCTTCCCGGAAGCCCGGATATTGTACTGACAAAATATAAAATTGCGATTTTCTGTGATGGAGAATTTTTTCATGGTAAGGACTGGGAAGTGCTGAAGCCAAGGCTGGAAAAAAGTAATAACAGTGAGTTTTGGATTAGCAAAATATCCCGCAACAGAGAGCGGGATGATGAAATCAATAAAAAACTTTTATTTGAGGGCTGGACGGTAATACGGTTTTGGGGTGACGATATCAAAAAACATACGGACGAGTGTATGAAGGTCATTGAAGAGGCAATATTTGACAGTATGATTCTTGAAGTGAAAAACAGTGGAGAATAATCTCTTATTTATCAGCACTGCAACCATCAGTTGACAGTATGCAAGGTATGGCTGGTAGAACCGCAACCCACAATTTTGTTAGTATAAGGCTATCAAAATGAAAAGGAGGGTCATGTATGAATGTTGCAGACCGTATACAAAGTTTAAGAAAGACAAAAGGCATTTCCCAGGAACAACTGGCAGATTATCTGGGGGTATCAAGACAGGCAGTGTCAAAGTGGGAAAGCGAACAGAGCTCCCCCGATTTGGAGAATATTATTTTAATCAGTGATTATTTTGAGGTCACCACAGATTACCTGCTCAAAGGAATTGAAAAACAGGAATGTGACACGGAAGAAAAGCCAGATGCAAGGATATTTGCGGCAACGGGTACTACATTTAATTTCATAGGTATTATTGTGGCTGTTATGGTCTGGGTGGAGGAGCAGACGCCCACAGCGACTGCTATAGGTTTTATCCTTTTGGCGATGGGGTGCATGATTTATGCAATAGGACATTTTATTGGTAAAAATACTGCTTCTGCAAAAAAATGGTTTGGGGTGATAAATATATGGCTGCTTCTGCTGATGCCCATATCCTGCATATTTAATATGATAGATGGCATACTGGGAGGTTTTGGCTGGCTCTTATCGCCAATTCCCCGTCTGGGTAATTCACTGGTTTCCTTTGCTTTATGCTGGATTGTATACTTTGCAATGTGTATTTTGGGTGATGTTATATTGTTATTTTATAAAAAATAGTAGTTTTTTTTATCTCCTGCCAGTTGGTGCACATTCGTAGCCGCCGTATCTGTTGGCGTTTCCGTGTCTTTTCCCACATATAGGGCATAATATAAATTCCAATCGTTTCACAATATTATTACCTATTGCTTTATCAACGTAATATATGTTTCCGGATTAAGGGAAGTTATTGCAATTTGTATTGTTGTTGCCATATTTAAAAACCAGTGCCCTGTCATAATATGCGAAACAGAGCTTCCCCTATAATATTGGAAGCATATCCATATCGTTAAAGCAAAAAAAGATAAAAAACGATATGTCATAAATTTCATATCAAATATCATAGGAATAAAACTATGTTGTAAGGCATAGAAAAATGCAGGGATAAAAATAGCTGCCCATTTTGAAGTGAAGCTATTTACTCCATATCCTAAATATACTCCGTCCTCTGCAATTGTGGTTGTCAGTGGAAGTATAAATATATTTAATATAGCAAGATGAGGGGGGATAGGTGCTATCATCATTGGTGCAAAATATGGAAACTTACCATAACAAAATCCGCCTGCTAAATACATTCCTCCTATGCCTATCAACAACATTATGACAATAAACAGAAATCCTCTAAAAATATTTTTTTGGCTTTTTTTGTAATGTATCATTTCACGATAGGATGTGTTGTTGCGTTTGCAGATACTCCATAAAACAACGATTGTAACAATGTTAATCACTGATGCAATCATCGTCCACCAATGTATAATTTCTGTTAAATTTCTTTGGGTTATTATGCTG
>CAZRZM010000133.1:0-8981 GCA_964604575.1 uncultured Acetatifactor sp.
AGCAGACATTTGTTTTTCAAGCTGTGGCTCCCAGTATAATGCACCGCGCAAGCAGAATCATTATATCATATTTTTTAAAAATTTGTAAAAAGTATCTGCCGCAAGGCTTTTTCCCCGCCCTTTATCCGAAACAATCTGTATGCTTCGTTTTGGAAGGTCACAATTCATATGTATTTGTACCAGCTTCTCTGCCTCTAATAAAGGCAACGCCAGTTTTTCCGGCACAAAGCCGATTCCCAAATTATCTTCAATCATTGGCAGCATAAGGTCAGACGTTGCAACTTCCATATCGGGCTCCAAATCTATTCCCTGGGATATGAAAAAGTCTTTATAGAGATGATAGGTTGCGCTTTCCCTTCCTAAGCCAATCCATGAATACTTTTTGACATCTTCCGGTTTTAAGGATGTTTTACCCAAATCCGAATATTGTATCCCGCCTACCAGTATTTCTTCAAAATCCAACGCTTTTACACAAGAAATCGTTTTAGGTACTTCAAAGGGCGTTGTGATTACTGCAAAATCCAGTTTGCCACTGATAAGATGCTTTACCGTTTCCGGTGTTGTGTGATTATGGATTTTGACTCTGATTGCAGGATATTCCAGTTTAAAATCACGTAACGCATTTAATAGGAAAAGATGCAGTGCCGTCTCGGTTGCTCCTATTTCTACCGTACCACAGCTTCGCGAGTCCCGTCTGCATATTTCCTCCTGCGCATTCAGCAAATGTCTGTATGCAATTTCCACATGGGAATAAAGAAGCTCCCCTTCTTCTGTTAAGCTGATTCCTCTTGCCTCACGGATAAATAACCTGCAATTTAACTGTGATTCCAGCAGCTTCATAATTCGTGTCACATTTGGCTGGTTGCTCCCTAAGGCTGTAGCTGCCTTTGTTATATTCCCATATTTTGCCACAAAATAGAAAATTTTATAGTGCTCAAAATTTATATCCATATATTTTTTGTATATCTCCAATATATTATATATATTTTTCATATTCTATAAAGCGTATTATAATATATTTCCGAAAAGATGTACAGTAAATATAAGAATTAAAGTGGACTGCAAATACCCGCTTCTCTTGGAAAGGAGATTTATATGAATAAGGATTTGACGGTGGGAAAACCGGAAACGGTATTATGGAAATTCTGCCTTCCTTTGTTTGGCAGCATTATTTTTCAACAGCTTTACAATATCGCAGACAGTCTGGTGGCAGGTAAATTCATCGGGGAAAATGCACTGGCGGCTGTTGGAAACAGCTATGAAATCACATTAATCTTTATTGCTTTTGCCTTTGGCTGTAATATGGGATGTTCCGTTATTGTTTCACAACTGTTTGGTGCAAAAGAATACAGCAGATTGAAAACTGCGGTGTCAACAGCCTGCATTTTTAGTGCTTTTCTCTGTGCCCTGTTAATGCTTGCCGGTATCTTCGGGTGCAGTCCTTTACTTCATTTAATTCAGACCCCGGAGGAAGTATTTGGGGACTCCAGGCTGTATCTGGATATCTATATATGGGGGTTGCCATTTGTATTCTTTTACAACATTGCAACCGGAATTTTTTCTGCATTAGGTGACTCTAAGACACCCTTTTATTTCCTGGCAATATCCTCTATATCAAATATTGCAGTGGATATTCTTTTTGTAAAATTATTTGACATGGGGGTAGCGGGTGTTGCATGGGCCACTTTCTTATGTCAGGGAATCAGTTGCCTTCTGGCTGTCCTTACTGTGTGGATAAGACTTAAAAAAATCCAGGTTCCGGAAAAGCCGCAGCTATTTGACAGGGAACTTTTGAAAAAGATTATGATAATCGCCATCCCAAGTATTTTACAGCAGAGTTTTATTTCGGTGGGAAATATACTGATTCAGAGTGTTATCAATGGATTTGGGACTTCCGTCATGGCAGGCTATTCTGCTGCCGTGAAACTGAATAATATGGTTATTACATCATTTACTACCATCGGCAATGGAATTTCCAATTTTTCAGCCCAGAATCTGGGCGCCCATAAATACGGACGAATCAGGGAATGTTTTCATGCGGGCATTAAAATGGTATGGTGTCTGTGTATTCCGTTCTGTATCCTTTACATTTTCTTTGGAAGATATCTGCTTCTTCTTTTTATGGAAAAAGGCTCTGCCGCTGCCCTGATGACTGGCAGACAGTTTTTATGGATACTGTCCCCCTTCTATTTTGTCATATCGGCTAAATTGGTTGCGGATGGCATACTCCGGGGTATCAGTGCCATGCGGCAGTTTATGGCGGCTACTTTCACTGATTTGATTCTGCGTGTGGTTCTTGCCTTTGTTCTTGCAGACTGGACCAAAACAGCCATAAGTATTTGGTGTGCATGGCCCGTGGGCTGGACAATCGCCATGGTCTTATCCGTTTTCTTCTACAACAAAGAATATAGAAAATATGGGAATAGCTGATTTTTTACTACACTCCGATAATTTTTAATTCATCAGGAATATTACGTATTGCCAGCGCACATGTATCTGTCAGACGCACATTCTTTTTTAACGGATATGGCACTTTCCCACCCGGTTCTCCTTTGGCACAATGGACATCCAGCTTTGTGTCTATCAATCCTAAATTAGCGGGGAGATTATTCGCAAAAATAATACTTCCCGCGCTCACTCCCACTACAACGCCATCTGCATGAATATACTCCATCAAGGTCCTGGAAAATCCGGTTTCATTCATTCTCTGCAGTAAATACTGTGTTTCCCCGCCGCATATATATACCACATCGTACTGCCGCAGTTCCTCTGTATCCATTTCCCTGTGCATATCATAGACTTTTATATTTGTATCCTGAATACCGCACTTCAACAAATCATTCATACACTTTGGCAGCACAGCCACTGCACCTGGATTGATTGCTGCTACCGGAATAAATAATGCTTTTGCCAAAGCCATATCCATATTCATCAATTCCACAAAATAATCTTGAATTTCTTCTGTTTCCAATCCTGCTGATGTCAATAATACTCTCATATCTTCACATGCCTCCTATTCCGACCAGTTCATCTGCTCATCCAAAATACCCATTTTCCGGCATTCCTCACATACGTGCTCTTTTTCCGTCTGATTTCCAATCTGATACTTCAAAATCTTATTCCTAAATACAACATACTTTTCATTTCCTGCTTTAAAATCCACAAACCAATTTCCACCGTTATCCAAATCGGAAATCATAACTCTGGCAATCTGTTCCGGGAAATCTTTTCTCGCACAGGTAAAAAAGAGTACGGTCCAATATTTCGGTTTTCCGTCTGTTTTCCATAATTCCACCTTGTGTATATTCAGGATATCAATAATATTTTCATCCTCAATACTTTCCTTAATCAGCATACCCTCATAAATTTCCGTTCTCTTTTCCCCAATGGTACTGCTGCCGCAACTGTGGTCTTCTTTAATGCCATTTACCATCAGTTCATCCTTCAAGAGAACATCCATGGAAACGTGAAAAACCTCTCCTAATATCAGTAGCTTTTCCGTTTCCGGCAATGCAATATCAGCCTCCCATTTGGAAATAGACTGCCTGCTCACATTACAGACTAAGGCAAGTTCTTCCTGGGTCATTTTGCTTGCTTTCCTTAATTCCACAATTTTCTCTGATAATTTCATTGCCGGCACCTCCACATTTTTATGTTTCCTATTGTACACAAAAACAGCGTGGATTGCCACCAACCAAAAAGTTCTTTTGCGCAACTTATAGTTGCCGGACACCTCTCATTTTGTCGAATACTTGTAGAAATTGGAAAATAATGGTAAAATGCTGGTTATCAAGAATCGTTTTATCTTTTACATAAGATAGCTGTGGGAAGAGGAATTACTATGATACGAAAATATACCGACCAAAACGTATACGAAGCGTTACAGGAAAGGCTTCATTACATCTTTCAGGAATTTGATAACATTTTTGTATCCTTTTCCGGTGGAAAAGACAGTGGACTGTTGCTGAATCTGACTCTGGATTTTCAGAAGAAATATTATCCGGACAAGAAAATCGGGGTGTTTCATCAGGACTTTGAGGCACAGTATACGGTAACTGCCGAATATGTGGAAAGAACCTTTGCAAGAATCGAGCAGGATGCGGAGCTTTACTGGGTGTGTCTGCCCATGGCGACCAGAACCGCCTTAAGCAGCTATGAAATGTTCTGGTATCCCTGGGACGACACCAAAGAGGATGCCTGGGTGCGCCCTATGCCAAAACACCCCTATGTCATTAATCTGGAAAACAATCCTATCACCACCTACCGCTACCGTATGCACCAGGAGGATCTTGCAAAACAGTTCGGACGATGGTACCGTATTTCCCACGATGGAAAAAAAACCATCTGTCTGGTGGGTATCCGGGCAGAAGAATCCCTGCAGCGGTACAGCGGTATCATAAACCGTAAATACGGCTACAAGGATACCTGCTGGATTAGTAAACAGTTCAAAGATGTATGGTGCGCTTCTCCTATCTACGACTGGACCTTAAATGATGTGTGGCATGCAAACTATCTTTTTTCCTACGATTACAACCACTTATACGACCTATATTATATGTCCGGTCTGTCACCGTCCCAGATGCGTGTCGCCTCACCTTTTAACGATTATGCCAAAGACAGCCTGAATCTGTACCGTGTCATTGACCCCGAAATCTGGACAAAGCTTGTGGGGCGTGTCCAGGGCGCAAACTTTGGTGCCATCTACGGTAAAACAAAGGCTCTTGGATACCGTAATCTGACTCTTCCGGAAGGACATACCTGGGAGTCTTATACCAAGTTTCTTCTGGCGACTCTCCCACCCCGACTGCGAAATAATTATATTAAAAAATTCCAGACTTCCATTCATTTCTGGCACAACGTAGGCGGTGGTCTGGAGGAAAAAACAATAGAAGAACTGATAGAACATGGCTACCAGATACGGCGCAATGGTGTTTCCAACTACACTGTTATGAAAAACTCCCGTATAGTTTTTATTGGCAAGCTGCCCGACCACACCGATGATATTAAATCTACCAAAGATATCCCCAGTTGGAAACGCATGTGCTATTGTATTCTGAGAAATGACCATATCTGCCGCTTTATGGGATTTGGCCTGAACAGACAGCAGCAGGCAAACATTAATCTACTAAAAGAAAAATACCAGGGTATAGGTGAATTACTATGACAGATAAAAGTCCCGTTTATCATGTAATCTCGGTTCCTATTGAGAAAATTAAGCCAAACACATATAATCCCAACAGTGTGGCTCCTCCCGAACTCAAACTGCTCTACGACAGCATCCGGGAGGATGGATATACCATGCCTATAGTCTGCTACCATGACGAAACGGAGGATATCTATATCATCGTGGACGGCTTTCACCGCTACCGCATCATGCTGGACCATCCTGATATCTACCAGCGCGAGGGTGGTATGCTGCCTGTCTCCGTTATTGACAAACCGCTGGACCACCGTATGGCAAGCACAATCCGCCATAACCGCGCCAGAGGCTCGCACAACGTAGACCTTATGAGCAATATCATTAAAGAGCTTCATGAATTAGGGCGTTCCGATACATGGATATCCAAACATCTGGGCATGGATAAGGATGAAATTCTGCGTCTGAAACAGATTACCGGACTAACTGCTTTATTCAGTGATGTTAATTTCGGTAAAGCATGGCTTCCCACAGAGGAAACCGAAGCTGATAATGACCAATAATAAACCGGCAGATGAATTATCACCTGCCGGTTTTCATTTTCTTATACTATTTTCTCCAAAATACCTGCCTTAATTATTCTCCGGTATTATCTGTCTCGTCCACACCATCGGCTGTATCTGTATTTTCGGTAGTGTCATCCGGTGTCTGTGCATCAGCGTCTTCGCCGGAATCTGTATTTTCTGCTTCCGCATTATCAGCTTCCTGCTGTGCCTCTATTTTCAGATAATTGAGATTTCCTTTGCTGTCCTCTACATCTATTTTACTGCAAATTTCATCCAGATACTGAGTCATGGTATCGGCCAGAAGGGTATCGGCAATATCAATTTTCCACTTAGGGTCATTGGTTCCTACATAATATAATACATAACTGTAACCCTGCTCTGTACTTACCACCCCGGTGTCTCCTGCAGTACGGGCTTTATCAAAAATCCACGCCGCCAGCTCTTCCTGGGTACCATCGGGAGTAACTGCCTCATACAATCCGCCCTCCGCAGTAAATGTGGTATCCGTATTATAACAGTCAGCCAATGCTGCAAAACTCTCCTCCGTAGCATCGCCATTTGTCCACTCATCCAGAATTGCCTGTCCGTTATTATCGGAAGCAGCAATAATATGAACATCCGCGGAAGGGGTTTCATCCCTATAACGCTTAATAAAGGACAAAACATAGTAACAATGGCTTGTACTATCCTCAATGACAGTAGTGTCACCTTCTTTTCTGCTCTTATCAAACAGCCAGCTTCTTGTAACAGTGGCTGCGTTTGTATTAAGTACATTTTCCTGAAGCTCACCGTCAGTTTGGATGGTTTCCTCTGCTGCATCTGCCAGTTCTTTTGCATCTGCCATTGCTTTTTCTATTTCTGCCTCGGAAGGCTGATAAGTTGTTCCTTCTGCAGCGTCCGCATCAGCGTTCTCACTCTCTGTCTCATCTACCGGGTCTGCCAGTTCCGTAGGCTCTGTGGGAATGTCCGCATAGATAACTGACATATTGTAGTCAACAGAATCATAGTTATCTGTATTTTCTTCATAATAAGCTGTGATTTCTTCCTCTGTTGCCGCTTTCTCCCCAGCAATTTTTGTATAGTAAGCATTGGAGTAAAAAGCATTTTCCATATATTTCTTAACCCTGCCCAGTGTAGCATAAGAACCATAGTTCTGCTGTACAAAAGCTTTAACGCTTACCCCTGCTGTTTTTGCCGCCTCTTTCACAGATTCTTCATAAGATGCGATTTCCTCAGTGGAATCGTGTGTGAAGCCCTCTGCTTCCGCTTCTGCTTTTAATGCTTTGTCTGTGGTAATACTCTGTACTGCCATCTGCTCAAAATAGTCTTTCCAGGTCAGTGTATCCGAATACATCTGCTCGGAAAAATCCTTGGAAGTGTCCAGACCAAAGTAGGATAAATAACTGCCATACTGGTTAATGTAATTATTTTTCACAACATTATAGTTATAATCAAATTCTGCTCTGGAAACGTCTTCTCCGTTTATTCTGATATAAGTTTCGTTCACTGCCAGATATGAGCGAATGGGAAAAGAAGCCACCAGACACAGCACCGCTGCTGCAACTGCCACACCTATAATGGTACTTATGCGTTTTTCCTTCTGCTCTCTCTGCTTCTGTTCTTCCCGTTTCTGCATCTTCCGGTCATATTTTGTTACAAATTTTTCTTTCTGTTCTGTTTCCTTTTCTTTCTTAGACATAATGAAAATGTCTCTCCTTCCTTTAATCTGCCCAGCAGATATTCCTCCTATCGCATAAAACGCGACGTACATACGCCTTATTTTACAGCATTTTTATTCAAATGTGAAGCTATTTCACATAATTTTCAAGATTTTTGGTAACTGCACCGTCGCCGAGTGCCACGGTATAAATCCGCACATCTTCCCTTTTTGCGCGCTCCGGTACTTCCCTGTCATAGGACAGGATATCCCCGCTGTGCTCCATTCCGCCGTCCGAAATAAGTACAATGCTTTTCCGGGCATTCCTATCCCCGGAGGAAAGACCCCATCCAGTACTGATATGATACTACCAATGGCTGGCTGATGGCAAAATCTCAAAATTATAAATACATTAAACTACCATATATACTCCCCCACTCCCAATACATTTGAACTGACAATGCACAGAGGATAATCCACATTATAAAATATAACGCATTACCCTTCTTCTGATTCAAAATCCAGACCCAGGATACCACCGTATACACAGCCAGTATCGCAATATATATGTCTATTGGAATATGATAAAATGTGGTACCCCATATTACCATTGCTATAATAAGCATTACCAAATGTAAAATCCATAGCACTTTCGGTCCTTCTCGCACAAATAATCTATATCCAATACCTTCCATCATCGCAGGAACGCATAATAGTACCATAAAAATTAATGGCGCTAGTAACAAACATAATTTTATATCCTTTTTCAAGTTTTTTCCTCCCATAGTAAAATCTATTTTTCAAATTTCTTAAAATGCTCTTGCCGTTCCCATTTATAATACTTTGGCATATTATTGCATCGCAACATAATTATTGCCTCATCAGCTCGCATGCAATAGTCCCCTCTTCCAGTACATTAAAACTGAAAATACACAAAAGACAAACCACACTACTGCATACATCATATTAGCCTTCTTCTGCTTCAAAATCCATGTCCAGCAGACACCCGTATACACAACCAGCATCGCAATATATACACCTATTGGTACATAAAAATATAATACACCGCCTATCAACATCGATACGCATACCATTATTATACATATTAATCCTATCGTTCCACCAATCACTCCCGGCATTTTTTGTATGTATGCGTTCAAATTTTCACCTGCAATCTCAAGAATTCCCACAAGAACAAATAAAAGTATTATAAAAATCAACGGCATTAAAAGTAAACGTAATTTTTTATCCTTATTCACCGTCTTCCTCCTACACAGTAGGTGTGACGCCGATATAATTGTATCCGTAACCTCTGCTATCTCTTCCAGATTTTCCGTCACCGCATTATCGCCGAGTGCCACGGTATAAATCCGCACATTCTCTTCTTTTCGAGATTCTTTTTGCTCAGTCCTATTTACTGCTCCTTCGTCCTCTGCAATAAAATTTTCCTTTATTTTGCATTATTACAGAGGAAATACTTTAAATTTCATACGAATTATTTCTATCTGGAAAAGCTAACTTTGATTACCCATTTATCATAGCATAATAAATGTTCCCCCACTTCCAATACAACAAAATTGACAACACACAGAGGACAAGCCACACTATAAAATACATTGGA
>CAZRZM010000134.1:0-8844 GCA_964604575.1 uncultured Acetatifactor sp.
TCCGGGGAGTGCTGCTTACCCATGGGCATTTCGACCATATCTGGGGATGCGGGGCACTGAAGGAGGCGGCAAATGTCCGGGCGGCGGAGGAAGGAAAGGAACCTGTCAAAGTATATGCCTGCGAGGCGGAGCGGGAACTGCTTGGGAATGCCCACCAAAATGTATCTGAGCAGGCAGGCAGGGCGTGTACTCTGGAAGCGGATGTTTATTTAAAAGACGGAGAGGAAGTTACCATTGCGGATATGACCTGCAAAGTGATAGCCACGCCGGGGCACACTGCGGGAGGCTGCTGCTATTATTTTGAAGAGGCAGGATTTCTGATAAGCGGAGATACTCTTTTTCAGGAGTCTGTAGGAAGAACGGATTTCCCTACCGGAAGTATGGGAACGCTGGTGCGCTCCATCCAGGAAAAGCTGTTTGAACTGCCCGGTACGGTGAAGGTGTATCCGGGACATGGGGACAGCACCACAATTGAGCATGAAAAGAAATATAATCCCTTCTGTCAGTAAGACGACAGAGGGATTTTTTTTCTTTATAGTGAACCTTTTAAGGACTTATTACAATATATGGGTGAAGGACAAATTCCTTTACAAAAGACGTCTTTGGATAGGAGCAGTAATGACAAAACAAGAGCTGATAAAATGTATTGATGTATATGGCAGGGATATCTATTCTTTCTGCAGACATCTTACCCAGGATGTCCAGGAGGCGGATGAACTGTATCAGGATACGTGGCTGAAAACAGTGGAGCGGCTGGATGAGGTTGACTTTGGACAAAATGTGAAAAGCTATTGTCTCTCGGTGGCACTGCATATTTGGAAAAATAAAAAACGTAAATTTGCATGGAGAAACCGCATTGCCGGAATGTGTGATTTTCTGAACGAAGAACACAAGGAGTATCTGCCGGATGACAGACCTACTTCGGAAGAACAGATTCTGGAGGAAGAGAGAAACCGACTGGTATGGAATGCGGTGGACGGGCTGCCGGACAAACTCAGAACCGTCGTGCTTCTGCACTATATGGAAGAGTTAAATCTGAAACAGATTGCCGGGGTGGTGCAGGTGCCGGTTGGAACAGTAAAAAGCAGGCTGTATCAGGCTCGTAAGCTTTTGGAAAAGAAATTGGAGGGTGTTTTAAATGAAGAATGATTTGGATGAACTTTTAAAACTTGTCCTTACTCCAAGGGAGGAAGCCGGTGATATATTAAACCGGAAAATCTTACAACAAGTAAAGGAGACAGAGTATATGGGACAGAAAAGGATGAAAAAGGTTTCTGTGGCAGTGGTAGCAGCATTGTTTGTGGCAACCACTTCCATTACTGCATTTGCTGCATGGAAGCATCTGAGTGCAGCAGATGTGGCAGAGAGAATAGGAGACGAAAAACTGACAAAGGCTTTTATAGAACAGATGGAGCTTGATGAGGAAGAAACGGGTGACAAAGGCAGGATGAATGTTTATGGGGAAAGCCAGAGCTTCGGTGGTTACAAAGTGACGGTTCTGGGCATAGCATCTGGTAAGGAACTGTCGGAATATGCACATATTTCAAACGGTGAGGTAAGGGATGACAGAACCTATTGTGCAGTAGCCATACAGAAAGAAGATGGGACTGTGGTGGATGCAGAACATGAGTACTTTTTTGTATCACCATTAATAAGCGGTCTGAATCCCGGACTTTATAATGCGGTAACTCTCTGCGGCAATTCCACCAGATTTGCGGAGAACGGAATCCTCTATCAGATGCTGGAATGCGATAATATTGAATATTTTGCGGACAGAAAACTGTATTTGTGTGTGACGGATACTGTTATGTATGACAGCAGCCTTTACGATTACAATGAGGAAAGTGGGGATATTGCCCGAAATGTGGGGTATCAGGGACTGAATGCTTTGTTTGAACTGCAGCTTGATGCTTCCAAGGCAGACCCTGTCAGGGCTCAGGCACTCATTGATGAGGTGAACACACCGTCCGGGGATGGGGAAGACGAAATAGAACTGCCAAAAGAGATGGCGGATGCCCTGGAGTGGACTGGACAGGTTACGCCGGAGAATATCGGACAGTACTGTGTAAGACTGGAAAATACGGTGCAGACACTTAACGTTGATAAAGAGGGATATTTTACTATGAAACCATGGCTGGCGAATGAAGAAGTTTCTGATACCCGTGGTTCAGATGGCGGCAGATTCAATATGGCTTATTTCTTCGAGGATAACACTCCGGGTCTGATAATTTTCAGTGGGGCTACTTCGGGAGGTATGGAGGATGTGATATTAGAGACCTTTACATTAAATGAAGATGGCACCATAACCTTTGCGGCGTGGGTTCCCAAGGAAGTCAGCCTATATTTACCATAATCAGGCAGGATTGTACGAAAGGAGCTGTGGCATGAAAAGTGCCCGGCTCCTTTTTGGCGTATAGGGGGGGATTCTTAATAATTTTTAATTGGTGTTGCCTGTCCATGTATGATAAGATAGGATGGAAAAAAGAAACTATAGCGAGATGAATGGCAGGACGTAACAGGGAGAACATCAGATGAGTGAGTATTGTACCAGGGCACACCTGATTATGAAGGAAGTGGGAAAAGTAATTGCAGGAAAGGAGGACTGTATCAGGAAAGTGATGGCGGCCATACTGGCAGGCGGACATGTACTGCTGGAGGATGTGCCCGGAGTGGGTAAAACGGAAATGGCACTGGCATTTTCCAGGGCGATGGGACTGACATCAAACAGAATACAGTTTACGCCGGATGTGATGCCTGCGGACATCACGGGATTTTCCATTTACCGCCGGGATTTGGAAAAATTTGAGTTCCATGAGGGGGCGGCAATGTGCAATCTGTTGCTGGCGGATGAAATTAACAGAACATCACCCAAAACACAGTCTGCGCTGCTGGAAGTCATGGAGGAAGGAAATATTACGGTGGACGGAATGACGAGAAAGGTGCCCAGTCCTTTTATTGTACTGGCGACCCAGAATCCCGTGGGCTCCTATGGAACTTCACAGCTTCCTGAGGCTCAGGTGGACCGTTTTCTGATTTGCATCACTATGGGCTATCCCGATATCCGGCAGGAGATAATGATGCTGAAATCCAGACAAAACAGGAAACCCTTAGATGAAGTGACTCCCATAGTCGGTGGAGAGACACTTTCTGCCATGCAGCAGGAGACAGCCCGGATTTTTATCCATGACCGCATTTATGAGTATATGGTGCTGTTAGCGGATGCCACGAGAAAGCATCCTATGCTGGAGCTGGGATTAAGTCCCAGGGGAACGCTGGCACTGGGCAAAATGGCGAGGGCATATGCGTGGCTGGAAGGAAGGGATTATGTGATACCAGGGGATGTCGCCAGCAGCATTTTTGATGTGGCGGCGCACAGAATGCGTCTGAGTGCCAAAGCCAAAGCGGAGAAAAGGAGTACCGGGGACATTATCGAAGAAGTGCTGACGCAGGTGCGTGCGCCGAGAGCGGGAGATAGATAGAATGTAACAGTTCAGCCCTCAATTATTTTTTGTGGTGTCGGTGCTGTGTCAGGGCTTCTGTCAGCAGGCAGAAGCCCTGACACAGCACCTCGATTTCCGCAAAAATATACTGAGAGACTGAGGGCTGAACTGTTACATAGAATTGGAGATTGTGGGAAATAGAAATGGTGAGAAGAATAGGCTATGTAATATTATCAATTTTCATGCTTTCTTCGGTTTTTCTCTATAATTACAGAGGACTGCGGTTTTTATTTGCAGTTGTTCTTCTGGTTCCGGTGGTGAGTCAGATTTTTGTGTGGCTCCACAGCATGAGGTGCCGGGTGGAATTGGAGGGAGAAGAGAGAGTTTGTACCAGGGGAGAGAAAATAGAAGTTCCCATCAGAATCTATAACAACAGTTTTTTTCCTGTTTTTCGTATTCTGGTGCAGTTAGAATGGAAATTTGTGGATGGGACATGCAGGCGTTGGACCGGGCGGATAGAACAGGTGGACGGCAGGGGGATGAAAGAATGGGTTCTGCTGTTGCCCACAGAGCACTGCGGACATGGGACACTGCATGTGCGCAGTATAAAAGTATACGATTATCTGCTTTTATGTGCGGCGCAAATCAGAGGAGACTGGCAGGTGGAACTGGCGGTTTGTCCCAATCTGCGTCCGGTGGAGAGTAAGGAGCTGGAGGAACTGCTAAAGTCCGGCTTATTTTTGTGTGGGGAAATAGAGGATGCGGGGGAATATATTGTCCGCGGCTACAGAGAAGGGGATTCCATGCACAGAGTACACTGGAAGCTGTCGGCAAAGCAGGAGGAGCTGCAGGTCCGGGATGTGAAACAGAATACGAATCAGGGAGTTTCCATGTTTCTGGATTGTGCTTCTGCACCGGATGATATTCTGACGGACAGTGGGAAACTGGACTGGTGGGATGCTTATCTGGAGCGGGCGGCAGCTATTTTTTTGTGCCTATACCATGGCAGTGTGGGGCTGAAAAAAATTGCATGGACGGAGAGCGGTGAATATGTGGAACAGACAATAGAGAGTCAGGAGGATATACAGACCTGCATTTTCCGGCTGTTACGGATTTTGCCTGCCACACGAAATATGGATGAGGGGACAAAAGAGAAAATGGCAGCAGTGGGAGACAGGAATGAGGTGTTTTTAAGACTGGACACAGCGTTAAAGCTTTACTGGGGAGAGAGGTGTATCTATGAATAAGCCGAAATGGATGCAGATGCTTGCGGATAATGTGGTACTTCTGGGTGCACTGTTTCTGGGAATCCTGGGGCTGTGGGTTTCCTGGGGCTCTCTGCTATTGTTGGAGGTGGAGCCGGTTCGTCTGGTTTGTCCTTTGCTGGTTTATGGACTGGTGATTTATGTACTTTTCCTGTGTGGCAGAGGGAAAAAGTGGGCAGTGTTTAAATTTCTGGCAGTGGCGGACATTATTGTGGCACTGACCGGGATATACTGGACAACCATATATGCGGGAGTGATTCGTTCCCTGCCGGAGGTGCTGGAGAAGGTGAACTACCGGTACGATAAAAAATATACGCTTCCGCTGGTGCAGGTATTGGACGAAGAAGTGCAACTGCAGGTTCTTCTGTGGTGCAGTATTTTGTTTCTGCTCTGTATGGGCTATGGAATTTTGAAAGGGCATGTGTGGATGGCGGCGCTTGTCTGTGTACTTCCGGTTCTGGCATCCTTTTATACCCAGACGTTTCCCAAAGTATATGGACTGGTGTTTATGTGTCTTAGTCTGGGAATTGCACAGGCATATGGACAGTTTCAGAGGCAGGGAGTGGAGGCGTTAAAGGCATGTCTGCTGAACCTGCTGTTTTGCGGAGCGGTTCTGGCAGCGGCTTACTATGGATGTCTGCCTTATCTGGATACCTGGCACGATAATGTGGAAGAAGAAAGAAAGCAGTACAGCCGCATGGTAAATGAAAACTGGCTTCCTGTGGTAAAGAATCTGCTGCAGTGGGATGAGTGGTTCCAGAGCAGTACCGTGAAAGGGAACCTGCAGCGCAGCGGGGAGGCATCCAATGATGAGGAGGATGTTTTCTGTATTACGGTGGATTCCATGCCTGTTCAGACGGTGTATCTGAGAGGATTTGCAGGAAGCACTTATACCGGATTCAGTTGGGAAGCGGATAACAGTAAGGCCTTAAAGAAATATTATAAGCAGAAAGGGTGGACACTGCCGGAGGATTACGCCCAGCTTTACAATACCACTTTTGCCAGATTATGTGAGGAAAACGGCAATCAGGTGCTTCATATGGATATCCGGGAAATGACAGGGTCCAATCAATATGCCTTGTATCCCTATGGGGCGAAGCTGCCGCAGGACGGAAGTGTACGCGCGGACGGAGCCGTGAAAAGGAAAAAGAATGCTTATACATACGACTACTGTCCGATGGGAAGCGGAGCAGACGGCATGATGTCAGGCAGCATGGTGTCTGGTGGGAAGGAGATGTCATCAGAGGAGGCCCATTACAGGGAATATGTGTACGACACCTATCTTGCGTATCCCAGGGAGCAGCTTCCGCGTCTGACCGAGTATCTGGAAAGCTGGGAAGAAATAACGGATACTGCATGGGCAGTTTCTGCAACCGTGTATTATCTGGGCTGGAATGCCCGCTACAATATCAATGCCGCCATGACCCCTGAGGAAGAAGAGTTTGTGGAATATTTTCTGTTTGAGGAAAAAGAGGGATGGTGCGCCCATTTTGCCAGTTCTGCGGTATTGATTCTGCGGAGACTGGGCGTTCCCGCCAGATATGTGACAGGCTATTGTGCCTCTCCGGATACTTTTCAGAGACAGGAAGACGGAACTTATCAGGCGGTGGTTAAGGGAATGCAGGCACATGCCTGGGCAGAAATCTATCTGGATGGCTGGGGCTGGGTACCGCTGGAGGCAACACCCGGTGCAGCGGCAATGACGGAGGATAACCGGCTGGAGATGCTGCATTACGTAGGCGAGATGATGGATGCCGGGAATCAGACTGCCGGGCAGGAAGACTGGATGCGGACGCAGATGCCGGATGCTTCCAGGGTTATGGAGAAAATCGGGATATCCGGGGAAGATGGACAGGAGGAGAAGGAAGAGATGTCCTCTGCACCGGAAAGGCAGCCCGACGGGGCAGAAAAATATAATATTGGTGAGACAGACGGGGGCCAGAGAATGCCGGATGAGGCAGGACAAGATTTTGGAACAGAAAGCGGAATGCTTCAGGACGGCACACATATCATTGGCGGGAGCAACATAAAAAAGGAAGAAATGGAAAGTGGTATGGAAAAGGGAGCAGGCTGGATATGGCTTCCTATAGGTGTGGCGCTGGCAGCAGGTGTGGTGGTACTGGCAGGTTTTATCAGATGGAAAAGTGTGAGGCTGATGGATGGCTGGTATGAGAGCCATAAAAGCACCAATGAACAGACAGCCAGACTCTACCGCCGCCTGCAGAAAATACTGTCCCATGTTTCTGGCAAAAAGGAGGGTCTGCCGGAGGAATTAGGGCAGGACGGAAATATGAAAATGCAGCGTTTTCTTAAGCTTGTGGAGCGGGGAACCTTTGCAGAGGGGGAATTATCCGGGGAAGAATGCAGGGAAGCCCGGTGTATCTATGATGATATCTGTAAGCAGATTTTTGACAGAAAAGGGAAGCTGTGGCGGCTGGTGTTTGGCTGTGTGTGGGGAGTCCTGTGAGGATATTTCTTGACAAAACGGTATAAAAAAGCATACCATGTGGAGAGAATGGTTTAACAGAGGAAGGAACAGGCAAAAAATGTTGGTGGTATCGCTCAATAGAGTAAATTTTGAATATGATGTGAATGCGATTGTAAGGGCATTTTATCCCGATGAGCAGGTGACGGTGCTGACACCGGAGACAAAGGAAGAAAAAAGGGAAGAACTGCGCAGCCAGATACGGATTGTGATTGAACTGACGAAGGAAGGCGCCCTGGTTACGGTGGACGGGCGAAAGATTGTCTGGCACATGGAGCAGACAGATAAATGCGCAGATACGGATAAAGGGTATAAGGACGGTTTCAAACGGTTCTTTTACCAGATGCTCTGTGAGGTGACGGATAAGACACTTCCCTGGGGGAATCTGACGGGAATCCGCCCCACCAAAATTGCCTACGGTATGCTGGAAGAGGGAAAGAACGAAGAGGAAATCCGGGATTTTTACGAGCAGAACCATTTTGTGAGCCGCAGGAAGGCATTATTGTCCATCGATATTGCAAAGAGGGAGAGGGAACTGCTTAAAAGTATACATTATCAGGAAGGCTATAGTCTTTACATAGGGATTCCTTTTTGTCCCACCACTTGTCTGTACTGTTCCTTTACTTCTTTTCCCATCGGTGGATACCGCAAAATGGTGGATACTTATATAGACTGTCTGATTCGGGAGATGGAATATGTAGCCCACAGATTTTCCCACAAGATTCTGGACAGTGTATACATTGGCGGCGGTACTCCCACCACCCTGGAGGCAGAGCAGTTGGACAGGCTGCTTGGCAGGCTGAGGGAGTTGTTTGATTTTTCCCAGGTCAGGGAATTTACAGTGGAGGCAGGAAGGGCGGACAGTATCACCAGTAAGAAACTGGAGGTGCTTTTTAGACACAGGGTAAGCCGCATTTCCGTAAATCCCCAGACCATGAAGCAGGAGACGCTGGATATTATTGGAAGAAAAGCAAGTGTGGAGCAGGTAAAGGAGGCCTATGGGCTTGCGCGGGAAATCGGATTTGACAATATTAATATGGACTTGATTCTGGGACTGCCGGGGGAGAGCAAAGAGGATGTGCAGCATACGATTGACGAGGTGGTGAAGCTGGCGCCGGACAGTCTTACCGTGCATTCTCTCGCCATTAAACGGGCGTCCCGGCTGAATCAGTGGATACAGGAGAATGGTGTGGCGACTCTGCGCAATACGGATGAAACCATGAGGATTGCAGCAGAAGGTGCGGCGAAGCTGGGGATGGTTCCTTATTATTTGTACCGTCAGAAAAATATGTCCGGTAACTTTGAGAATGTGGGCTATGCAAAAGAGGGTAAGTTTGGGCTGTATAACATTCTGATTATGGAGGAGATGCAGACCATTGTGGCACTGGGGGCAGGGAGCATTACCAAGAGGGTATATCCTGACGGACGGATTGAGCGGTGCGAGAATGTGAAAGAGGTGACTCTCTATATAGAAAAAATCGACGAAATGATCGAGCGGAAGAGGAGGCTATTCACAGATTTTTAGAAGTTTCCCCATTTTGCTAAAGTACAAGAAATGGTGTAAAGTACATCAAATTTTTAATTGATAGTACAGAATAATACACAGTAAATGTGAAATCTGAATGAAAATCTTAATTACTCAGCTATGCTAGGG
>CAZRZM010000135.1:0-1114 GCA_964604575.1 uncultured Acetatifactor sp.
ACTTTCATTACTATTTGTGCCGCCAGCCAAAGGCGGCGGAATGGAGATTAATATGTATGAACAAATGAACAAAAAAATGAATAAACAAGATAATGCAGCAAACCATAGTGTCTACAGTCCGGCAAACCATAATAAATCTGTAACATTAAAGACTGTACCAGACATAAACCGGTTAAACAGGGTTAGCAAAGCAAATAGTATTTATTCTGACTGCCGAATTATTCAGCGCATGGGTGAACCATGGGAAAGATATAAAGAGCATATGCAGGAGGCTGAAAAGGAGATATTTCCATATTGCAACTATGATTATGCCAAAGCAACATGGGCGGAACCGGCAGATTATGCTGAATTTGATATAAAAATTGTACTCCATACTTTTAGCAAAGATAGAAATAAGTGGGAAGCTTGTGGTTACGTGCAGGCTGTATTACGAGACCAGGTTCTTATGTTTCATACCCAAAGTAATGGGGGAAATGTGGGAGTGGCAACCATTCTTTTTCCGACAGTTCTGCAATGGGTGGCTGACAAAAGAGAGAATTTAAAATTTGATACAATACAGATGAACCCGGCAGGAGGAGCGGCATCCAAAACAGTTATCGGTATGCTGAGCAGACAACTGGGGGAGAAAGAGCATTTTGATAAAGCAAAGGATGCCAGAGACAGACGTAAGGCGGCAAACACACCGTTACCAGACGACCCTAATAAATGGAGTACAGCATATAACGAGGAATTTGCAGAGTATTTTTATTCGTTAAAGCACCTGGGTACAAAAGGATTATCTATTGGTTCGGAAGGGTTTAGTTTAGTAGGAAACTTAGATTATGGTGCAGAACTGTCAGATTATCTGGCTATGTTAAAAAAAGCCCGCATCATTTCTCCGGATGTTGAAATGGAACAGATAAAGGGTGAAAATGAATTTGAAAAGCTGCTAAGTTTATTTAAACAGTATCTGGCTTTTAAGGCAGACAAAGATATGGTTTTAGCCGGAAGTCAGATTAATATAGAGGGAGAAGCTCTAGATTCATTATTGCAAAAGCAGGAGTGACTTTTTGTCGGGAGAGATTAAGTGGTGCAAAGGTTACTGGGGTTGTGGTATAATGATTCTGCTTCGCAG
>CAZRZM010000135.1:1214-8828 GCA_964604575.1 uncultured Acetatifactor sp.
AATTCATGTCGGCTGTCGCCGCCATGTCACCGCCTACGCGGTGCATTATACCTGGGAGCCACGGCTTGAAAAACAAATGTCTGCTGTGCAGCCGCTTGTTTTTCTGTGCGCGTGGTATAATGATTCTGCTTCGCAGAATTCATGTCGGCTGTCGCCGCCATGTCACCGCCTACGCGGTGCATTATACCTGGAATCCACGGCTTGAAAAACAAATGTCTGCTACGCAGCCGCTTGTTTTTCTGCGCACGTGGTATAATGATTCTGCCTTACGGAAGTCGTGAGGGAAAGGATATCACAGATGCAGTTGGAACAGTTACCCACTCCATGTTATGTAGTGGATGAATCATTGATAGAGAATAATCTGCGTATTTTAGGTGGTGTTATGGAGCGGACAGGGGCAAGAATCCTGCTGGCACAGAAAGCTTTTTCTATGTATTCCCTATATCCGCTGATTGGAAAATATCTGTGCGGCGCCACAGCAAGCGGTCTGTATGAAGCGAGGCTGGGAGCGGAGGAGATGGTGCTGCCACTGAGAAAGCAGGGCAGATTATGCGAAAATCATATTTTTTCACCTGCTTACCGGGAGGAGGACTGGGAGGCAGTTTTGAAATACTGCGACCATATTGTGTTCAATTCCTGGAAGCAGGTGGCAAAGTTTGGCGCAAGTGCCAGAGAGGCAGGAAAAAGTATAGGTCTCCGCATCAATCCGGAATGCTCCACCCAGGAAGGACACGCTATCTATGACCCCTGCGCACCCGGTTCCCGTCTGGGTGTTACGAGGACAGGCTTTGTGCAGGGAGAGGGCGGGGCAGGAAAAAGTATGAAAGAGCTGTTGCCTTTATTGGATGGACTGCATTTTCATACGCTGTGCGAGCAGGATGCCGATGATTTGGAGAAAACACTGGATGCGGTGGAAGAGAAATTCAGTGAATATCTTCCCGAAATGAAATGGATTAATTTTGGGGGCGGCCATCATATTACCCGTCCGGGGTATGACATTCCCCGGCTGGGAAAATGTATTAAGAGAATGCAGGAAAAATATAATTTGACTGTCTATCTGGAGCCGGGAGAGGCAGTTGCCCTGCGGGCAGGATTCCTAATTACCCGTGTGCTGGAAACGGGATATAACGGCGGGAATTTTGCCATTCTGGATACCTCCGCGGCATGTCATATGCCGGATGTTCTGGAGATGCCTTACAGACCACCCCTTGCGGACAGTGGTGAAGCAGGGGAGAGAGCATTTACTTATCGTCTGGGCGGTCCCACCTGTCTTGCCGGGGATATCATTGGAGATTATTCCTTTGACAATCCGTTGAAGGAAGGGGACAGGCTGATATTTGAAGATATGGCGATATACTCCATGGTGAAAAACAATACCTTTAACGGTATGCCCCTGCCTGCAATTGCCCTTAGAAATTCCCATGGGGAATGTGAGATTGTGCGGCAGTTTGGCTATGAAGACTTTAAGGGAAGACTATAGAAACAGAGCGGTTCTTCGTGACAAATCGCTTAGAAACGAGGATTTTCATGAACATTTTGCGAGATACCACACCCAGACAGGATGGGTTTTATATGCCTGCGGAATATGAGCCTCATGAGGGATGTATTATGATATTCCCGGAGAGGGCGGACTCCTGGCAGTATGGCGCCTACGCAGCCAGAAAGGCATTTGTGCAGGTGGCGGAGACCATTGCGCGGTCCGAGAAGGTGACCGTATGTGCCAGTGCCGCACAGTATGATAATGCCAGAGCAATGTTGCCCGCCCATATACGGGTGGTGGAAATGTCCAGTGATGACGCATGGGCAAGGGATTACTGCCCTACCTTTGTAAAAAACCAAAAAGGCGAGATTCGTGGTATTGACTGGGGATTTAATGCGTGGGGCGGACTTTATGACGGACTCTATTTTCCCTGGAACAATGACAACCAGATGGCGCGGAAGCTCTGTGACCTGCTGGAAAAAGATGTATACCATAAAAGAGATTTTATACTGGAGGGCGGTTCGATTCATGTGGATGGTGAGGGAACCTGTATGGTGACGGAAAAGTGCTTGTTGAGCGGGGGGCGCAATCCACAGCTTACCAGGCAGGAGATAGAGGAGGTTCTGAGGGATTATCTGAATGTATCCACCATTATCTGGCTTCCCTGTGGAATTTATAATGACGAAACGAATGAGCATGTGGATAACATCTGCGCGTTTACGGCACCGGGAGAAGTGGTGCTTGCGTGGACGGATGATGAGAGTGATGTGCAGTATGCCATGTCCAGAGCGTGTCTGGAGGTGCTGGAGCAGGCTGTGGATGCCGGAGGCAGGAAGATAAAAGTACACAAATTACCTCTGCCAAAGCCTGTAACTATCACGGAGGAAGAGTGCCGGGGACTGGACAGTTGTCAGGATGAGCCTGTCAGAACACCGGGAGAGAGACTGGCAGCATCTTATGTAAATTTTTACATTGCCAACAGGAATATTGTAATGCCGGGATTTGGAGACCCTGCAGACGGTCACGCAAAAGCTATTTTGCAGGAATTATTTCCTGAAAGAGAAGTAATCCAGATTTATGCAAGGGATATTCTTATCGGTGGAGGCAACATCCACTGTATCACACAGCAGGTTCCCCTATAGAGTCGGAACAGCAGATGTGGAAACAGTTATAATCAAAATAGGAGAAGAAAATTGTCTATGAAAAAAATAATTGCCTTATTATTTGTTTGTATTTGCCTGTTATTTACGGGCTGTAATAATGATTATGCCAGAGAGGAATATGATTCCGCAGAAAAAATTGCGCTGGAGGCAGACCACTATGCAAAAGTGAAATCAATATTCACATCGATACAGGGAGGGTATTCGTTACATGTATCAAAATTTGACGGTCGTGAGACATTATGGTCTAATGTATTAAATGAGAACAAAGAGATAGAGATAGATTTTTTGTTTACCCTGTCATCCGGAGAGGCGAAAGTAGTACATATTGACGATGAGGGTAATGTAACAACAATTATCGAATGTTCTCCTGAAACATCCACAGATGAATATGTAACAAAAACGGTTTCCCTGAAGAGTGGGAGAAATAGATTGAAAATTGTTGGATATGATTGTATAGATATGGAATTAGAAATGCTGTCTCCAGATTTATGATAATCGGATAACGATTTATTAATTTTGTATCTGCCTATTGCAAGGCAGTAAACTTGGTGTGTGTGCTAAACATACAGGGGGTATATTTATGAAAAAAGTAACCGTAGCGGCAGTGCAGATGTACTGTAATCGCGGCAGGCAGGAAAATATAGAAGCAGCGGACAAGGCAGTGAGAGAGGCGGCAGAAAAGGGAGCGCAGATTATCCTTCTGCCGGAACTGTTTGAGACCTGGTATTTCTGCCAGGAGAGAAATTATGCTTCCTATGAGCTGGCATTTACGGCAGAGGAAAATCCTGCCCTGTGTCATTTCAGAAAAGTGGCAGAGGAACTTAGAGTAGTTCTTCCCATCAGTTTTTTTGAAAGGGATGGAAATGTAACCTACAATTCCACTGCGGTGATAGATGCGGACGGCAGCATTCTGGGTGTATACCGTAAAACGCATATTCCGGACGACCATTTTTATCAGGAAAAATTTTATTTTACCCCGGGCAATACCGGATTTAAGGTATGGGATACTGCATACGGAAAAATTGGGGTGGGAATCTGCTGGGACCAGTGGTTTCCGGAGGCGGCGAGATGTATGGCACTGATGGGGGCACAGTTACTGTTTTATCCTACGGCGATAGGTTCCGAGCCTATTATTGAGTGTGACAGTATGCCGCACTGGCGAAGATGTATGCAGGGGCATTCGGCGGCGAATGTAATTCCGGTGATAGCTGCAAACCGTATTGGAGAGGAGCAGGTATTTCCTGCAAAGGAGAATAATGGGCAGACCTCTTCATTGACCTTTTATGGTTCTTCTTTTATTACGGACGAGACTGGAGAGATACTTGAGGATGCAGGGAGAACAGCAGAAAAAGTGATTCTGCATACCTTTGATTTGGATGCGGTGGAAGAGATGCGGTTTAGCTGGGGAATGTTCCGCGACAGAAGACCTGATATGTATGGGGAAATTTGTAAATAAAAAGGATTCCTAGTCAACCAGGAATCCTTTTTCCTTAAGCTCCTTTCTGATAAGGTCCAGTGCCTTTTCTGAGGGAGCATTTATAGTATGGTAATGATAATTATCCGTCAGTTCCTTTAAGGGTCTTGATTTGCATTGTATCATTTTAGCACAGAAATCTTCGGCATCCTGCATATCATTGATTAAAAGGTCTACCCGAATCTGCCCATATAAATCATGTTCCACAAAAACATCCAGCATACATCCGCCATAGTCCACTACGGACTGCATTTCTGCCAGGGTTTGTTCCATAGTATGTTTTACACGTATGACAGAGGTAAAACCGCCGCGTTGTGTCTGGGGCTGAAACAGGACATATCCTTTGTTGGTGGAAAGGATATTGCGGTTTTCCGCCCGCAGCAGTGCCACGTCCTGCACAATAATCTGTCTGCTGACACCAAAGATTTTAGCCAGTTCCGTTCCATTTATGGGTTTTGTGCTTTTCTCCAAATAGTGGACAATGGAATTCCTGCGGTTTGCGCCATCCAGAGTCATCTCCTGCCGCCTCCTCCGTTTGATTTGCGCAGACGCATACGTTCTTTTTTCATCAGATAATTTTCCAGACCGCCGATTTTGGCATTTAAACGACAACCATAGACTATCTTGCCATTATCTAACTGCTGTATACGTACAATAAGACCATACAGATGAAAAGAAAAATTTTCATTCAGTTCTGCTATGTAGTCTTCCAGCAGAGTATGGATAACCTGATTCTGCGTAAGCTCCAAATCGGAATCTACAGCGACTGAAAAGCCGGATACACTGACATCGCGCAGAATGGCACTGTAAGTCATCTGTTGCAGACCACATTTAATAGTAGTTGGAAGGCCCACATAACAACGGTAGTTCTCACGTCGGTTGATTGGCTTGGCTTCACCGGTGGCAGTAATACCATAGCATAGGGATTTATCAGCCTTTTTCATAGTGGCAATCTTTATGCCCTGAAACAGCATTGGTTTGTCTCTGTCAAGTGCCGCCAATAAGTCAACTGAGGTACCCGGAGCATTAAAAGAAACAATTTTCTCATCCTGATAAACGGCATCTGCCAATATAAATTTTTTCTTGGGAAATACTTCTTGAACGGTGGTGTGGAAGTCTAGCTGTTCACCATTTACATTTGCTGTCAAAGTAATGGGTGTACCGGTTGTTAATTCTTCTATTCTCATAATAAGCACCTTCTCATGGGTTGATGAAATGATAATTTAGAAACTATACCATCATTATCATATCATATATGATAGAAATAAGCAAAAGCAAAATTAAAATAGTAACATGGAAAATTTTTTTGAAGCTTTTGTTGGAAAGAATTACTTTGTGTAGAAACTTGCCTGAAAGCAGAATTTATTGTAAGATAGATAATAAGAAATAAGTACAAAGGTGGACTTATGTTGTGAAAGGAGTTCTGATGGCGAATTTTAAAGAAAAGTATTTAGCCGGAGAGATAGATTTTGAAGAGATTGATGAATATAGTTATCAATGGGGAATGAGTGAGGATGAGAGGACGCTTGCCCGGTATCTGGGGCTGGATGAAGAGGAAGAAGATGCCTGGGTCAGCGTGGGTGAGGATGCTTTGAGGGAACTTCTGGACACTCAGAAGGGATTATGTTAGAATAAACGCAGAATTTGTGTGATTTTGGTGTAGAAGTGAGGGCTGCCATGAAAATAGAAAGAGTGGATGATAAAACAGTTAAGTGTTTTCTTTCCAATGCAGAGTTGGAGGAATATGAGATTGATTATAAAGATTTTGTGACACGCAGCGATAAAGCCAGGGAGATTGTGCAGGAGATTATTGAACTGGCTGCGGAGGAAGTGGGATATACGCCGCCTAAGTTTGCGTTTGACCTTCAGATTATGATGATGCCTGAACAGGGGCTGGTTCTCACATTATCGGAGAAGGACCCGGTGGAGCTGACCGATAAGGACCAGATTATGGCATATCTCAAAGAATTAAATAATATTTTTCAGGCGTCAAAAGGCCAGTTTGATAAAACAGAGCCTGAGGTTGTGATAACTCCGCCGGATGTGGTTCAAAATCTATTCCGGAAAGATACGCAAAGGTACAGACCAAGACAAATTATTTTCCGTGTTGACAGTATGGCAGATTTGTTTGCATTTGCAGCAGTGATACCGGATGATATATTGTATATACGAAGTGCACTGTATATGATGGATGGCGAATATTATCTGTCCCTGCATAAGGGAGGCGACTCTTATAACAGGCTTGGTAAAATCTGTATTCAGGCGACGGAATTTGCTGAGTTTTATACGGCAGATGTAAAAAAGATTCTGCATATGGAGGAACTTGCGGATTGTCTGATTGCAGAAGATGCGCTGTATAAGTTAAAGTTTTAATACTGCTTTCATATCCTGCGGAAGAGGTGCCGTGAAGCACATTTCTTCCCGGGTGACAGGATGGGTAAAGCGAAGACAGTGGGAGTGCAGTGCCTGACGGGCGATATATTCCGTATCAGGATTATACAGATAATCGCCAATCAGGGGATACCCCAAATATTTCATATGGACACGAATCTGATGGGTGCGGCCGGTCTCTAATTGCAGAGAGAGCAGGCTGTGCCCATTTTTATATTCCAAAACATGATAATGAGTGACAGCAGGCTCGCCCTTTTCAAAATCCACCACTCTTTCGATAATAGAGCCTTCTTTACGGAAGAGGGGGGCGGTGATAGTGCCGGCAGATGGAGTCACAAGCCCCCTGGAGATGGCAAGGTACTCACGATGGATGGAATTTTGCCGGGATTTGTCAGCAATCATACCGGAGAGAATGCCTGCGCTTACCATGTGCTTTGCAACTAAGGTAAGACCGGAGGTATCTCTGTCCAGACGGTTGATGCAGCGAAAGACAAAGGGCTTGTCCTGGCTGGCAAAATACCATGCAAGTGCATTTCCCAGAGTATTTGTATAATTTTTCATGGAGGGGTGCACCGGCATCCCCGCGGGCTTATTTATTACCATCAGGTCCTCATCCTCGTAGATGATGGACAGGGGTAGTTCCACGGGCAGAATTTTTTCGGAGGAGACCGTCTCCTGAATGTGGATAATCAGTTCGTATCCTGCTTTCAGGGTGCGGTTCATAAAAGCAGGGGTTCCGTTCAGTTGGACGGAGCCGGGCATATTTTTCAGGGAAATCAGATTCTGGGAGGAAAACCCGAGGCTTTTTAAATAGCTGCTTATGGTTCGTCCCTCATGAGCGGCTGTTATCTGATAGGTGAGTATACGGTTCATGGTGAAATTTTTGTCCTCCGGGGTTATTTTGGCTACTTTGGATTACATGAAACTGCAAATTAATTCTCTTGCTTCATTCCATATATCTTCTGGACATTCTTCTTTAAATTGAGCGTTCCGCGCTTTTACGTCCAGCATCTTTGCCTGGTCGCACAATATCACACCGGTTGTTTGTGTTCTTTCATCTAATTCTATATGAAAGGGGTGCTTTTTGTTTGTATTGGTTATAGGAC
>CAZRZM010000136.1:0-8780 GCA_964604575.1 uncultured Acetatifactor sp.
AAATTTCTGATTGAAAAATCTTTGATTTTTCAATCTATTCCCTCATTTTTTTATTCAGTATCTCCAGAAAACTTACCTGATTTAACAATAAAAAGTCCGTACTCCTCTCCGCTCTTTCAATACGGATTTTATCTTTCGTCTGCAGCGGTATTCTGTGACTGCCGTCAAAGCTTACCTCCACACTTTGTGTACATCCATTCCTTCCTGCGGAAACTTCTATCTCTATTCTGTCCCCGGAGGAGAGAATAATACTTCTCTGGTTCAGGGAATGGGGACAGATAGGTGTCAGCATTATGAGCTTTGCTCCCGGCTCCACCAGGGGACCACCCGCGGACAGATTATATCCGGTAGAACCGGTGGGAGTCGTCACAATCACACCATCCGCATGATACTCATGTAAAAACTGTCCGTTCACATATATTTTAAACTGAATAATCTGCAGGGAACCACTTCGGGTGATAACAATATCGTTTAACGCCCATTCTTTCTGTATATCTGCTTCTGCTGCCAGCACCTCACCCTGGAGCATCATACGGCTCTCCCTGATATAATCATCCGAAATCAGTCGCTCCAGCGCCTCTTCCACGCCATCCGGTTCAATCTCGGTCAGGTAGCCCAGTGTACCCAGATTCACCCCAATCAGCGGCACCTGCCTGCTGCCCATTTCCCTGGCTGCCTGAAGCACCGTGCCATCCCCGCCAAGTACAATCATGCAGTCAGCATCCTCTGTCATTTCAACCCTACTCCCGGACTGCTTTTCCTTCCAGTCCTCTTTGAGGACAACCGATACCTGACATCCTCTCGCCGTCAGATACTCTTGAATCCGTTTGGTAACGTTTAAATAACTATCCTTATGCTGATTAGTATATATCAAAAAATGTTTCATGCCCAGTTTCCCTCTCTACCCCTGCAATACACAGCTCAAATGCCACAAAACTCATACTTTCATCTCATGGGAATGACTCACAATCTCCTGAATTATCTTATTCCATTCCTCTGTATAAGACAGTCCGCTCTTTTCCTCTGTCATCCGGCGAAGGTTCTCCTCCGCTTCCCGCTCTGTCAGCGCCGCGGTCTCTGCCAAAGGCTCTGCCGCTTTCTGTATATGCAGCAGATACTCTATATTTCCTTCCGGCCCTTTGATAGGGGAAAATTCCAGATGCAGTACCGTAAAACCAATGCTGTCCGCATAATCAATAACCTTGCGGATGACCTCCTCATGAATCTCCGGCTCTCTCACCACACCATTTTTGCCAACCTTTCCCCTGCCCGCTTCAAACTGTGGTTTAATCAGACAGACCATCTGCCCACCTTCTTTCAACAGATTTCTGGCGGGAATCAGTATTTTTGTCAGGGAAATAAAAGAAACATCCACGCTGGCAAAATCCAGCCTGTCCTCAATATCCTCCGGCGCCATATAACGGAAATTGGTCTGCTCCATACATACCACCCGCTCATCATTGCGCAGTTTCCATGCCAGTTGTCCATGTCCTACATCCACTGCATAGACCTTGGAGGCGCCATTTTGCAGCATACAGTCCGTAAATCCTCCGGTGGAAGCGCCGATATCCATACACACACATTCCGTTAATGCAAACTGCCACTGTTCCATGGCTTTCTCCAGTTTCAGCCCTCCGCGGCTTACATATTTCAGACTGCTTCCCCGGACTTCAAGCTGTATCTTACCGGCATCAAAAGCCGTTCCTGCCTTGTCCTCTTTCTGTCCGTTCACATAGACACTGCCCGACATGATAATCGCTTTCGCTTTCTCTCTGGATGGCGCATATCCCTGATTCACCAGAATGACATCCAATCTCTCTTTCATCGTGCCATTTCGCCTTTCTCACGCTCCCAAAATTCCTAATATCCGTCCCACAATACTGTCTGCATCAATTCCAATTTCTTTTTTCAGCACTTCCACATTGCCATGCTCCACATAAGCATCCGGTATACTGATATTTAAATACATACTGCCGACATCATGACGGTTCATACAGTCAAGTACTCTCTCCCCGTAACCGCCGCAGGCTACATTCTCCTCCATGGTCACAATCAGTTCATGCCCCTTACATGCCTTCAGCACACTCTCTTCATCAATGGGCTTAACAAAGCGGGCGTTCACCAGACTTACCCTGTATCCTTTCTCCTTGAGCATGTCACGGACCACTTCCGCTGTCTTTACCATGCTTCCCACAGCAAAAAGGGCAATTCCACCCTCTTCATAAATCCACTCCGCCCTGCCATACTCTATGGGATGTCTGTATTCCCCCAGACCGGAATAAGCCTCTCCTCTGGGATAGCGGATGGCAATGGGCTTCTCAAGGGCTATGGCAAATTTCATCATATCCGATAATTCCCATTTGTTTTTGGGCGCACAGATATTCATATTGGGAATACAGGATAAATAGGACAAATCAAAAATTCCCTGATGGGTCTCTCCGTCGCTTCCCACCAGTCCTCCTCTGTCCACCGCAAATACCACTGGAAGATTCTGAATACATACATCATGCAGTATCTGGTCGTAAGCCCTCTGTAAAAAAGAAGAATAGACCGCCACCACCGGTTTCAGCCCTCCTGCTGCCAGTCCGGCGGCAAAGGTAACGGCATGTTCCTCCGCAATACCCACATCAAAAAAACGTTCCGGATACATATTGTGAAAACGCTTCAGTCCCGTGCCATCCGGCATTGCCGCGGTAATTGCCACAATTTTTTCATCCCGCGCCCCAAGCTTGCACATAACTGTGGAAAAGATATCCGTATAGTTAGCCACAGTGCGGGGATGGGTAGGAATACCCGTCTCAATCTCAAAAGGTTCCGCCCCATGAAATCTGGCGGGATGACGCTCTGCCGGGGTATAGCCCTTTCCCTTCTGGGTGATGGTATGTATCATGACAGCGCCTTTTACTCTCTTTGCCTCCGAGATAACCCGGACAAGCCCATCAATATCGTGTCCGTCCACCGGACCCAGATAAGTAATTCCCATATCTTCAAAGAACATTCCCGGTATCACCAGTTGCTTAAAACTGCTCTTTGCACGGCGGATATGGCTGACAACATTATCCCCCATCTTTTTACCGCGCAGTGCATTGTAAATGCCTTCTTTCAAATCCAGATACCCGCTTGCCGTACGGATATTGTTTAAATATTTGGACACACCGCCCACATTTTCAGAAATGGACATATTATTGTCATTTAATATAATAATAAAATTCGTCTCCAGCTTAGCAGCATTGTTCAGTGCCTCGTAAGCCATGCCTCCGGTGAGGGAGCCATCCCCGATAACGGACACAATTTTATTTTTCTCACCTTTGATATCTCTTGCCTTCACCAGACCCAGTCCTGCCGAGATGGACGTGGAACTGTGTCCCGTATCAAAGGCATCGTAACTGCTCTCTTTGCGCTTTGGGAAACCGCTCATCCCCCCAAACTGGCGCAGACCGTCAAAACCATCTTTCCTGCCGGTGAGAAGCTTATGGGTATAAGACTGGTGTCCCACATCCCAGATAATTTTATCTTCCGGAAGATTCAGGGCAAGATGAAGCGCCATGGTAAGCTCCACCGCTCCCAGATTAGAACCCAGATGCCCTCCTGTCACGCTGATTTTGGCAATCAGAAACTGTCTGATTTCCTCTGCCAGCGTTTTATAATCTTCCCTGTTAATCTTTTTGATATCATTTGGATTTTCTATTTTCTCCAAGAACATACTCTCGCCTCATTTCTCCGCTGTCTGCGATGAATATTTTCTCTCCATCATTTGCGCCTATGTATCAAAGTAAGAATCAGTTGCTCCAGAAAAGCATGGTCCCTGCCCGTCTGCCTCAAAATGGCAGCCGCCTCTTCGGATAATTTCTCCACATCCAATCTGGACTGCTCCAGACCGTTTATCGTCACATAGGTCTTCTTATGGTTCTGGGCATCACTTCCCACTGTTTTACCCAGCTCCTTACTGTCGCCCACTACATCCAGAATATCATCCTGAATCTGAAACGCGATTCCGATATTGTAAGCACACTGCTCCATGGCGTCTACTTCCGTCTGGTCTGCTCCCGCAAGAATGGCGCCAATCATCATGGATGCCTGAATCAGGGCTGCTGTCTTGTGTTCATGAATAAACAGAAGCTGCCCTGTGGTAAGTGCATCCGCACTCTCCGCCTCAATGTCCGCGGTCTGACCGCCTATCATGCCATACACACCGGACTTGCGCGCCAGTACTTTAAGCGCTCCGGCGACTGCCTGCATTCTTTTCGTTTCTTCGCGCAGCAAATGTATGTCGGCTGCCTCCAGCCCGTTCTCCTGTATGGAAAATGCCTGCAGTGCCG
The DNA here is from genome assembly GCA_964604575.1 of uncultured Acetatifactor sp. Classification (GTDB taxonomy): domain Bacteria; phylum Bacillota; class Clostridia; order Lachnospirales; family Lachnospiraceae; genus Acetatifactor. Next base: position 4,320 of record CAZRZM010000136.1, read on the forward strand.
TTTCAAAAGCATAATTTAACAATCCGTCCCCGGCAAGGATTCCCATGGCATCACCGTATACATTCCATGTGGTTTTTTTGCCCCTGCGATATTCATCATTATCCATTGCCGGAAGGTCATCATGTACCAGAGAATAGGTATGTATCATTTCAATGGCAGCCATAAATGGCCAAATCACTTCTCCCTCTCCGCCAAACATCCGGAAAGTTTCCTGCATCAGCATGGGTCTGAGTCTCTTTCCGCCTGCCAGCATACTGTAATTCATAGCTTCCAGTACGGTTTCCTGGTATCCCTCTTCCTTCGGAAGATATTTTCCTATTATCTGCTCAATGGCAGTTGTTTTTGCCTGCAATACTGTCTGAAATTCCTGCGTATCCATCCTAATCTCCATTCCGAAGCGTTTTATAACTCCTCAAGCTCTCCCTGTTCATTTAGTTTGAGTACTTTCTTTTCCACTCTGTCTATCTGTTCATTACAAGTCTTAAGAATCGCCATACCGCTGCTGTATGTCTGAAATGCCTCTTCCAGAGAGATATCCTCCTGCTCCAGCCTGTCTATGATTTCTTCCAGTGCAGCAAAATTCTCCTCCAGACTCATTTCCGGCTCCTGCTCCGCCACACACTTCTCTTCTACACTTTTCTTTCCCATGGCATATTCTCCTGTTATGTTCTCCTGATATATTCTATTGTTATGTCCTCTTATCTTCCCTGACTGCCTTTACCAGGGCATCTATCTCACCGTCACTCACCCGGATAGTAAGCGCATCTTCCGGCATTACCTGGGTAACGGAACGGATATTGCGTCCGTTTCCATCCTCCACATAGGAGAATCCGCTGTTTAACTTTTCCAGAGGAGACAGTCCTTTCATCCGCTCTATATAGATGGCAAGCATATGCCGTCTGTTTTCTGTAATCGCCTGCATTCTGTCCTGAAGCCGTTCCTCCAGCAGCATACTTTTGGTCCGAAAGTCCCTCACGCGGCTTGTGGGATTAAAAGCGCCAAGCCGCGCATTATAAAAGATAAGTTTCTCCTTTTTCATCTGAATCCGGCTCTTCAAAAGTCTCTCCAGTCTCTCCCCGTATTGTGCAATGTCCCCCAGAATCTCCCGGATATCTGTCACTGCCAGCTCCGCCGCCGCTGATGGTGTCGGTGCCCGCAGGTCCGCCACATAATCTATAATGGTGGTGTCGGTCTCATGTCCCACGGCGGAAATCACCGGAACAGAGCAGTCAAATACTGCCTGCGCCACCTTCTCTTCGTTAAAAGCCCACAAATCCTCAATGGAACCGCCTCCACGTCCCACAATCATCACATCCACGCCCAGCTTCTCCAGAGCGCGGATACCCTGCACAATACTCTCTGCGGCAGCCTCTCCCTGCACAATGGCGGGATAAAGGATAATCTGTACATACGGATTTCTGCGGGATGCAATCTGAATAATATCCCTGACCGCCGCTCCGGTGTCCGCCGTAACAACACCCAGGGTACGGATATACCTGGGAATGGGCTGTTTGTATTCCGGAGCAAACATACCCAGCTCCTCCAGTTCCCGTTTAAGCTGTTCAAAGCGTTCATACAACTGTCCCACACCATCCAGAATAATCTGCTTCGCATATAACTGGTATTTTCCGTCCCGCTCATAGACGTCCACTGTACCGCCTGCAACCACCTGCTGTCCTTCTGACAAACGAAAAGAAAGGCCCGAACGGTTCCCTGCAAACATAACACAGTTGATGGTTCCCCTGGAGTCTTTCAACGTAAAATAAATATGTCCAGAGGAATGGTATTTGCAGTTGCTCACTTCTCCTTTTACCAGAAGCGACTGCAACAGATAATCCTGCGTGAACATATTTTTGATATAAGAATTCAGTTGTCCAACGGTATAAACGTTACGAATCTTTCTCACCCAGCCTTACAATTTTTCCCAGAATCGCATTGACAAAACTTCCGGCGTTATTCTGTCCATATGTTTTCGCCAATTCTACTGCCTCATTGATAGCAACGGAATTGGGAATTTCATCATCAAAGAGAATTTCGTAAGCCCCAAGACGAAGCGTTGTCAGTTCCACCTTTCCTATGCGTTCGATATCCCATTTCTCCATATTTTCACCAAGCAGTTTATCTATCTGGGGGATTTTCTCCTGCACCGCCCCCACGCGGTTCGAGATAATCTCCGCATCCTTTTCATAAGGAATCGTTTCTGTATCTTCCAAGAACAGTTTTATCTGCTCCGGCATATCTTCCGCAGAATGAAACTCCACGCGGAATAATAGTCTGAAAACCTGTTCTCTCTGTTCGCGTCGTCCCATAGCTTTTGTCCTATTTATCCTTCTTCATATTTACACCGGCAATACGGATATTCACATCTGTACAGGTAAGTCCGGTCATGTTCTCTACTGCGCTCTTCACCTTGGTCTGCACCTTCTGGCAGGTCGCGGGAATATTGTAACCATACTCCATGGTTACTGCCAGGTCCACAGTCACATTGCCTTCCAGAACATCCACTTTTACCCCTTTGGTCAGCTTCTTCATACCAACCTTGCTCATCAGCTCATTGGTAATATTGCCTGCCATGGCACTCACACCATCCACCTCTGTAGCAGCCAGAGAAGCAATCATTGCTACCACATCATCGGCAATCTGTACCACGCCGGTATTCTCCTCTTCTTTTAAAACAACAGTGTTTTTATCTATTTCACGCTCCATATAAATTTCCTCCTGTTTCTAATTGTTTTATTCCAAATTTTGCATAGGGATATTATACCATACCCCTTATATATTTGTCACCCAAAAAGTCATGGACAACTGTTTCTCATTATGAGTATAAGTCACTTTATCATAATCATTCTTCAAATAGTGGAAAATATCCTGTTCCTCTATCATTGCATTCAAAATTGTCTGAAAACAGTCGGCGTCCGCACACTGCAGAGATATATTAAAAGGGTCTTTGTCCGCTGCCCTGTCAAACAGCTCCTGCATCTGTTCCTTGTTATAGGAAGTAAAGAAAGCGTTCTCTTTTACATAATAATTATTTCTGTCATCCACACATTCCGGCAGTGCAGTGGGGGTGCTGAGGGTATGTGTCCGCAGAAGCTGTCTTGTGGTGATGCACAGATAATCATAATTTATCTCCGGCATTCCCTCCGTGGCAGTCTCATCCTCCTCCATGCGGTAGGAAGCATCCCCCCATGTGGTATCCATATAATAATAGCTTCCATCAGCTTTTACCAGATTCCAGGCATGTCCTTCCCCGGTATCCACTCTGCCCTGCACCAGTGTACACTCCATCCCCATGCAGTTGAGCAGATACTGTGCTGCCTTTGCATATCCCTGGCAGACAGACATATGATTTACAAAAACGGAATAAATATTCTGGTTATCCGGCGCAGTCAAATCGTACTCCGTATTTACAATAATAGTCTCATAGACATATTTGATACGCTCATAATCAGAGGTGCAGGCTTCAGCTCCCGCCAACAGAGGTGCAACCGCCTCCTCTATCTGCGCCTTTTTCGCAAGAGCCTCCTGTCTGTCTACATTATAGGTACCGGAAAATTCGATTGTCACAATCAAGTCCCTGCGAAGATACTTGGTGTAGGTGTATCCGTCCACAAAAAAGAACTCAGGATGGTCCATCATCACGCACTGGAAAATCCTGTCAATATCTTCTTCTCCAAGACCTTCCTCCAGCACCGATACATCCAGTCTGGTTACTTCTTCCATATTGCCCAGACACTGTTCCATCTCACGATACCATACCTGCTCTGCCTCTGTTAAATTATCGTAGGCAAAATAAGTTACATTCTCCAGCAGAAAAACAGGCTTCTCTTTTGCCTCCCCATCCGATACGGACGACTGCTCCACCGATACAGTAACCCCGGACAATTCTCCGGGGGACTCTCCATTCTGTGTACTTTCCTCCTCCGCCAGTCCGGTTCCGGACACTGTGTCATCCGGCTTTATGCTGCATCCTCCAAGCCAGATAGCACATAAAAGCAGAACCAGACACCTTTTTATGGCGAACCAACTCTTTGTCATACATACCTCCATGATGCCACGTTTCTAGTTACGTCCAAACTCTGTCAGCACCAGCCCTTTGTTTCTGTCAAGAGTCATACCGATACTCCAGGAGTTTACAAAGAGCAGTAAGGGATTTCCTTTCATATCCTTTACCTTCTTCATATCCGAGGTGCCTGTCAGCTTTGCAAGGTCCACCTCTTCCTTATTTTCAATCCAGCGGATATGCTCATAGGGCAGATTCTCCAGACGGATATCCACGTTATACTCATTTTCCAGACGGTATTTGAGTACGTCAAACTGTAACACACCCACCACACCCACAATGATTTCCTCCAGTCCGGTATTGTATTCCTGGAAAATCTGGATGGCGCCCTCCTGGGCAATCTGTTCGATTCCTTTTACAAACTGCTTACGTTTCATGGTATCCACCTGACGCACTCT
>CAZRZM010000137.1:0-8684 GCA_964604575.1 uncultured Acetatifactor sp.
GGCATATCTGGAGCGGGAACATTCAGGTATAGAGCATATTATAACGGATGAGAGAAATTGAAGATGTTCCAAAGTGTCAGAGGTGGTTTTAGATGAAAAATCTGATTAGATTAACGGACCTGCAGGAAAGCGATGTATACGAAATATTTTATATTGCAGACGAAATCAATGCTGGAAAATATCATGGTTTCCTTAATGGCAAAAGTGTTATTCTTTTTTTCCCGAATGCAAGCATCAGAACACGAGTAACTTTTGAAAAAGGGATATATCTGCTGGGCGGTCAGCCCATATTATTTTCCAGCGATACACTGGACAAAAAAGAGGATTTGAGAGATGTCTGCGGTTATCTGAATAATTGGGCGGATGCTGTGATTGTGCGGCATAAGGACATACAGTTGATGGAAAAACTTGGCAGGTATTTAAAGGTTCCGGTTATCAACGCCATGACCGACATAAATCATCCTTGTGAAGTTTTGACGGATATGTATTCGCTGTCAAAAATCAGGGATAATTTTGTAAAAGATAACTACTTATTTTGCGGAAAATCAGGAAATATCGGACTGGCATGGAAAGAGGCTTCCAAAGTCATGGGATTTGATTTGTCACAATGCTGCGGCATCGGATATGAGATGGATGGTGTAAGGGTATATTATGATATAAAAGAGGCAGTCATAGGAAAAGATATTATATGTACAGATTCTTTGCCGGCAGAGATATTAAGTGATTTTAAGAAGTGTCAGGTAACCAGAGAGATAATGGGGCTGGCGAACAAAAATGCGGCATTGAATCCCTGCCCGCCTTTTTATCGCGGTGAAGAGGTTTCCGATGATGTAATTGCCTCGGATTATTTTGTAGGATATGAATTTAAAAAGAATCTGTTGACTGTTCAGCAGGCGATTGTGATATTTTGCTTATTGAGATAACGCCAACAGATGGAGAGGGTAAAAGAGTGCCCGGTTTTATTGAAATGGAAGATGCAGCGATGCAGATGGTACGAAGGAGAAGGTATATGATAATAAGAAAATGTTGTGAGGAGGATATTACTGCGGTAGGTGAGTTTTATGATTGTACCGTAAAATACCTTTGTGAGCATATCAATTATCCTAAATGGACTTATCGGGAATATCCGTCGGAAAACAGCGTGAGACAAATGGTTGCGGAGAACAGTCAGTTTGTCTGCATGGAAAATGACAGGATTGTTGGTGCGTTTGTTTTAAATGAGGACCCTCAGGGAGTATATGAGAATGCAGTATGGAGCAGAAAACTGGCAAGAGGCGAATATATGATTTGTCATGCGCTGGCATCAGAAGTTTCCATGCAGGGGCAGGGAGTCGGACGCCGGATGGTGGAGTACTGTCTGGAGTATGCAAGGAAACAAGGCTTTAAGGCGGTGCGTCTGGATGTGGTTCCTGATAACATTCCGGCAAAAAAGCTGTATGAAAAATGCGGATTCCAATATGTGGGGGAAGCGGATTTGGAAAGAAATATGGAAGAGATACCGGTATTTTCCATGTATGAGATAAATTTTTGATAAGTGACGGATGCGAATATAAAATTGTTCAAGAAAATGGAGGTGTGTGTACATGTGGCTTTTATTTGCGGTTTTATCGTCTGTTTTTGCTGCGCTGACAACGATTCTGGCGAAGGTGGGTATTAAAGATGTCAATTCTAATCTTGCCACAGCCATCCGGACGGTGGTGGTTCTTGTTATGGCATGGGGAATGGTGTTTGTGACAAATACCTGGAGCGGGATGACAGAGATTGACAAAAAGAGCTGGATATTTCTGATATTGTCAGGCGCAGCCACCGGGGCATCCTGGCTGTGTTATTACAAAGCATTACAGATGGGAGAGGCATCAAAGGTAGTGCCTATTGATAAATTGAGCGTTGTAATAACACTGGTACTGGCTTTTGTGTTTCTGCATGAGCAGTTTACCGCAAAATCCCTGGTGGGCTGCATACTGATTGGGGCAGGCACGTTACTGATGGTTTTGTAGGCTCCGGGAAAAAAGCCCATGGACCAGAGTGCGCCGCCATATTTTGTTTGGTCCGTGTTCCTTATATATTATTTTAAATGCCATACAGAAGTCGATAATCATGGCGGATAACAGCAGTGTGGCAAGGGGAATACCCACGGACGCAGGTATGCGGCGGAGGAAATTCAACAGCGGCGAAAAGCATTTGTCCATAAAAAAGGTAATTCCCAGCGCGAAGCCTGCACTGGTGGGCAGGGAAGTATATTGTGTAAAATGGAAAGGGATTTTGGAATAGTCCCAATACTCATAATGGAAAAAATGTTCCACAAAATGTCCCAAAACCAGTTCGCCAATAGTTACTGCTATAAAAGATAAAAGAAAATAAAGTATGTAGATTTTCTTCCGGCTGTGGATTCCTTTTAATAAAGTACAGTGGGTGGGAATGCCGAATAACACATAAAAAGCGATAATGAACAAGCCATATCCCAGGAGAAACGGAAGCCGCATATTTCTGTTGTCCATATAGCCTTTCGTCAAAAGAAGCCACAGATTCTCTACAATCCAGCCCATAAAAGAAATAATGGCAATCATTAATATGTAAGGGTACAAATCGTATTTTGGCATGTCTATACACTCTCCTTGGTAATATAATCATTTGTATTGTTGATAGCATTGTTTTCCTCATTGACTTACTTTGTCAGGTGTGCTACCATGTGTTACATGTGTAACAGTAGATACAAGTGTAACACTATAGAGGAAAATAGTCAACGCCTGTTTTGGAATGAGAGGAGTTTATGGCAAAGATATTAGAGGACCTGATGCAGGAGAGAAATATAAAGCGCATGACAAGTGCAGAGGCCAATGAACTGTCAAGGGAATGTCTGCAGCTTGCGTTGATACAATTGATGGGGGAAATGCCTTTTGAAAAGATTGCAGTCACAGAGATTGTCAAACGCTCCGGTGTTTCCAGACAGACATTTTACCGCAACTACAAATTCAAAGAAGATATTCTGAAAGAGATGAGCGAGGAAATAAAAGAAAAAATTCTAAACGCAATGACCGGCGAGAAATACCGTAGCAATAGTTTTGCCTGGTTTTATGATTTGTTTCAGTTTATCCGGGACAACAGTGTACTGGTGGAGCTTTTATATAAAGCAGATATTATCCGGAAGAATGTTCTGGGATATATTCCGCCGGGATACCAGTCTTTCTGGAATGACGCCGGCATGGAAGAGAGATATCTTTTGATTGCTTACGAAGGAGGGCTGGACGCCATAGTGGAGAAATGGTTTCGTGGAGGAATGAAGGAGAAGCTGGAAACCATGGCAGAGATATGTAACTCGCTGTACGGAGAAATTCATTGCAGAATCATAAACAGCATTGAAAAACCATAAAGCATTGTAATATTTTCCTATGGCGGTATAATAATATTGATAAGCATTATAGCAAAACAACGGTTGGAAAGGAGAAAGCAATGCTGGAATTTCGATATGATACGCAGCTTTTAATTGAAGGTGAAAATCTGGATGAGGATGAGATTAATGATTATTTTACCAGTCATTTTCAGGGGGACTGTCTGCTGGCAGTGGGAGATGATGAATTAATTAAAATCCACTATCACACCAATGAGCCATGGAAGGTGCTGGAGTACTGTGCGTCCCTGGGGGAAATATACGATATTGTGGTGGAAGATATGGACAGACAGGCCAGAGGACTGCAGGGATAAATTGTTTAAATTTTTTTGAAAATTCTATTGACATTTTGCAGGAAAGGATATAAAATATGATTTGTTCGCAGGAATGGCGGAATTGGCAGACGCGCACGGTTCAGGTCCGTGTGGTAGCAATACCATGAGAGTTCAAGTCTCTTTTCCTGCATCAGGTGGCGCGAAGCAGAACGTGAATGGTTCAGGCTTCGCGCTGTTTTTGTATCTTGGTAGAAGGGCATTCAATATAGGGCGTAAAAAAAAGGAACCGTCACATTAATGATTAAGTAAATCATGGATGTAAGGGTTCCTTTTTGGATAGTTCCTTTTTGCCCGCTTTATACGAAATTTTATATACAATTATCATTTATTGGCATTCTGAGCATACTTGTATGGTTTATCTGACTATTTATCTTTTTCCAAGATTCTGCAGAACTTTGCCTGGCAGTTCATTGATAATTGCCTTTGCAAAACCGTCTACATTCTGTACTTCATGGAGATGTATGTCACCATTGTTGACAGTAATATTGATGTCTCTGCTCACTGAAATTAAATCATCTTTTGGTGCCTGCATCCCAGGTATCTGTACCATATTTACAAAATCAGGCATGACACTCTGTAGTCTGTTCTTCCATTCATCCATAGTTAGATGCACAGTTTCAGGGTTTAATCCGGCAAATTCCATGGTGCTCCGCTGTGCAAGCTTGTGCCCATTGTCAAGGAGTTTCTCTGTTTTGGAAGCATTGATTACAGTTTCTCCGCCTTCCATGTTTATCAGGGATGGATTTGTCACAAGGGATATGTTGCCGTCATTGTCAATGTAGGTTTCAGTGCCTTCCTCGCCCACAAGGTTGAGTCCTCTCTGGGCGTGTCTGGTGCCGGAGGCGTATCCTTTTTGAATAGTAACCTGGTGGCTTGCTGTTCTTGCGGCGTATATACCAGAATTCTTTGCTGCTTCAGTCTGGGAACTGTAAGGACCCGCCAGTCTTGTGCCTACCTTACCAGTCTTTGTTTTATAGTTGTATATATATTCGTGTATATACCACTTTTCAGCAGGCAGTGGTGTACTTTCTTGTTGCTGCTTCGTCGCGTCTGGTGCAGAAGTGGCAGAGGTGGAAGTGTTCTGTACATTCTGTGGAGTCTGGGAAGCCTCAAGCTGTGCCTTGGAGGATTCCCATGCCGCGTCCGTGATGGCTTTCTGTATGGAAAGGTATTCATTCTTGAAGTCATTCAGTACATCCAGCCTGCCGTCAAGAATCTTGCTTTCGTAGTCAGCACCGAGAACCTGTCTGGCAAGCATGTCATTCTGGATGTCCTCATATTCGCTGGCAACGGAAGACCACTGTTTCTTGTATTCCTCCAGACGGTCTATGACAGCCTGGAGTTGTTCTTTCTCAGTGTCCATGGCTTCCTTCAGGGCTTCCTGCTGTTTTTCCACTTTTTCAATGGCTTCGTCTATTCTGGCAAGTTCCATGTCCAGTTTCGCTTTTCTGGCACTGTCCTCTGCATCGCGTACTGCGGAGGCATCCGCAATATAGATTTTGCCTTTTACGGCGGTGTAGAGTGCAATGGTTTTCTGGTTCTGTGCCCTCTGGAGGTTGTACAGCGCCTCCTCCAGTGCTTTCTGTCTGTCCAGTTCGTCATTTTCATCCTGCAAAATTTCCTTCTGCTTTTCGTGGTATTCGATTACGGTGTCGAGGTATTCCATCTGGGAGTTGTAGTTTTCCTCGATTTCGTCCATTTTGTCCCTGAGGGAATCGATTTCCCTGTCAAGCCTGGATGTGACGGCACTGGATGCCTTGTCCAGTATGGATTTCTGTGTTTCCAGCATCTGTCCCACATAGTCGTGGTACTCCTGGGCGGATATTTTTCCCTCGTCGAACATGTTTCTGAGGAAAGCGGACACGTCGCGGGCATAGGTGCGGTAGTCCGTCCTGCCTGCTTCCAGGGAGGACTTCATGTAGTTCAGGTAGGAATCAATCTGGTCCTTTGCGGTGTCCTCGATTTCTTCTGCGGTTTCTTCCGCGGTTTTCTCTGCATCATTTTGTATGCTGCTGACAGCGGACCTATAGCCGGAACCGCTACTGTACTGGACAGTCGGTCTGAAATTCAGGATATCTTTCTGTGCGTCCTCGGCAGCCTTCTGCATTTCTGCGGCAATGCCGGATGCCCTATAGTGTGCTCCCGTGACGCCTTTCTCCATGTCAGCTACGGCTTTGTCATATGCCGTTTTCAGTGCAGCAAGCTTTCCCACAGATTTTGTGGCTATGCCGGCCGCATCTGCCATGGAAAGAAGGTTGTCGATGTCCTCGCCCGTGCTGATGGGGGTGCTGTTCAGGTCCATCTTGCTGAGTTTGAATGTGGTAAGGGCATCGGATGTGATGCCAAGCTGTCCTGCTTCGTCAATCAGTGACTGGATTTCCTCGTAGGTGGCATTCTTCAGGTCAATGGATGATAAAATGGTAAGCAGTTTCGTGGCATTCTCGGATTTGGCATTCTGGGACAGCAGCCTGCATATCTCGGACTGTTCCTTTTTTGCACTGGTCAGATATCCGGTGTTCTGGGCAAGCTGGGCTTCCACAACTTCAAGTGCATTGGCTGCACCCATCTGTTCCAGCATGGCAACGGTGGCTTCTTTTGTCTCTTCCGTGAGGTTTCCCATGATGCTGTTTCCGTCTGCATCTTTTGCGGAATAGAGGTAGGATGTCACAAGGTCGTCAAATGCGGACTGGCAGGCTTCCAGGTCATCGGGGGCATTGGATACTGTCTTAATGAAATTATCATAGGAATCCCCCATTTTTCCGAATGCTTTTTGGAAGGATTCGCTGCCCAGGATGGAAGACCAGTCAAAGTCTTCCTTGTTGTAGATGTCCGTGTAGATTTTATCGAGCTGGTCCAAACCTTCAGATAGAGACTGGATTTGGGAGAGGATGGTGGCGAAGGGGAGAGATGGTTTTGTATCAGAAAGATTTTCAACGCCTGACTTAATCTGTTCTATGACTTCATCAGCGGTAAAACCAGCTTCTTTAAATTTTTCTATTATTTCTTCTGATAAATCGTCAACTGACAGGGTTCCGGCTTTTGCGAGGGCAGTCAGTTCGTTCTGGACATCATGGGATAGTCCGTTAAACACCTCATTGAATTTTTCAGTCAGTGCATCTGCCGGATACAGGCAGTCGCTGATTGCAACAGACAGGTTGTGCCATGACTGGGATGTTTCATCATCAACGCCGTATCTGTCAACGTAGTCATCCAAATCAACTGCTGTATTGACTAATTCATTTCTCCATTCTTCGAGCTGTTTTAAATCATCTTCAGAAAGGTCTTCACCATTTTTTTGTTGCTGGTTCAGGTCATTATAAGAATTAATAATATCCTGGATATGTTCCGAGAAAGAAAGTGATGTTTTTGTTTCCCATTCATATATTTCTTTCTGGAGTTCCAGCATCTCCTCGTATTCGGCATCATCCAGCTTGTATTTTTCGGACAGTTCCTGATAACGGCTGCGTTTGGATTCAATTTCTGCCTGTTCCTCCAGGTCTTTCTGTGATATCTGTATTGGCTGGTAATCGCTGTTGCCGTATTCCTTGTCATATTCTTTTTTTACGGAATCGGCTACCTCCTGCTTTTTGACGGCCTCCTGTTCTGCCAGTGTTTTGTTTCTGCGTTCCAGTTCTTTGTTTAAAGCCTTTAGGTCTTGAAGTTCTTCCTTTTCTACAAAAGATGGATTGTCTTTGGCATTTAATTCATCAATTCTGTCACCAACAGTCTTCAGTTCTGAGTCCAGTTCTTCAATATTTGACTGGATTTCGGACAGTTCATCCTGCAGCTTTTTGGTTGCATCCTGCTGTTCCTTAAGGGAAGTTGTAAAAAGATCCACCAGCTTTACGGCTGCAAATATTACGGCAACAGCGGCAGTTATCCATCCAATAGGATTCGTTATCAGCCACGTACCAAGTGCCTTTATATTTTCCCATATGGAAGCGGTTAGTAGTTTAAAAGAAATTGTGGCTGAACTATTTGCTTCTGCAAGTCCTAAAATAGATATAATTTCTTCTGCATTGGCACCTGTTACACCTTTTGTTGCCAACATATTTAATAATTTTTCTTTGGTACATGATTTAGTTGTAAGTATATCTAAAGTGGTTGCATCCATAAGACCAAGTTCAGTTAATATTGCCATTTGTTTTTCTGCTGATAAACCAGCCTGAGCGAGAGCTGACTGAACCAATTCTGCTTTAATTGTATTTTCACTTGCAATTAATCCTGCCTGAACAAGAACTTGGTTTATTTGTTCTTTGGTTAAGTTTCGTGTTGAAAGAGCAAGTCGTGCCTGTTGTAGATTCAGACCGTTAATGGCAGAAGATAAATTATTAACAACACTAGGATTCAATAATCTGGTATCACCATTTGTCCAAAGTTCTATACTTTTTATATTATTAGCAACGCCTTGTATTTTTGTTAAATCTGTTAGCCATGTTTTGAGTATCATACTATGATTATTTGTGATATGTGGAGTATCACTATTTGGCATTGTGGAGATGCCTAAAAATGATTGTGAAGATTAGTTGTAAATGTTATAATAATTATAAAACAAATAGGAGGCGTAATAATATGTTGTATAGTTTATTTGCACCAATGTGGGATACAAATAGTACTTTAAGAAAGCTTTTAAAAGAAGTATTGGGTTATAATGATGATGAAATAAAGCAAATGGAATCAGAGCATTTTTGCAGAAATCTTGTAAACAATATAACTATTGAACAAGCAAAAGAAATAACGGAAATATTTTTAGACAATGATTTTCAAATATATTTGAATGATGGAAGAGGTAGTGAAGGCGCTATTGCTTGGAAAGAATTAGGAATTACACTATCGCACAATTCTCCCAAAAGCCATTATTGCGACACCCCTCTTGTATCAAGAGAACATTTGGCTGATTTAAGCATCCCTAAAAAGATTGATCCTCCGATAAAAGAATCTCTTTTCAATACAAAACCAGT
>CAZRZM010000138.1:0-8615 GCA_964604575.1 uncultured Acetatifactor sp.
GGACTTAAAATCCCTCGGTGGCAACACCGTGCCGGTTCAAGTCCGGCCACCAGCAGTATATAGCGAATCAGAGATTCGCATGAAAAGTAGGAGAAATACAGTAGAAATGCTGTATTTCTCTTATTTTTGTGATTTATTACTTTCAAATGGAATATACAAGGCTGAATGTGGTAAGCACGAGACTTACAACAGCAATCCGACTCTCAATTGTTATCATGGCAATCATCCCTCTTTCGTACAAGAATCCGATGTAGCAAATCATACATAGGATTTTATATTAAGCGAGGATCACACATCTATAATAAGAAGCTTTTTGAATTAACGCTATTACGTTTATAATATTTACAAAATAGTATTTTCAAAAGACAAATTATCTGATATAATCATTTCATGGGTGTTACCAAAACGGTACGCGGTTCACCTTTTGCCGGAATGAGTACATTCTGAGAGCTTCCATTTTGAAGGAGGTATGCGGATGGAAAATAAAGTGAAAGGTACAAAAGATGTTAGGGATAATAGTCGGTATTATTGGTATTGTGGTGACAATTATCAGTATTATTGTTACAGTCATCAGTATCATACAGACCGATAAAAAACATAGACATCAAAAAAGCAACCGCACCAACCAAAGTTAAGTTGCTTTTTTGATAAGTAACCAATAACTAAGGTGAACCGTTGCTGTACGGTAGCACCCTTTTCAAATTTATGTTACCATTCTTAAGTTAATTTGTCAATGTTTTTTAAAATATCAAAAATGCTCTGTTACTCTGAATTTTTAAACGCTTTTCACAGGATGTAATTCAATATATCCTCTTGTACCAATGGGTTCCAACTGAATACGGGGGTTTGCATCATCCCAGCAGTAGCCGGTCAGCTTAGGATCATATTTTTTAACTGCGTCCCACAGTTGCTGAATTGCTTCGCCAAAATCAGCCTCCTCAAAGGGTTCACCACGAAACATGATATAATTGCACTTTGGCAAATCTATCACATCAAAACCCTCCGGAATTTCGCCTGCATAGTCTATTGGCACTTCAACCCCCTGCACATATTCTGAGGTGTCAGGTTTTATATATTGCGGAGGAAGCCATAAACATACCGGTTCACCGTCAATGGACTTAATGCTGGATAACAGTCCCCAGACGTCACAGCCTACTTCTTCACAATATTTCCAATAATCTTTTGCTTCTTTGCCCCGCTTAATAATGACCTTTCGTGCCGGTTTTTCAACTACTTGTACAAATACATTTTTTACTTCTTTCATCGCTGTATCCTTTCCTGCTTTTGCATATTTTACTCCATAAGGTTTGAAAAGATAAATTGGCACAGGGCATATGGAATACTCATAAGGATTACATCCAAATTCTCTGTAAAATGCTCTTTGATAGACATCCACGCTCTCAAAACCGGCATCCAAAGCAATGTCGATAATTTTTATTATATCAAAAAACTCCTTAATTGCCTATTGATTCAATTTGTCTGATAAAAACTGCCATAACCGTTCAGCTTTAGGATAAACTGTTACTGGCTGCCAGAGTTTTTGTTGGCAACACTTATCTTAAAAAGGGAACAACATTTAACGAAATTGACTAATTATGCAGGATAGGATACAGTAGGATTTAACATAAGAATGTGTAAACAGATTGCCGATAAATGTGGCGGAGGCGATGGTATTGCAGTATAAAATATTATTTGTGGATGATGATGAGGCATTAATTAAAATGCTTACCCGGTACTTTTCCATGAAGGGTTATGAGGTCAGGACAGCAGTAAGCGGAGTGGAGGCCATTGAAAAGATAAAGGAAAAGCCGGATATTATTCTGCTGGACATCAATATGCCGGAAATGGACGGGCTGGAGATATGCAGGCAGATTCGCGGCATTACAGCCAGTCCCATTATTTTTCTGACTGCCAGGGTGGAGGAGCAGGACAAGGTCAACGGACTGCTTATGGGCGGGGATGATTACATTGTAAAACCTTTTAGTCTCAAAGAGCTGGAAGCCCGGATTATTGCCCATTTAAAGCGAGAGGAGCGTCATAGGAGTGAGACTTCCTACCGTTTTAGTGAGGGACTGATGATTGATTATTCTGCCAGGACGGTTCAGATTGGCGGCAAGATACTTGAATTTACAAGAATGGAGTATGAAATCATAGAATTTCTTTCCATGCACCCGGGGCAGGTGTTTGACAAAGAGAGGATTTATGAGCGGGTGTGTGGTTATGAGGGCAGGGGTGACAGCCGCGGAATTACAGAACTGATAAGAAGAATCCGTAAGAAACTGGCAGTCCATACACAGACGGAATATATCGAGACAGTGTGGGGGATGGGATATCAATGGAGGCGGTAAGAAGCATTTTCAGAAAGAAGATAAGAAATCTCTCCATAAGAAAAACCATTATACTTTATATGTTTTTAACACTAACCCTGAGTTATCTGCTGGGTTATGTTGTCATACACAAGGCAGAGAGAACGCAGTTAAAAATCTGGGAGAAATATATGGGAGAGTCCTATTTCCGGCAGTTAGAAGAGCTTAAAGTGACAAAAAGTATAAGCGGAGCATGGGAGGAAACAATGGGAAGTCCGCCTCAGGAGGAACCGCCCCAGAGTCTGCCGGAGGTACATCGTATTAATCCGATGGAGATGAGTTCCAGGGATAGGATATTATCTGAGATGTGTGATTTTCTACAGACCTACAGTATTCTGGTGATTTCCTGCATCGGAACGGTTTTTGCAGTGTTTTTGTTCTATAGAAATAAATTGAAGATGCCTCTTACACAACTTACAGAGGCATCTGCTGCCATTGCAGATAATAATCTGGAGTTCACTATTTCCTATTCCAATGCAGACGAGATGGGACAATTATGCCGGGAGTTTGAAACAATGCGGAGGCAGCTTGCGGAAAATAACAGCCGGATGTGGAAAATGATAGAGCAGGAGAAGGCACTCCGCGCCTCGGTTGCCCATGATATCCGCTCGCCCCTTGCAGTGTTGAAAGGGTATCAGGAAATGATGCTGGAATTTGTTCCGGGCGGGGCGCTGGAACCGGAAAAAGAGATGGAGATGCTGGAAGAGGGACAGAAACAGATTCAAAGAATGGAGGACTTTCTTGACCGGATGAAAAGTTTGTCATCCCTGGAAGAGCGGGAGATACGCAGGCAGGAGGTTTCTCTTCCCGGACTGGCAGAGCAGTACCGCAAGAATTTGGAGATTCTTGCAGAGGGCAGCGGAAAGAAATGCGAGCTTTGGCTGAAGGAAGGCAAAGAGACAGCGAAAATAGATGTGGATATTGTTACCGAGGTGATGGAGAATCTGTTGACAAATGCCCTGCGCTATGCCAGAGAGACCGTGACTGTTCTGCTGGAGGCAGATAACGGTGAATTTCATATAGAGGTGCAGGATGATGGAAGGGGTTTTACTGAGAGTGAGGAGACTTTGACGAGCATTTATTACCATGCCAATGCGGAGGAGACTTTGACGAGCATTTATTACCATGCCAATGCGGAGGATGATTTGACGCATTTTGGGATGGGCTTATATCTCTGTCGCATTTATTGTGAGAAGCATGGAGGGCAGCTTCTGCTTGGAAATCACAAAGAGACTGGCGGAAAAGTAGTTGCCATATTTGCGGAGGAAGATGGAAAAGACCGGGCAGGTTGACAGAATTTGCCCGGTTTTTTCTTGTTGTCTTTTTGTTGTGATTTGTATTTTATACTGGTATCAGCAATAAAAAGGAGAGGCAATAAAATGTGGATAATTACAAAAAGGGAACTGAGGAATTATTTTAAAAATCCCATATTGTGGATAGGTCTGGTTATCGTTATTTTTGGTGTCAGCCAGCAGTTATTCCCCTATCTGAAGCTGCATTATTTCCAGCCGGGGACGGAGCTTCCGGATTTACCAGTAGAGGAGCAGTTTGATGCGGAAGTAATGAGTGGGTATATTCCTTCTACAAAAGAACGGCAGATGTCGGATGCCTATAAGAAGCTTAAGCAGACATTGACAGAAAGTATGGGTTATTCCGAAGAGGAGGCAGAAGGCATCGTTTCGGAAGCAGAATCCCGGAATTTCTCGGCGTTAGAACTGGACAGCTATCTGGAGGAACAGTATTCTTACCTTGGAGGACGCTGGCTGGTGGAGGAATCTGCCCTGCATAAAGGTACTGTGGAGGAAATAAATGCACATATTGAGAAAAAAATGAGTGAGCATCCCTACTCTTACTATTTATCCAGAAAGTTCGCTGATTTTGGCGGGCTGTTTATGGGATTTTTTGCCACCATACTGCTGGCGTTTCTGTTTGTCAGGGATACGAAGGGCGACACATATGAACTGCTGCATACAAAACCAGTTTCTTCCAGGGCGTATATTCTGGGGAAGGTTATGGGCGGTTTTCTGGCTATGCTGGCGGTGCTGGGATTGTTGAATCTTATTTTCGGTATTGCCTGCGGGGTGGTGGGCAGCAGAAATGGATTCCCAGTAAATTATCTGGATTTTCCAGTGGCTTCTATTCTGTATATTGTGCCCAATCTTCTGATGATAACCTGCATTTACACAATGATTTCCATGTTGTTTAAAAGTCCTTATCCGGCAGTGCCGCTTATGTTTGTCTATCAGGTATATTCCAATATGGGAAGCAGGGGAGCGGATGGAATATATGGTTATTATGGCAGACCGCTGGCAATTATGGTGCGTTTTCCGGGGAGATTTCTGGATACTGCTCCGCCGCCTTTCGCTTTATGGAACCAGTTGTTTCTGTTGGCGGCGTCGGCATTGATAATTTGTCTCGCAGTTCAGATATGGAAAAGGAGGCGGGTATATTGAAATATGAAATGAAAGTCTGCCTTCCGGCATATAAAATTGCTTATTCCATATGTTTTGTAATCTTACTGAGTCTGGTGAGGGGCATTTCAGATATCTGTGAAATAGGAATTACGCTGGATATGTATATGGCAGCTCTGGCAATTGTTTTCTGCGCGGATACCCTGCAGATGGAGTATACGGGAAAACGATGGGAGGTATTTGACCTATATCCCATGAAAGCCAGGCGGAAAGTAATGGCAGAGAGAATTGCCGTGCAGTGTCTGTATCTATGGCTGTTGTCCATTTTGGGATATGTCTGCTTTTACTGGCAGCGTCCGGGGAATAGTGGAGAAGTATCGCAGATACTGCTTTTCTTACTATATCTGGCGGCTGTGATGGTGTCTGTCTTGTTTTGGGGTGTGGTTACTTTTGTGTTTTCCAATTTTTGCGGAAACAGCTTGAAGGGAATGGGTATTTCCATTGTTTTCTGGCTGTTTGCAACTTCCATGGCAGGACAAAGGGTGTTGGGACACTATAATGTGTTCGCATTTGTTTTTCGCGACACGAGAGATACAGGAGATGTAAGCTGGTTATTGGGAAAAGGCATTGCTCTTCTGCTGGCTGTTTTCATGGCTGTACTGCCATTGTCTGTCAGAAAGGAAAAGTGCCGCTAAATAGGTGATTGTGCAAAGGACGGCTGCGCATCCCAGTAGAAACCTGCGGTCAGAAGCTGCTTCCAAAATATAGTCAAAAATACAGTCGTGGTATGGAGGCTAAGGGTGAAAGATTTTTCATGGCTTTCACTCCCAGGTTTGTGTCTGCACTGTATCCACAAACTTGAGGGGCACAAAAAGCAGTGCAGAAATGAGGAAAAATATGAGTATAGAAATAAAAGATTTATCGGTAACATTTAAGAACGGCACCACAGCCGTCCGCCATGTAAATTTAGAAATTCCGTCAGGTATCTACGGTCTGCTGGGAGAAAACGGAGCGGGAAAAACAACGCTGATGCGTGTGCTGACAACCATATTAAAACCAACTGCCGGAGCTGTCACAATAAACGGAATCCCTTATCAGGAAAGTAATTATGAAAAAATCCGGAAAAAAATAGGATATCTGCCCCAGGAACTGAATCTTTATCCCAACCTGTCCATTCAGGAGTGTCTGGAGTATATGGGAGGCCTTGCCGGGGTTCCCGAAAAAGACTGCCGGGAGAGGATTGCCTATTATCTGGAGAGAACCAGTCTGACGGAGCATGGGAAAAAGAAAATGAAACAGTTATCCGGCGGTATGAAACGGCGGGTGGGGCTGGTTCAGGCACTTTTGAATGAACCGGAGTTTCTTGTTGTAGATGAACCCACTACCGGACTGGACCCGGAGGAGCGAATCCGTATCCGTAATCTGCTGGTGGATTTTTCAGAGAACCGTACCGTATTATTTTCCACACATGTGGTGGAGGATCTGGCAGCCACCTGCAGCAGGCTGGCAATTATGAAAAAAGGAGAGTTTCTTTACCACGGAGAAGTCAGTGAGCTAATGCAGACAGCGAGGGGGCATGTATGGAGCTGCACAGTAAAAAATGAAGAAGAGGCGAGAAGAGTGGAGCGGCAGTATTCCATTTCTGCCAAACAATATGTGGAGGGCGGAATGAAGCTGAAACTGATTAGTGAAAAAAAGCCGGGGCTGGACTGCAGCCAGCCGGAGATAAGTCTGGAGGATGCTTATATGTATATGATGAATAGATAGTGTGAAGAGAAGTTCTAATGCTCGCAGCAAAGGCTGCTTCGCAAAGAACTTCTAAAGCTTCACACCGAAGAATGCCCAAAGTACGGGCATTCTTCATCCTAATTTGAGTCGCAGCGAAGCTGCGACATGAGAGTTAGAGTGAAAAATATTGCTTTCGCTGCACTCTTTCGATATAATCATTTAATAGGTATTTGTTTGTTGATATTTTGGAATGATGTGCGAATCGAGGAGGACGGAAGAAGTGAAAAAAGCTCTGTTATTTATTATGTTGGCATTCTTTCTGGCAGGCTGTTCCAGGGAGCCGGATGGCATTGCGTATTCCCCCATAGTGTGTGAATATTCCACAACACCCACCTTTGGAACCGCTGTACATTGCATTTCTACTAATATGCGGGTTTACGCCGACAATACTGTTGAGGTATACTGTGGCGGTTTTTATGATAGAAATGCAGGCGAGGATGGGATTTCCGTGGACTATATCTATGGACAAAAATTTGAAATAACCGAAGTGGATAAACAGAGTATCATTGCGGTAATAAAAAGAAATAATATTTCAGAATTGTCTGACTGTGGTGATGAGGATTCCTGTGACGGCAGTTACTCCTATATTTTTCTGTTTGATGAGAATGGAGAACAAGTGCATTCCTGCGGCGGACTGAATCCCGATAATAACAGATACAGAAATGTAGTAGAGGCTGTAACAGGAGTATTGCCGGAGGGAGCCTGGGGGAATGTCCGGGAAGCGGCAACCGAGAGTCTGGTAGAATATCTTCTGGAAAATTATCCGGAGGATTATGAATGGCTGGAAGATGGAGAGGAATTTAATTGATATAAAAACCCCAGTGAGCGTCACTGGGGTTTTTGCTTACAAATAGAAGTTTATTCTGTTTCCTGCTTATTCATTGTCTTTTTTGTTGCTTTTTTCTTCCAGGTTTTTCAGTACCCTGGAAGCAAAATCCTTACCGCCGATACCAAATGCGATTGCAAATGCAACAGCAAGAGCAGCCATGATAAGTTCAAAAGCGGTATTAACAATATCGCTTGCAATGTTTAACTGGCTTAAAATCATGAATACTGCCACAATGATGATAGCAACCTTTGCGGCAACAGCAAAACCGGAAAAGCCGTTTTTGCGAAGAGCTTTCTCAACCATGGAGCTTACGATGAGACAGGCTATCAGAATCAGAACTGCGCTGAGGGCAGCAGGCATGTATGCGATAACAGCCGCGCCAATATTTGTCAGAACATCCAGCTTCAGTACATTCAAGCCCTCTACCACGAAGAAAATTACCACAACGGCATATACAATACCACCGGTAACTTTGGAAAGAGTGAATTTCTGATATTTGTCGTCTAAAACTTTGTTGAGTTTTGCATCAAGACCAGCGGAAGCAATCAGCTTTGTGACAATCTGTCCTGCCAGTTTTGCAAGCATACAGCCAATGATGATAATAATGATGCCGATGATAAGGTTAGGAATAAATCCGATTACCGTATTGAGCATACCTACGGCAGGACTGGAAATCACACTAATGTTCAATACCGTTAATGCCATGATTACGGTAGGAATTAAAATCAGCACATACACTATGTATGCCAGAGTGTTGGAAAGCTTATCCGCGCCGGGAACTTCAATTCCGGCTTTTTCCTGAAGCTTGTTTACATTCAGTTTGTCAAATACCGGAATTAATAACTGGCGAATCAGTTTTGCAATCAGGGAGCCGACTATCATTACGATTGCCGCAGCCACAATATTAGGAATGTAGCCCCATACCGTATTCAGCAGATTGGTAATCGGGGAAATGATGCTGGACATGCCCAGTGCGGAGAAAATAGCCGGAACAAAGAGCAGGAATACCAGCAGAAACACCAGTTTACCAATAAACTGCTTTGCACCGTCGGGCTTGTCTACCGAGTCAAGCTTTGCGAGAATGTCTTTTAATTTGGTTTTGTCAATTAATTTGAAAACAAGGGACTTGACAATGGAAGCGATAATAAATGCCAGAACTAAAAAGATAATTGCCTGAACAATCGACGCGGCGCCGGAGAACAGGCTGGACAACAGAGATGA
>CAZRZM010000139.1:0-8588 GCA_964604575.1 uncultured Acetatifactor sp.
CTTCTGTAATGCCCTGAAAATAAGCCATAAGGCATTTATGGAACATTTGGCAGCCAGTGCCTCATTGAGATACAGTATCAATAATGTTCTTGTCGCACTGGATGCGTGGAATGAAAATTTTAAATATACGGAATATTTCAAGAAAAAAAAGAATGGGATTATAAGCAAATTTAAGAATGAGAGATTAAAATTAGGGAAGCTTCTGCAATATGCTGACAATCTTACAATCTGTGGTAATCCGGTTGCTTTGCTAATGAAAGTTACAGGACAGAATTTTCTTGAAGAACCATGCTTTAAGCAGATTGATAACGGTATCCAGTGTTATACCACAAGATTTAAGGATGGGGAGAGACTGGCTGGATTCCGTTCGCCGCATAACAGTCCAAATAACATTGTGCATCTGGTAAATACCTATTCGGAGGAAATACAAAAGTATTTTCCAGAGTTGGGGAATAATGTAATCATAATCAATGGAATTGGTACGGATGTACAAAGCCGTTTAAACGGACAGGATCTAGATACGGATTCCATTTATACAACTAACCAGCCGGACATTGTAAACATTGCAGAAGAAGCATATTTAAAATACCCAACCATTATTAATGATATAGGGTTAATAGGCAGTAGCGAATATAAAAAGGATATGAAATCGTATGCTGAAATGGACAGTAAAATTTCTTCTTCACAATATGCAATAGGGGAAGCGAGTAATATTGCGCAGTTGGCGTTAAGCTATTATTATGACGGTGGAAGCAAGAGTAAGGAACTGGAAGACATATTTATTATATGTTCCGTTCTGGCGCAGGTTGCTATTGATTCTGCAAAGCGTATTTTTGATGTTAATGTGAACAGCGAATTGGCAAGGCTGAGCAGCCTTCCTTGTATGCAGCCAGAAGACGGAAAGGAATATCCAGTTTTTTACGCAAAAGTGCAGGAACAGAAGAATGCAGGAAAAAAGAAGAAAAAAGAAATCAAGGAATCTGAAATAAGGGAATTTAACTGTGCCATGGAAATTCTGAGCAATATTATTGAAAAGAATGTGATTGATTTAAGGAAATATAAAGAATTAGTGCCGTATACTTGTAACCTGAATACTGTTTTCCAGTACAAGACTGACAGAATTAGGGACAGCAAACAATATAAAAAGGTGATATCTATTGTTCAGGAATATGATAGGGAAGTTAAAAAGTTAGATATGTCAAAAAGCGATTATTCAAAGGATGTTGATAATCTGTTTGACAACTGCATGATAAAACTTGAAAACCTTACCATAAACCAGAGTACTATGTATTCTTTGATAGCTTACGCTTTTATGCAAAATGGAGATATATGTGACAGGCTTTTGACAGTATTATATGATAAAGACCAGAAGAAGTTTATGTCATGTTTCAAAAAAACTGAAAAAAGTTCCGCAGAAAGTGCTGGAAGTACTGATTTTACTAAGGTTTCATAATCTCTATCAGAGAGAAGGGGTATGAGAGAAACGTAAGTCCAGTAATACACTTCCTCAAAATTGTTGTGGATATCAAGGCACAAGAGGGCTGGATAGAATTGTGGAAGATTGCTGCCAGCATACAAACCTTTTGTGCCAGCTAAAACCACTGTATATACAGTTTTCTATAAATCACTCTCCACAGGCTGGTGCAAGCCTCAAAACTTGTACCAGCATTTGCGCCGATTCCACTAAGGCGCATTTGTGTGCTGGCTCCGCAAGGCACACAACCACAATAACAAGTATGTACCATACAGCTTTTTGGAAGAAGGCTGTATGATACAAAAAGCCTGTATTCTCCACAATATGGGTTATCAGGAAGCGCGCTCGCACACGCTTCTGAATGGTACAAGCCGCATGGTGTTTCCCCACACCGTGCGGTGATGTAAAAATTTTATTGCCAGTTTAACAAAGCAATTTTTAAATAAAAACAAGAAAGGAAACAAAGATATGGATTTAAAGAAACGGGTAAAATCCTTTCTGGATGATACTGGAGCAACTGTCATTGCGTTCTGTAAACGCATTAATATCAGTAATACTTACTATTACAGATGGATAAACGGCGAAATTGAGTTCTCGGAAGATATCTGTAACAGGATTGAAACATTTTTAAATGATGTTTATGCAAAATAATCAAATCAAAAGCAACTATTAACCCAGCACATACATATTTATAATTCAATTAAATCTAAATTATTCAAAGCAGCATGAAATTCCAGGCTGCAAAATCAAATTAATAACAACTGAATAGAGAAAAAACTATTGTCAGAAAGGGAAATAATGGCAGAAGGAAACAACTTTTTTCTTGATTTGATTGCTTCCTTGCAGAAATCAAAAAGCAAGCAACAGATCAAAACCGATGTAAAAACTCTGGGAGATATTTATGTCAAGCTGGTTGGCAAATTGGATTTATCCAAAACCAGACAGAACATCAAAAACCAGTTAAAGGGATTGAACAATAATACTTTTACTGTGACACCCTCAGTTAATACGAAAGGTGTACAGGACACAGCCAGACAGGCAGTAAACAATGCCCAGAAAGTTGCAGACAGCAACAGTGTCCAGTTAAGGTTTGATATAGACAGGCAGAAACTTCTTAACCAGATTAGGATTCTTGGGAGAAACAACAGCAAACTGTTTAATAATTCAGAGATGAGGGCAAAATACAATGAGTTATTAGACTCAGCCAATATTGCCAAAAGTAACTCTGAATTGAAAGCATTAAGGGGTCAGTTGTCCGCTTTTAAGACAGAATTGGTTGCCACAAACAACGCAGGATTGAGATGGGGCGATAAGCTCAAGGCATCTATCAGCCGTTACACACAGTTATTCAGCGGTGCAAGTTTTATATATGCGATAGTCAATCAACTGAGGAACGCATGGACACAAGCAGAAGAACTGGATAAGTCCATGACAGATTTATCACGTGTAAATGCAGAGATTACAAGAAGCGGGTTTCCTGATTACTTGGACAAGGTTATTGATAAGACCAAGAAATTAGCTGTTGCCACAAAAGACTATATAGATGCTGTCACAACTTTTTCAAGGGCTGGATACAATCTGGCTGATTCTGAAATATTAGCGGATGCCGCCGTACAGCTTGAGAAGGTTGGAGATATGTCTGCTACAGATGCTTCCAAGGCACTCCTGGCTGGTCTGCAGGGATATACTGAAATTGGCGGTTATAACATGGATCAGCTTGCAGAGAAAGCCCAGGCACTTAATGATCGTATTGATCTTATCGGTAATACCGCGAGTATCACACAGGCAGAAGTCGCCCAGGGTATTCAGGCAGTTGGTTCGGTTATGAATGATGCCAATACTTCAATTGATGAATTTATTGCATTGCTCGGTGCAGGCAACAGGGCTGTACAGGATTCCAATAAGGTAGCGTTGGCAATCCGCACATCTGCACTTAGAATCAGAGGATGTACAGCAGAACTTCAGGAAATGGGCGAAGAGACTGAGGATGTTATAGAGTCCACATCCACCCTGGCAGAGAAGATCAAAGCATTGACTAATATAGACGGTAGTGGTGGAATTTCTATTTTAGAAGAAGATGAGGAAACCTTTCGTTCCATATACGATATTTATAATGACATTGCAAAAGTTTACGATAAAATGTCTGATAAGGATGCCAGCGCACTGCTTGACCTTATTGCAGGGAAAAACAGAAGCAACCAGATTTCCGCAATCCTCCAGAATATGTCCGAGGCTAATGAACTTTTAGACAGATCATTAAACGCCGCAGGAACCGCAAGTGAAGAGTACCAGATTTATCTTGACAGTGCAGAGGCGGCAACGGAGAGGTTCGGCGTGTCCCTCACTGAAACCTATAACAATATTATAAATGGTGAAACAGTAAAGGGACTGGCAAACGTAGGAACTGCTGTTTTGGAGCTTGAAAACAATCTGGGTATTATAAAAGGTACGATTAAAGGTCTGTTACTCCTTAAAGTCGGCAAACTCCTCACAACTTTAACAATGGCATTTGTTTCTGCCACCAAGTCTGTTGAAAAGTACGGAAAAGCATTAAAGCTTGCCAATAATATCCCGGAGGGCAATCTGGGAACAAGATTTAAAACATTGAAAAGCATTGCATCACTGACAGACACACTGACAGATGCACAGCTAAAACAGGTACTGTCCAGCAAGTCACTGACACAGCAGGACAGAATCAGAATACTGCAACTGTCAGGAATGACAAAAGAAATGGCAGTGCAGAAACTTACTGAAATGGGGCTTATCCGGACAACAAACGCACAGACAGCGGCAAACCATGCCCAGACAGCAAGTACATTTAGTTTAAAAGCAGCCATGGTGGGACTGAGAAACGTCATAAAGAGCGTATTCCTCTCCAATCCGGTAGGAATTACATTAATGGCAATAAGTATAGCCATAAGTGCAGTCACCTCTTTAATTTCCAGTCATAACCAGAAGCTGGAAGAGATGCGTGACAAAGCCAAAGAAGCAGCAGGGGAAGCCAACACACTGGGGGATGAGGTTGCCGAACTGGCAAACAAATATATCATGCTTTCAGAGGCGGTAAAAACAGATGCAGATGCCAAAGAAGACCTGATGACCACACAGACAGAGTTACTGAAAAAGCTGGGAATCGAAGGGGAAAGCATAGATGATTTAATTGCAAAGTATGGTTCGTTATCAGATGCCATCAAACAGGTAAGCATTGATTCACTGAAAGATTCGCAAATTGATCTGATTGCCGGAGTTGATGCGGCGAGGGAAGAATTATTGAAAGCAGCAAAAAACAACTTGCTGGGAACAAGGAACATGATAACTGCCGCGGGGAAAGGTGCGGTTAAGGCATTCAGGGAACTTGAAAAAGCAGGAATTATAAGCGGTGATACTTACGGTTCGGGTGGAGGTTCATTAATCCTGACTGGTGATGGAAAAACCGTGGAAGGTGCACTGGAGAACTTCAGAATACTGGAGGATGCAGTAAATGTACTGAGGGATTCCGAAGCATTTACAGGAAAAGAACTATCAGAAAATCCATTGTTCAAGGCTGTGTACAACAGATACAATGAAATGAAATCCGGAGTGGATTCCTACCGTTCTGCAATCGAGAACCTCAATGAAAACCTGGCACAACAGACAATGCTGACAGCCCTGCAGGGACGGGAAATTCCAAAGACCGAAGAAGAGTTTAACACATTTAAACAGGAACTGATAGATACAGCAGTGGCAAGTGAACAGTTTATTGGGACAGAAGAAGAGATTGCAGATGCGGTTAACAGTTATTTATCGACGCTCCCTGAGTTTGAAGGTTATTACAGTGAGCCACTTGAAAAAGAACTTAAAAAAGTAAATAGGATAAACTTTCCAAAATCCTTCCCCACCATCCTCTCCCAAATCCAGTCCCTCACCGAAGGTTTTGAACAGCTTGACAAAATCTACACGGACATCCACAACAAGGAGGACTTTGACTGGTCTTCCATCCTCAACAACGAAAAATTTACGGAAGCATTCGGGGAAATGGGTGATTCCTATGACAGTTTCATAAAGACAGTATCCAATGCCCCCGATGACCTGGAAGCCTGCCAGTCCGCATTTGACGAACTTGTGACATCCTACATCTATTCCGCAAAGGATGCTGACGGAAACAGTATCATGAAAAACCTCACGGAAGAGACAAAGGAAGCCACCATTGTCATGCTGGAACAGATGGGTGTTGCCAATGCGCTTGAAGTTGTGGAACACCAGCTCAGGGCAAACACGGAATATCTGACCAGTGCCAAAAAGGAACAGGCTGCGGTATGTGAAGCACTGTCCAGTAACGTCAAAACCGATGCGGAAGCAAAGTACCTTGCAAAACTGTCAACCATGGACTTGCAGAATGCCACCTATGGGGAAATCCAGTCACTGGTTGACGAAGCGGAACAGCTCGGCATCACATCCAGTGCACTTCTTACACTGAAACTCAGCAAAATGGGTGTAAATGACATTTCCATTGACACAAGCGAGGACATCAACAACCTCCTTGCCATGGCGAATGCAGCGGGCATTACCTCAAAGGCAGTCGGAAAACTTGCAGGACTGGAAGCAAGATATAAAGATGCCAGGGACAATGGACGTACCAATGAAGCACTTGCCATTGCCGCAGAAATGCAGAAAGCAGCCGAAGAAGCACGCAATGATGTGCTGAATTTCAAGCCAACCGTGAAATATGAAGGCGGTTCCAGCTACAAATCCGCTGTGGACAAGGTAAAAAAAGACGCTGAAAAAGCATCCAAGGAAGCCGCAGACACTGCCAAAGACCAGACAGATTCCTACATGGAATACATGAAGGCATCCCTTGAATCGGGCAGAATCGACTACAGAACCTATGCAGATGAAGTGTCCAGTTATCTTAAAAACATGTTTGACACCGGAAAGATATCTGCAAAGGAATACCACGACTATGTGGGACAGATGCTGGAAACACAGAAATCCATACTGGACAGGGTGGCAGATGCGGTTACAAAAAGGCTTGACAAAGAAATTGACTCCATTAAGGAAAAAATGGATGGAATCGAGGAGAACTACAACTCCCAGATTGAATACCTTGACACTGTAATCGAATACCACGAAAAGCAGAAAGAAATCCTCCAGGACGAGAATGACGAACTGGACAGACAGAAGGCACTGGAGGAGGCATTATATAATCTCCAGAGGGCACAGAACCAGAGAACCATTGCACTCTACACCGCTGAAAAAGGCAAAATCTATGTTGCGGATGCTTCTGCGGTACGTGATGCAGAGGACGATGCCAGAAAAGCAAAACTGGACATGGAACTTGCCAGAATAGACGAAGCCATTGAAAAAGTGGAAAAACAGCAGGAAGCCCTGAAGGAAGCCATGGACACTGAGAAAGAACAGCTCCAGATTATCATAGACCGTCTGGAGGAGTATAAAAAACAGTGGTCTTCCGTTGCGGATGAATATGAAAATATCCAGAATGACATGCTTGCAAAACAGATTCTCGGTGCTGACTATGAAAGCCAGATACTTGATGGCAGACTGGATGTACTGAATGACTTCAAAGATGAATATCTTTCCATACAGAAAGCCATCATGGACGCGGCATGGGAATCCGCAAAGGCACAGCTTGAGGCATCCCGGAATACAAAAACATCACAAGGTACTTCCACTTCCGCACCATCAGCTCCTTCATCTGGTACACCTGACACCAACAGTGACAGTAAGGACAAGAAAACATCCACTGACAATGATAAAGACGGTGATGGGGATAAAAAGTGGTATATCTATGACAGAACTACTGGCAAGAGACTGTCAGGTGCATACAGCACCCAGTCAGAAGCATCAAAAGATTTAAACAGATATGCCGCCACAACGGCAAGTCATCAGGTTACTATTAAGAAGTACGCATCAGGTACAAAAAATGCCAAACCAGGTTTAAACCTTGTGGGCGAGGAAGGCACTGAAACCTACATTGACAATGACGGCAACGTGTCCCTTGTGACAGAACCATCCTTAATAAATATGGAAGGTGGGGAAACTGTAATCAAGGCTTCCGAAACAGAGAGGATGCTTGACAATGCAGGTAAGCTTACACAGTCTGATTCCATGGCACTTGCCAGATCAGTTATCGGAAACCTGAATTTTACCATGGATGAATGGAAAAACAGAATACAGGCTGTCATGCCCAGTTTTGCAGACATGGTACAGATGCCTGAAATGCGGGCACCCAAAGATGATATTATGGCAGTCAATAGGGACAACAATATTACTGTCAGCATTGGTGACATCCATCTCCATGAAGTGCAGAATGTGGACGGTTTTGCAAAGGCAATCATCAGGGAACTGCCCAACAGGGTTATACAGAATCTTGGAAAAAGATAACCGGACAGATTAGGCGGTACAGAGTCCTGGAGAAATCCGGGACTACTGCCTGGACTGAGGAGTAATAGGAAGAACAAAGGTTTAGGGTAGTATTTTGTCAATTATTGGTATATAATGTCTATTATATTATTGGTAATTGGGGGAATAACTATGGGGCAAGAAATTTCAGGTATTAAACTATGCAAAATTCTATTTATTAAATTCTTTACCAGTGATATTTTTAATGCAGTGATTAATATATTTTTACCTGTGGTAATATCAGTCTGGTGTACTAACTATAAAGATACAATGTCATGGTGGAGCATAACTATTTTAATAGGTTTCTTAATTGTTATTTTTAATATTATTTCTGTAATAATCAAAAAGAGCCAGATGAAAACAAGTGACAATTTGAACATGATGTATAAGTGTTATCTGGAACACCGTTCTATAAATGAAAAGTTTACCAAGAATATATTTAGACTGAATAATTTAGCCAACAAATGTATAGAGGATAAAAAAGCAGTTAATAAAAGAGTATTTGACAACGTTGCAGATTTTCAGACATATGCATTTTATGTCTGTGAAAGTATACATAAAATTCTTACGCAACAGTATGGAGATAATATTAAATGTGAAGTTACTCTGATGAAAAAGAATGGAAACATCATAAAAATGGTATCATATTGTAATAATGAAAATTCACAGCCATCATCATATCGCAGAAATTTTACGTTTGATGATTTGGATATAT
>CAZRZM010000140.1:0-8571 GCA_964604575.1 uncultured Acetatifactor sp.
TTAACCGCTGGGATTTACTGTCCAGCACATCAATATACCCTTTTGCCGGTTCCTCATCTATTTTAAGGCGTTTCAGCAAATCCACATAATTAATAATGGAGGTCAGGGGAGTTTTAATATCATGGGACACATTTGTAATCAAATCTGTCTTCATCTGTTCATCCTTCATACTGGTGTCCACCGCCTTACGGATACCCTCACCGATATTATTCACAGCATCCGCCATCTCTCTGTTGGTGCCATGCAGCGCGTTAACATCCAGTTTGTACTCCACTTCCCCGTCCCGGATTCTCTTAATGCCCTCCACAATGTCCCGGTGCTCTGCATTATTTTTAAAAATAGACATGCCCACCAGTCCGTCAAATACCACAATAAATATCATGATAAGCAGAGCTACTATCATCTGGTTTCTCATCAGATACAGAACAACAATGCTGATAAGGTTCACCAGCAGGAAAAAGTTATAGGGAATCAATGTGTTAATAGCGGAATTTCCATGGGACACTACAAAGTAGACACCTTTTTTGATACTGCCAATCACCCAGTTAAGAAAGCTGTCCTTCCACAGACTTCCCGCTTTTACCCTCCGCACCAGACTGTACCAGATTAAGCAGGCAGACATACTTGCCAGAAAACCATAAATACCAAAAGAGGCATATTTATAAAATCTGATAAGGCTGAATCCCAGAATCTCTGTATGGCTGATATAAACATTCTCTGCCACTTCCAGTAATTTGCCAAACCCAAGATATCCGGCATAGATTAGTAGAATACTTAATATTACCACCAC
The DNA here is from genome assembly GCA_964604575.1 of uncultured Acetatifactor sp. Lineage (GTDB taxonomy): Bacteria > Bacillota > Clostridia > Lachnospirales > Lachnospiraceae > Acetatifactor. Next base: position 791 of record CAZRZM010000140.1, read on the forward strand.
TTCCAGCCAGATATGGTCCACCGGATTCAAAAAAATAACCTTTTCTCCATTTTCATCATAAGCCACACCTGCGTTAATCGTTAAGTATACCCCCGCAGCCAGCCATATTATCCCCAGAATAATAATAGCTATCACAAGACGGTTGGCACTTGGTACAATCTTGCGAAATACCGCATATGCAATATAGAAATCATCGCTCTCTACGGAATAGTCCGTATCTACTCCTATCCATATGTGAGTCGTCTCAGGATAAGCATAATCATATTGTTTCAGATACTCCGACATATCCTGTTCTGTCAGACCGGTAGTGCCGGTAAATTCCAGGCTGTCAGGATAATAAATAAAATACTTCCTGTACTCCAGAAATTCCTCTGTTATTTGATTTTCACTCTTATCCTTCAGCTCCTCCACATTGGTAAAGGTGCTTAAAACACCTTCCTCCGTCATCATGCGTATGAGATATTTTAGATTACTGTTTCCTTCCTGATATATGCTGTTACATTTCTGGTACTGCTGATAATTGCTGGCAAGACTCTCTATGGTTGCCACCAGATTGTTCTGCAGCTTCATATAATCCACCCAGTTATCTGCATATGCAAACAACTGCTTCTCATTGTCCACGGTCTCATAGCGGAAATTCACCATATCAAAATAGACATTGAGAATACCGTCTTCCTCTCTGGACATATGGATATTATCGGGAACCTGGGCCACAATATAAGAAAAAACCATATCCTCAAGCTGCTCATCCGAATAGGCAAGCCATTCATCCCATAACCCAGTATTGTCAATCAATTCCCACTCTTCCTCAGAAATATCTTCATAGCTGTTTCTATAAAAACCTTTGAAATAAAGCTGTCCATTTTCATCCAGCGCAAAATTCCAGGGCATGGTTGCATCCCCGAAATAGTGGACAAAATCAGCCATACTCATAGTACGGGTGGTATACTGCACACCATAAATTCCCCATTTAACCAGCTCGTCCAATTCATAAACTGCTGTAACCGGACAATCATTGCCATCACCTTTTCTGCCGGCATACTCTGTCACATCAATGTGCTTTTTTCCGTCAAACTCTCCATTTGTTTCAACCAGTCCCTTGATAACCACCAGTCTTGTGACATCAGAAACGGCCGTACGGAAAATATTGTCAAAAAGTTCTGACTCCTCAAAAACCCGTTCGGACTGAAATGGCTCCACCTCATATATTTGGGTACCGTTTAGGGAATCCACTGACACATAAGCATTAAATACCAGACCTGCCACTGCCACAAAAATACATAAGGCAACCATCTGTTGTAAAAATCCCAGCCCCAGTCGTTTCATTGTCGGTTTCTGCATATTAATTGTCCTGCCTGTCTATTTTATATCCCACTCCCCAGACTACTTTTAAATAGCGTGGTTCTTTGGGATTGATTTCAATTTTTTCACGTATATGACGAATGTGCACTGCAACCGTATTATCCGCCCCAATGGCATCTTCATTCCAGATGCTTTCATATATCTGGTTGATGGAGAAAACCCTCCCCTGATTCTTCACCAGAAGCAGCAGAATATTATATTCGATGGGCGTCATTTTAACCACCTCATCATCCACCATTACCTGCTTGGTCTCATCATTAATCACCAGTCCTCCCACCTGATAAACAGCCTTACCACTCTGGTTCAGACTTCCCAGTGAGGTATAACGGCGCAGATTGGACTTGACGCGCGCCACCAGCTCTAAAGGGTTAAAAGGTTTGGAAATGTAATCATCCGCTCCGATATTCAATCCCAGAATCTTGTCCGTGTCCTCCGATTTGGCGGACAGCATAATAATGGGAATACTGCTGTACTCCCTGATTTTCAAAGTAGCACGAATGCCGTCCAGCTTCGGCATCATAATATCCATAATTAAAAGATGTATCTCATCCTTCTGTAAAATATCTATGGCCTGCTCGCCGTCATAAGCCTTAAAAATACGATATCCTTCCTGGCTCAGATATATCTCTATAGCATCCACAATCTCTTTATCATCATCACAAACCAGTATATTAGTCATTCTGCCACCATTCCTCTTCCATTAAATTACCTATCATTTATATCAGGAAAAAATTAAATGCTACCTACCAAAATTATTAAGATTCTTTTAACTTTAAAAAAGCTCCTAAATTTCCTCTTTGTCCGTTGCTTGCCCTATGGGAAAACAGATACCCCGGATTGTGGCAGGTACAGATATCCGTAACTGCAATCTGCGTTGTGGGTATTCCTGCCCTGCATAGAATAACCACATTTGCCAGCCACAAATCCAGTTGGTATTTACCGGGCTTATTACCCGGAGCCACCACATCTTTATGATGGTAGATTCCTGCCTCCACAATTTCCTCTATCACAGCACCTGCATCCTGAAAGACTTCCTCAAAAGCTTCCGCCACCTCTTCTCCCACTTCATAGCAGCTACGGCAGATAGATGGTCCCACTGCCACATACAAATCCTTTGGCAGGCTGCCAAATTCACGGTACATCCGCTGTGCCATGCAGCCGCCCATTCCACCAACGGTTCCCCGCCATCCGGAATGCGCCAGACCCACCGCCCTGTTGCGCACATCCACAAAATAGAGAGGCACACAGTCCGCATAAAAAGTAGCCAGCACCAGTCCCGGTTCATTGGTGACTAATCCGTCCACATCCTCATAATCCCTCGGCACCACAATTCCCTTGCCGCCGTCTGCTCCTGTCACCCTGCGGATATTGGTGGTATGGGTCTGGTGGGATGCCACCATATCCTCCACCCTGCATCCCAGCACTCTGGCAACACGCTCATAATTCGTCAGCACACTCTGCTTATTATCGCCTCTCTGAAAACTTAAATTCAATGAGCTGTAAATTCCTTCACTGACACCGCCTGTTCTTGTTGTAAACAGATGAGACACCAGCCCTGTTTTCTCTAAAAGGGGAAAGGTTAAATACTCCATATCTCCAAAACTGTTCTGCTGTATCACCTGACCGCCTGCCCGGTAATCCCGCTCTATCCGGTACATTCTCCACCTCCATACTACAACTTCTTCTCACACTAACCCCTGATATAAATATGGGGAAAGGCATTCTGAATCCATGTAATTTCCTCTCCCTGAACAGCAACCACGTCATAGCGGACCATGGTTGCGCTCCCCAATTTGTGCCGGTAACGGTAATAATCTGCCACCTTACATATCTGTCTTTGTTTCGCGGGTCCAACCGCCTCCAGGGCACTTCCCTTTGACAAAGTACTTCTAAATTTGACCTCCACAAAAACAAGGTACTGATTGTGATATCCTATCAAATCAATCTCACCCTGTCTTGCCCGGAAATTTCTCTCTATAATACGCATACCTGCTTTTTCCAGATAATCTGCTGCAAGCGCTTCCTTCTCGGCTCCTACTTTTCGCTTATTCAATTACTTACCTCTGCTGTTCCCCACTTTGCTTTTTAATTTGTCCATGGAATCCACAAAAATCAAAATTTCTGCCACCACTTCATATAGTTCCGGCGGTATCATATCACCGATTTCCAGACGGGAAAGGGTGTCCGCCAGCTTATCATCCCTATGTATGGGCACTTCACTCTCTTTGGCTTTCTCAATAATTTTCTCTGCCAGCACTCCGCGTCCGCTGGCAATGACTTTCGGCGCGTCCTCTGATGGATTATATTCCAGCGCAATCGCCTGCTTAACCTTTTTCTTTTTTTCTTCCATGTTAATCTCCATTCTTGCTGCAGCCTGAAAATTTGTGCTTGCATTTGTCTAGGTACGCACATCAAAAGCATATTCCGACAACGGCACATGATTCTCCTGCTGTAACAGTTCCCTGATTCCGCCAGAGGTCTCTCCCCCCTGCTCCCTTACCTGCATGGAAAGATTACAGTCATAGCCCCGGTTTTTGAGCCGTTTTGTCAAAATATCCATATGTTCTTCCAGAAAGTCCAGCATTTCATCATCCCGGACATAAAATTTTGTACTTACTTTTTCATAATTCATTGCCACATAAACATCCACCGGACCTAAATGCTCCATATCCAGATGCAGAAGTGCACTAATCTGCCCCTCCTGCATGGCTAAATGCTTTTTATTGCTATAGACATACAAATCCCCATGGGCGTTTCCCTGCTGTAATCTAAGCGGCAGTTGTACATAGGAATACATCTGGTTGACCTGCTGCATAAAATCCAGATTCTGTGACAGATTGGCAGTCGCCTTATAAACAGGTGTGTCTGTCTGTCTGGCATTCTCCAGAGCCTGTGTCAGGCCCTTTAACTGATGCTCCAGTCTCTGATACAATTTATCCACTGCTTTGGCATCCGCAACCTCCTTGGGGCGAATGGTCCATTGCTCCAGTATCTGCTGCAACAAAGGTTTTATCATCCTGCCAAGCTGCTGTCCTGACACATTTCTGTCAGCCAATGTGGAGGCTATCTCCTGAAACTTCGCCCTAATCTCTCCCTTATCAGTAAGAATCTCTGCTGTCCCAGAAGGGTTCTGTCCCTCCACAGTTTCCCCATCCCCGGCAGTACGTACAAGTTCTAAAACATCCTCTGTTCCTATGGACACTGCTTCTGCAGCCACTGCCTCCGGCGACACCACCATGCCCTGCACTCCCATGGAGTCCCCAACTCCTATGGTATCCTGGACTCCGGTGCCATTCTCTTCCCCCACAATATCCTGAAACACCACCGTACCGGAAGATGCCTGCGCACCGGCGTCTTCCGGTACATTCCCGGACATCCCGCCATTTTCAGCCACTCCGGTATTTCCTGCCATGATTCCCTCTGCATTCGTCTCCGACAGTAGATTGAGAATATTCTCATAAAGCTCCACCGCCTCCTGTACATTGCCATTTTCCATCAGGTGAGAAAATACCTCCGGCAGATTGTCCAGCACCTCACTCATTCCATTTAAAAGCTGATGATTCAGATTGCGGTAGGAAACCATCTGGTTGACATTGGTTTCGTTCACCGGCATGGACAGCATATGTAACTGAACCAGGTCAACCACTTCCGCCTGTAGATAAGTGTTGACTTCCCGGTACATCTGCTGCATGGAATTTTTGTCAATGGACAGTCCGCCCTCCATCATCTGTCTCGCCATCTCCACCGTATCCTGGTTGACGGGAAGGGATGCCATATCCAGTGCTTTTAATAAATTGGCATCCATGGCAGTGTTGGTAAACAAAGGACTGAGTGTCAACAGACTTCCGTTGTTTTTTATTTCAAAGGTCATGTTTTTACCGATTTCAATATTCAGGCTCTGGTCCAGCTTCGCATTAAGGATAAAATCCTCTGATACCTTAATCTGCAGTTCACTGCCGTTTCTGGACAATACTTCTCCCTGCAGGGTCTGCCCCGGTACCAGGGAACGAATCTGCTGGTTCATCCGGGCAGTTCTTGCCGGCGTCATATGCGCTGTCTGGTCTGCGTCTGTCTTTTTCGTTTCTCCTCGAAGAAAATCACTTATTTTCATGCCTGCTTCACTTTCTTAATCTGTCATTATTTCATGGCTGTTACAAAAAGTTTTTAATAAATGTTTTTCTATGGATGGGGGTGGCTCCATATTTTTTTAATGCTTCTATATGGGTGGCGCTTCCATATCCTTTGTTGCCCGCAAAATCATATTCGGGGTATATTTTACTGTACTCCACCATAAGCCGGTCCCTTGTCACTTTTGCAATAATACTGGCGGCACCGATGGAAATACTTTTCGCATCGCCTTTTATAATAGGCACTTGTCTGATATCCACTCCGGGTATTGTAACTGCGTCGTTCAGCAGAATATCCGGTGCGGGGGAAAGTTTTCCAATGGCTTCCCTCATCGCCTCATAGGTCGCCTGGAGAATATTAATTTCATCTATCCTCTCATGGGATGCATATCCCACGGCGCAGGAAACCGCTTTTTCCATGATAACATCATATAACTCTTCTCTTTTTTTTTCGGTCAGCTTTTTGGAATCATTAATATACAAAATGTCACAATCTTTGGGCAGGATAACAGCGCCTGCCACCACAGGTCCTGCCAGGGGACCTCTTCCCACCTCATCGATGCCACAGATAAACTGGTAATCACTATATTTGCGCTCATATATCTTAAGTGCTTCTATTCTTTCCTTTTCTTTTTGCAATTCATCCAGCCTTTTACGGGCAGATGCAACCAGCTTTTGAACCCCCGCTCTCTCGTCATTTTTATATTCTTCTATAAATTCAGGCAGCTCATCTGTACAAGCTGCCTGAAAGTGTTTCTTTATCTCATTCGTATTTTTCATAACCGACATTTTCAACCTCTCTCGATTTTTACTGATGTTTCAAAACTCCAAATTTACTGAACGGCCAGATACGCAGCCATGCTCTTCCCACAATATCCTTGCGGTTGATATTACCTACTGCTTCCGTCCGGCTGTCACTGCTGTTATTCCGGTTATCTCCCATCACAAAATATTCATCATCGCCCAGTACCACCGGCTCTCCGGCTCTTCCGATAGTGTCAGTGCGAATAATCTCCCTGCCATAGGATTCCTTTAACAATTCCCCATCGATATAGATATTTCCCTTGTCATCAATCTGTACCGTCTCCCCCGGAAGCCCTATAATTCGTTTGATATAATAAGTATTTTCCTCATATTTGAAAGGAAATACAATAATATCAAACCGCTTGGGGTCGCTGAAACGATATGTAATTTTATCCACAATCAGATTGTCGCCGTCAGATAATGTGGTTTCCATGGACTCCCCATCTACTTCCGTTCTCTGCCCTACATAGTGAATTACCAGATATGTCATCAATAGTACAACTAACAGGTATACCCCTGTACTCAGCAACTCTTTTAATACTTTATTCATAGCTTTATGTCTTCTCCTATCGTTGTTCCAATGTAATACGTCCCAGCCTGCCACTCCGGAAATCATCTATTATTATTGCGGAGGCTTTCTCCAAGTCCAGATTCTGTCCCTTTGTATAGCATTTTCTGCTCTCGGCAATTGCCGAAAGGATATCCACAGCTTTCCCGGACTGCACATCTTCGATTCCATACCTGTCAGACAGTGACTGGGGATATGCTGTACGTAAATATTCCAGCAAATCACATGCCAGTTCATCCATAATGATTATCTCATCATTCATGGAGCCGATAAATGCCAGACGCATACCGACTTCCTGGTCTTCAAACTTTGGCCAGAGGATTCCCGGTGTGTCCAGCAGCTCCAGATTCCTGTTCAGACGAATCCACTGTTTGCCTTTTGTGACACCCGGCTTATTCCCGGTCTTGGTACAGGCTTTTCCTGCGAAAGAATTGATAAATGTGGATTTACCTACGTTGGGGATCCCCACCACCATGGCTCTCACCGGACGGTTGACAATACCACGCCTGCGGTCCCTCTCAATTTTCTCCTTACATGCCTCCTGCACCATACCCTGTATCGCCTTGATTCCTGCGCCGGATTTGGAATTGATTTCCAGCACATATGCCCCCTGCTCCTGAAAATAGCTCATCCATTTCTTATTCTGCGCCGGGTCAGACAAATCGGATTTATTTAACAGTACAATTCTTGCTTTGTTTTTGCCCAGTTCATCAATATCAGGATTTCTGCTGCTTAATGGTATGCGGGCGTCCACCAGTTCTATAATTAAATCAATCAGCTTGATATTTTCCTGCATCATACGCTTTGCCTTTGTCATATGACCGGGATACCATTGATAATTCATTCTCTTTCTAATCTCCATTCCTGCTGCAACCTGAAAATTTGGGCGCAAGCACAAATTTTTGTGTGAAAAATTTATT
>CAZRZM010000141.1:0-8497 GCA_964604575.1 uncultured Acetatifactor sp.
AATCCAATTTTCCTCTAATGGTTAGCTGCTGTGTGTGTATTGCCAGATAAATACCTTTTTCACCGAATCGGTTTTCTCCAATAAAGATATTCCTTCTTGTCCGTCGAAATGAATCTGCCGTGAACGTAACTGTCCATGAATCATTATCCGTAATAACCTGAATAGAACAGGTACGTTTGTCCTTTGTGTTGTGAACGGCAGGTATTACCGCTAAAGTCTGTGTATCCGACTGACATTTCAAATACCAGCCATAAAAAGAATGAAACATATGCTTATCTCCATGAAAAAATAATACTTATTTTTCCACAAAGGAGCCTGATTTATTCCTCTTATATATTGCACAAAGCTCTTTCGCTGCCTGCTGCGATATGCCGAAGTCCGTCCGGAATTATTGAATTTTACAGCCTACATCCTGCCGGTAGCATTTTTTTCCTTGTTATACTTATTATAAAAAAACGAGACCCTGTCAGAAGTCTCGTTTCGTTTATTAGTTTATACCTATAGGTTATATCCCATCTCCTTATTCCGATGGAAAATGTTTTACTTCCATCTCTTCTGTTACCGAATCCAGCATCAGATACTCCTCACTCTCCACCGGAAGTTTCTTGTCACTGAGCCGTTTTTTCGTATCCTTCCCCAACAGCGCATAAATACATGCCAGCGTAGGAGCGCCAAGTATCATGCCCACAACACCAAACAGACCGCCCCCTATCAGAATGGCAATCAAAATCCACATACTTGATAATTTTAAACGGTCTCCCAGAATCAAAGGTCCTATCACATTTCCATCCAACTGCTGCAGAATCAGTATAAATATGGCAAAAATCAGACCCTGCCTGGGTTCTATCATAAGCAGAAGCAGAATACTGGGAATGGCGCCGAGAAAAGGACCAAAATAAGGAATGATATTTGTCACCGCAATAATAATACTGATTAAAACAGCATAGTCAAAACGGAATATTGTCATAAACACATAGCACAGAACACCAATAATAAAAGAGTCAATAATCTTACCATTAATAAATCCGCCAAACACCCTGTCTATATATCTCACGCCCGAAAGCAGCGCATTGGCATGTTCTCTGCTCAAATAGGAATAAGTAAGCTTCTTTCCATAGGAAATCAGCTTCTCTTTCTCAAACAGCACATACGTGGAAATAATAATAGCCAGAACAATATTAAATACCGTTTTGATTCCGCCGATGATTCCCGTCGTAATTCCTTTTACAATTTCGTCCATGTTGGGGAGAATCACATTATTTACATACCCCATGAACTGAATGTAAGCATTATCCAGCAGGTTCAATACATACTTGCTAACTTCCTTGTTATCCTCCAGAAAACGTGTCAGCATTTTCTCCAGTTCTCCATAATACCTTGGCACATCGCTGACAATCTTCGTAAGGGATACATATATCTGGGGAATTACAATACACAGCCCGCCCACCAGCAGTACAATAAACAAAATGATAGTAGTAATTACCCCCAATGCCCTGGATAATTTCTTCCGTCTGCGCTCTTTATCCTTTTTCCGGAAAATTAATTTGGCAAACGGCATAAATATCCAGTGTTCCAGCCATTTCATAACGGGATTGAGCAGATAAGCCAGTATAAATCCACCGACAATCGGCAGAAACGTGCCATTAATGGTGCTTCTGACACCCTGGTATTTCGAGCCCTCCTGCAATAAATTATTGAACAGCAGAGAAATGAGTATTACCGCCAGTACCAGTCCCGCCAGTCTGATATATTTGTTTCTAAGTATGTTTTTTAACATCTTGTCACTCCCTATAGTTTACAATCTAAAATTTCCAGTGCGTCATACGCTCTTTTAGTCCCATAAAATTTATTCCCATAATCTCCTGATAATACGTTTTCTCTGTTTCGTTATTTATGCTCCAGCCACCTGCATTCCGTAATTTCCATATCGGAAAATACGGCTTCAAAAGAGGATTCTTCCGGGGAACAGGCATAGATACCGAAGCGGATTTCCTCTGCACCCTCCCACATATGACAGATACGCATCTGTTTGAAATGAATGCCATCCTGGGAGCACTCTATACAATAATCCGACTCCCTGCGGCTGAAACGATACCACATAGACTTCACGGAAGCAGGAATGTCGGTGGTTGCCCAGTCGGAATAGCCATGATTGGTAGCCACACTGCCCAGACGCTGGTATTCATCATTTTCATACTCAATGGATGCTTTCAGCCAGTTTTCACTGTCCAGATACATTACAATACCACACTGGTCGAAACGGCGTTTGCTGGCAAATTCCGTTTTTACCACAAAAGAAAAATACTTCTCATCTGTAGACATCTGCAGCACCGGCGCATTGTCATTCTGAAACCCATAATAGGTTCTCTGCCAGAGGTCCGTCCCCGGCTCCGTTGTAATCAACACCCGATTCTCCTGAATCGAATACGCTTTGGGTTCTCTTGTCCACTGTAAATCTGCTGTGTCAAATTTCATCGTATTCATACTGGCACAATACTCCTTTTCTCATTTTGTGTTATCTCTTTGATTACTGTTTTCTGCACCCATACCACTGGTAATTCCCCTGCTATCGATAGACTACCACCATATCGCCCTCATGAATCCTTGTTTTGCCATGGGGAATAATAGTCTCACCAGCCCGCAGAATCAGGGCTATCAGTTCATCCTCTTTCAGATTCAGTTCACCAATCCTTTTATTACACCACTTATGCTGTTTATCCACCATGATTTCCTCTAACTGCTCGTCTTCGGAGGGCACATAGGGCGGTACACTTAAGATAACCGTATCCTGCGGCAGAATCACTGTATTTCCTTTTGTGATAATGGTTTCGTCCCCTCTTTTTATCATAATTGCAAGTGAACCATGGGGCATTGCCACATCTTTTACTTTCTTATTTGCCCAGCTATGTTCCCTGGGAATAAACATCCGCATAAGCTGTAAGGATTTTTCCTCCTGATAATCATTAAATGTCCTTCTGACATCCACCTCATCATCAACCATCTTCAGTTTATGAGCCACAAAGGGCAGCAAACCTCCCTGAATTGCCACAGAGAACAGAGTTACTGTAAATACAATATGAAACAAATCCTGTCTCATGGTAATACCCGCCGCCACTGCCATAATCGCAAAAACCGACGAAGATGCGCCCCTCAGCCCCGCCCAGGAAACCAGCAGGCACTGTCTGATTCTGCATCTGCATGGAAGCATTATCAAAAATACCGCTATCGGTCTTGCAACAAAGGTAAGTATCATTACAATCAATAATGCCATGGGTATCATCCGGGGCATCTGGTGGGGAAAACTTAATAAACCTATCAGAAAAAATACAAGAATCTGGGCAAGACTTGTAACACCGTCAAAGAACGGAATCAAAGTCTGTTTATTGCTGATTTTACTGTTTCCCAGAATAATTCCGCAAATATACAGACTTAAATAAGCATTTCCCTTCAATATGGTTGCCAGACTGTAACAGACCAGTACCATGGCAATCATAAAAATGGTGTCCAGTCCATCCGAAACGATATTGGTCTTCGTTGTAATTTTGACAGAAAACACAGCAACCAGAATACCCACTGCAATTCCTATCACTATCTGTAACAGAATCGTAAGCGCCACATTTCCCGCTTCGGATGCTCCCATTAAGCTTATGGCAATAATCGTCAGCATATAGGCAATGGGGTCATTGCTTCCACTCTCCACTTCCAGAACAGATGCCGTACCGTCCTTCAGATTCAGCTTTTTCTTCCTGAGTATGGCAAACACACTTGCCGCATCTGTGGAAGATAAAACAGCGCCAATCAAAAAGCTTTCCTGCACAGTCAGACCCAATATAAGATTACATAAAAGAGTAGTGACACCTGCTGTAATCACAACTCCTATAGTGGACAAAGCGATTGCAGGACCTGCCACCGGTCTGGCGGCGCTCCATTTCGTATTAAAACCACTGTAAAACATGATAAATACCAGGGCAATGGAGCAAACCATCTCTGTCAATGCGTAATTGTCAAACTGGATTTTCAAAATACCGTCACTGCCAAATAACATTCCGATAAACATAAACAGAATCAACGCAGGCATTCCGAATTTATCCGAAAACTTCTCCGCCGCAATACATAATATAATAATCACTGCAATACCTAAAATATAAACTGTCATCCATACCAACTTTCTTCTGTCATAATTTTTGTTTATTATACCATAACCACCCAATAATAGAAAGTCGACATATGTTTTTTGTTCTGCAGAAACCAAAATGCTGTGATGAGATTTTCATCACAGCATCGATTCCACAAAATATACTAATAGCTTTTTTATTCAAACGCCCACAGGTTCTTTATCTGTCCTGCCAGTGTATCATAATCCCACAGCAGGTTACTTCTCTCCTGACTATTAGGGTCATTGACAATAATTTTTCCATCCTCTACCCCCACAAGCACAATAAAATGTCCCTGGGTGGTAAAATCTCCCGGCCGCATACTGCAAATAATAGGGTTCCCTGCCCGCAGATATCCAAATACCGTCTCTTCACTCAAACTGATTTCCCATCCCGACACCCCAAAATGGGTGGCACCTTCCGTCATCAGACTCCATGCGGTTCCCGTTCCGGTCACATAGTATCCTTCTCTCTGTGCATACTCCGCCACGGTAGCAGGTGTCACATCATTCTGATTTGTCAGGGCTTTTACTACCATGGCAAGACATGTGGGCGCACAGCCGGACAATCCGATATAACTTTCCCCATAGACTGCATATCCCCATCTTTTATCCCATTGCATCAGCAGCGGAAATGATGCGCTTTTCTCTTCCTCGGTAAGTCCGCCCTCTGCAGCTTTTTCTGCATCCGGAAATCCCAGCACATAGTCCATCATTTCCGGATTGCTGCACAACGCCTGGAGCAGGATATCGGGATACTCTGTCCGCTTGTCATATATCTGCCTGAATTCCTCCGAACTCTGCGCCTGACGCAGCAGCTCCGCCTCCAAATCACTTCCTTCATAAATCTTTGGAACTGTATGGCTTACATCCGACGCATTTCCTACAATACGGCTTGTCTCTACTTTGGCAACTACATCAGATGTATTGGTGTCCATGACATTATTTTCTAATATATTATTCTCCTGTATATCACTCTCTGTGGCTTTTCCCGAAAATCCGTTAAAAAAATTATACCCAATCAGTACAAGCACCGCCGCACACATGACACCTAATATCTGTTTTCTCCTGCGGATTTGTGCCTCTCTCTTCCTGCGGGCTTTGATGCGCATTGCCTGCTCGCGGCTCATACGGCGTTGCTGTGTCCGGCTTCCGTCTGCCGGACGGCGGTTTCCCTGCTCTGCGTCCACCCGTCTCTGCTGCACCCGGCTTCCGTCTGCCGGACGGCGGTTTATCTGCTCTGCGTCCACCCGTCTCTGCTGCACCCGGTTTCTGTCCACTGGGCGGCGGTTTATCTGCTCTGCGTCCACCCGTCTCTGCTGCACCCGGTTTCTGTCCACTGGACGGCGGTTTATCTGCTCTGCGTCCACCCGTCTCTGCTGCATCCGGCTTCTGTCTGCCGGACGGCGGTTTCCCTGCCCCCCATCCATCCGAATCACCTGCGCCTGTCCCCGTTTTATCTGTCCCTGATTCATCTGTCTGTCCTCTTCTCTGTATCTCACTACAATTGCTTCTGCATTCTGCGCCATAGGAAAGCCCCTCCATAAAATAGATTACTCTGCATAGAAAAAGTTCTGCCTTACATTTTTGATTGTAACAAAACAGAACTTATCTTTCTTGTACTTTCCCTTATGAAATTCTTACGAGTTTATGAATATTTTCAACACTGTTCTTTAAAAAGAGTCACCGTAAAACGGATAATTTCATTCCTGCTCTCAGCCAGAATAGTACCGCCATGCAGTTCCACAATCTCTTTTGCGATTGCAAGTCCCAGTCCCGCTCCACCAGTGGCAGATGCCCTGGATTCATCCAGACGGAAAAACTGTTCAAATATCAGGGATAACTTCTCCGGTGCAATGGTTCTTCCATGGTTGGCTATCTGGATTTGCACCGTATCCCCACAGTCCTGCAGATACATCAGTAAATTGGTGTCCCGAAAACTGTAATTGATAGCATTCCGTATGAGATTATCAAACACCCGCTCCATTTTATCCGGGTCACACAAAACATAGACATCTTTCTCCAGTTTAAGCTTCCATTCAAGTCCTTTCTCAGCCATCACAGGCATAAATTCACTGGCGAGCTGTTCCATCATTCTGGACAGATTGATACGCTCCTTCTCAATTGACATGGCAGATAAACTGAATCTGGTAATATCGAAAAACTCATTTATCAGTATCTCCAGTCTCTCGGCTTTCTCCAGGGCAATTCCTATAAATTTACTTCTCTGTGCGGGGCTTAAATCCGGTTCCTCGGACAATAAGTTCAAATAACCGATAACACTGGTAAGCGGCGTTTTTAAATCATGTGCCAGATAAACAATCAAATCATTTTTCCGCCGCTCCGCTTCCTTCGCCAGTTCCCTGTTGCGTCTGGACTGTTCCTGCACCTGGTTCAGCTCATCCTGCACTTTTTTCAGGGAAGAAGACAAACGCAGCGGGGTATCATCCTGTATGGCAAGCCTTTCCGATGCCTCCACCACTTGTCTGAGATAGTATAGCGCCCGAAACACAAAAACAAGGGTAATCATCAGCCATCCCGCAAGAACAATCACCAGGAAAAGCAAGGTCACATTTTCCTGAAGCCAGTGCAACAGCGGCCAGAAAAGCTCATACTCATACCATATTTTTCTGGACAGAATAATATCCGCAGCAATCACACACAAATAGAGAAACAGAAAAAATGCTCCCAATATGCCTACATACTGGGTCATCAGTTTTTTTACAATATTACTTCTCTCAAAAATAGTTGAATTATCCGCTTTACTCAATGGTGTAACCCACTCCCCATATGGTCTTGATAAATTTCGGCTTTCTGGCGGGCTCTTTCATTTTCTCCCGTACTCTTGCAATATGTGCCATCACCGTATTGTTACTGTCAAGATATTTCTCCCCCCAGACCTCTTCATATAACTTTTCGGAAGAAATAACCTCTCCCTGGTGTCTGCACAGATACCAGAGCAGGTCAAATTCAATGGGGGTTAAAACTATTTCCTGCTCATTTAACATACATTTATGCAGTTTTTTGGAAATATACAGTCCCCGGATGCCTATCTCATCATTCTGCTCTGCCGCATCCTGCGACAGATTGTACTGCTTGTACCGTCTAAGCTGCGTCTTCACCCTGGCAAGCAGTTCCAGCGGCTGGAAAGGCTTTGTGATATAGTCGTCCGCACCCAGATTCAGCCCCGTAATTTTGTCCATGGCTTCCACCTTTGCCGTCAGCATAATAATAGGAAACAAATGATTCTGCCTTATTCTGCCGCACATGGTAAATCCGTCCGTATCCGGCAGCATCACATCCAGTATCGCCAAATCCACTTCATTGTGGTCTATATATTCCATTGCATCCGTTCCGTTATAAAAACAGTGCACCTCATAATTTTCTCCGGTCAGATACAGAGTGACTAAATCCGCTATCTCTTTTTCATCATCCACAATAATAATTTTTTCAGACATAATACATACCTCTCGCTAACTATTGTAATATTTCAAATCCTACATCTCAAGCCAGCATTCCAAATCTTTAGAAAATTGTAAGAAATAAAAAATACCTATTTAATCTGGCACAGATTCCGTAGCAGACAAGGCACCGCACCCATGCTCCTTCATCCAGTTTTTCCATGTTTCATAATCGGTGTCAACGAAACAGTCCTTATACATCCTTATAACCGTCTTGTTGGAGGCATCCAGCCATATTTTATTATCCTGCTCCCGAAATCCGGTAATATCCTTGTAGGCATATCTGACAGACATGTTACCGTCACTGAGCGTAATCCCATCCTCCCCAAAATCAATACTCCGCATCCAGTCTGTGGTTCCATATGTCTGGGAAAGCCTTTTATACTGTCCCCTTACAAGAACGTCGTTGCGCAGGAAAGCTCTATACAGACAGAACAACAGCATCAGAATACCAAAAGCATTCCATCCTGCATACACATTCAGACAAAGCATTCCCGCCGCAAAAATGGACCATATTATGGTAAACACAAGATGTGCACCTTTTGTCTGATTCTCCCTTCCCCAGGACTGATATACTTTCTGTGTTACCGTATATTCGTTTTTCATGTAAGAACCGCCTTTCCAAAAATTTTATAAATATAATTTACCATCATTTGCGCATCGAATCAACATAGACGCATGGAATATATTAAGTTGCTGCACAGCTTCCCACGAATTAATTTTCAAACGGAAATTTATCATAATATATATGTAATTTAATATTGAAATTTCTGAAATAATATGCTATAGTTCTTATAAACAGAGGGAAACTGAAGAATCAGCCTACCTCTTCAATGATTAACTACATTACATGCAGCCGTCATTATTCGTGGTAATGGCGGCT
>CAZRZM010000142.1:0-8405 GCA_964604575.1 uncultured Acetatifactor sp.
GGATTCTTGCCGCCTGCCTGCGCCATATTGGGACGTCCGCCGCCGCCACCACCTACCAGCGGCGCAATTCCTTTCATCAGATTACCTGCATGGGCGCCTGCCTGCAGAGCGCCATCCGTAGCCATGGCAATCATATTTACCTTGCCATTCTGGTCAGACAGTAACACTACCACACCTTCGCCCAGCTTTTCTTTCAACTGGTCGCCCAAATCACGCAGACCATTCATGTCCACATTATCCACGCTGGCAGCCAGTAATTTTACACCTTTGATTTCCTGTACCTGGTTCATCACATCTCCCAGAGCATCCTTTGCCGCCTTGCTCTTTAAGGATTCATTCTCGGAAGCAAGGGCTTTCATTTCAGCCATGGTATGCTCACATTTTTCCACCAATGAGCCGGGAGTGGTCTTCATCACTTTGCTGGCATCCTCAAGTGTTTTCTCCAGTTTGCGGTAATATGCCAGAACACCGTTTCCAGTTAATGCTTCTATTCTGCGCACTCCTGCCGCAACACCGCTCTCGGAAAGAATCTTAAACGTGGAGATGGATGCGGTATTTGCCACATGAGTACCACCACAGAATTCTATGGAGAAATCGCCCATGCGGACCACCCGGACCTTCTCGCCGTACTTCTCGCCAAAAAGCGCCATGGCGCCGGTCTTTTTCGCCTCTTCGATATCCATGACCTCTGTCACTACCGGAATATTTTCTGCAATCTTCTCGTTTACGATTGCTTCTACTTTATCCAGCTCCTCTTTCGTCATGGGCGCAAAGTGGCTGAAATCAAACCGCAGCTTGTCACCGTCCACATAGGAACCGTTCTGCTCTACATGACTGCCCAGCACTTCACGCAGGGCTTTCTGAAGCAGATGGGTTGCAGAGTGGTTTTTACAGGTATCCGCCCTATTTGCGGCATCCACTGTCAAAGTAGCCACATCACCCACTTTTATCATACCTTTCGTGACGGTTCCGATATGCCCTACTTTACCGCCAAGAAGCTTCACAGTATCTTTTACTTCAAAACTGCCGTCCTGAGTAGTAATGATACCTACATCCGCATTCTGTCCACCCATGGTAGCATAGAATGGAGTCTGCTCCACAATCACCGTACCAACCTGGCCGTCCGTCAGCGCCTCCACCAGCTCTGTCTCTGTGGTAAGCACTGTAATCCGGGAATTATGCTGCAGTCTGTCATATCCCACAAACTCTGTGGTAACAGCAGGGTCGATGGATTCGTAAACGGTCACATCCGCGCCCATGTAATTGGTTACTTTGCGGGCTTTACGCGCCTTGTCCTTCTGCTGCTCCATACAAAGGGAAAAGCCTGCCTGGTCGATGGTAAAGCCTTTCTCTGCCAGAATTTCCTCCGTCAAATCCATGGGGAACCCATAAGTATCATAGAGCTTGAACGCATTTTCACCAGAAAGCTCCGTAACACTTAGCGCTTTCATCTCCTCTTCCATCTCCGCCAGAATACTTAAGCCCTGGTCGATGGTTTTGTCAAATTTATCTTCCTCCTGGGTCAGTACATTTAAAATAAACGCCTGCTTTTCATCCAGTTCCGGATATCCGTCCTTGCACTCGCTGATTACAGTACGGCTTAAGTCTGCCAGGAATTTTCCGTTAATTCCAAGCAGTCTTCCATGTCTTGCCGCACGACGAATCAGACGGCGGAGCACGTAACCACGTCCCTCATTGGAGGGCATGATTCCGTCACTAATCATGAAAGTTGAGGAACGGATATGGTCTGTAATAAGACGAATAGACACGTCCTTTTCTTCACTCTCCTGATATTTCACGCCTGCAATTTCGCAGATGCGGTCACGAATTGCCTTCATGGTATCAATATCAAATACGGAATCTACATCCTGTACTACCACTGCCAGACGTTCCAGTCCCATGCCGGTATCTATATTTTTCTGGGCAAGCTCTGTATAATTGCCATGTCCGTCATTGTCAAACTGGGTAAATACGTTGTTCCATACTTCCATGAAACGGTCACAGTCGCATCCCACTTTGCAGTCCGGCTTTCCACAGCCGTATTTCAGACCTCTGTCATAATAAATTTCAGAGCAGGGACCGCAGGGACCTGCACCATGCTCCCAGAAATTATCACAGTCTCCATTTTCATCGCGGTAAAAACGGGTAATTTTCTCCGCAGGCACACCGATTTCTTTGGTCCAGATATCAAATGCCTCATCATCCTCACAGTAAATAGAAGGATACAGTCTCTCCGGGTCCATACCCACAACTTTTGTCAGAAACTCCCAGCTCCAGGCGATTGCCTCATGCTTAAAATAGTCTCCAAAAGAGAAATTACCCAGCATTTCAAAGAAAGTCAGATGTCTTGCTGTCTTACCCACATTTTCGATATCACCGGTGCGCACACATTTCTGGCAGGTGGTTACACGGCGTCTGGGGGGAATTTCCTGTCCTGTAAAATAAGGCTTTAAGGGTGCCATACCAGAATTGATAATCAAAAGACTATTGTCATTGTGGGGCACCAGGGAAAAACTTTTCATCTTTAAATGGTCCTTGGACTCAAAAAACTCCAGATACATTCTTCGTAATTCGTTTACGCCTACGGGCTTCATTATTGTATCCTCCAAACTATTGTTATCTCTCATATTTTCAGGTAATTTATTATCGGATAATCACCTGAAACAACCATCCATACATTATAGAAGCTATTTTGTGAAATGTCAATGTAGTTCATCCTCTTCCAGAATTTCCGCCAGTGCTTCTCTGGTGTCCCTGATATTATCATGGTCACCTTTCTTTAACGCCGTCTCAAATGCGGTAATATAACGGTCAAGTTTCTTTCTTCTGTCCCCCAGGGACTCCTCGTACATACGCTCCGCCCGCAGTAGCACCAGGCGGTTTTCCTCATAATCTCTGGGCTGTATCTTGAGGTAGGCAAGCTCCTCCATACGTTTCTTAATCTCTTCCTCTGTCATCTGGTTCTCCTGCCCCTTGATAATCAGTTTCTGGGAAAGACCTGTAGATACCACTCTCACTTCCACCTCCAACAGGGAATTAATGTCGTATGTATATGTGACATCCACAGCCTCTTTGCCTTTCGGACCTTTGGGTACTTCAATTTCCAGTTCCCCCAGATAGAGATTATTTCTTGCAAAACGGCTTTCTCCCTGTAGTACGCGTACACGTACTTTGTCCTGATTATCCCTTGCCGTAAACAGACGCTCCGTGTGACTGGCGGGAATAACAGTATTGCGCTCAATAATCGGACAGAATCTTCCGTCCTCAAACTTGCCTTCCTCATACTCCACCACTACTTCGGTTCCCAGTGTGAAAGAGCATACATCCGTCAGAATAACCTCCTTGACCTCTTCCCGTCTCTCTTTCATGGCAGCCTGCACTGCCGCCCCCAGGGCAACCGTCTCATCCGGATTCCACTTATTATCGGGAAACTTGCGGAACAGACGAATGAGAAAATCTCTCACAATGGAAAGTCTCGTAGCGCCGCCTATCAGAAGCACCTCGTCGATATCGGACAGCTTCAGTCCTGCATCTGCCAGACTCTTTTTCACCGGTTCCCGAATCTTTATAAGCAGTTCCTCACATGCCTCCTCATACTCTTTATAAGTAATCTCATGCTCCAGACGCTCTTCCTGATACAGAAAACTCATGGTTACCGCAGTCCTGTCGCCGATGGCGCATTTGGCATTCTCCGCCTGACGGTAGAGACGCGCCTGCTCTTTTTCCGTCAGATTCTGAAGCTGTAACTTACTCTTTTGTAAAAAAAGCTTTTCCATCACCGCCGTGAAATCTTCACCGCCCAGATAGTTGTCGCCCGCCACTGCGCGCACTTCCAGAATATTATGATACAGTTCCAGAACCGACACATCAAAGGTACCGCCCCCCAAATCAAACACCAGAAAACGGGTATCCTTTGTTTTATCATATAATCCATAAGCAACTGCCGCCGCAGTGGGCTCTGAAATCATACGCTCCACTTTCAGTCCGGCAAGCTCTCCCGCCCTTTTTGTAGCTTTTCTTCTCTTATCATCAAAATAGGCAGGTACACTGATAACCGCTTCGGTTATCTCTTCTCCCAGATAGCTTTCTGCATCTTCTTTCAAAAAGCGCAGCACCATACTGGAAAGTTCCTCCGGTCTGTACACCTTGCCGCTTAAAGTATAGCCACGCTCTGTGCCCATACTTCTCTTAAATGCCATGGCAACGGAATCCGGATAGAGACTCATCCTCTCTTTTGCGGTCTCTCCCACATATACATTGCCCTCTTCGTCCACACTGACAACAGAAGGAGTGAGATTTTTCCCCAGCCTGTTGGGAATAATCTTAGGTCCGTCCTCTGTAAAATATGCAATTAAACTGTTTGTTGTTCCTAAATCAATTCCTACTATCATATCCTGCTTTTCTCGTATTTCCTTCCTGATTATCCTCTTACTTCCATGATGCTACCCCAAGGTATGTATAATGCACCGCGTAAGCGGTGGCATGACGGCACAGCCGTCATGGATTCTGCGCCAGCAGAATCATTATACCATGTGCGCAGAAAAGGAAGCGCCCCGCAGGGGCATTTACTTTTCAAGCCATGGTTCCCGGTATAATGCACCGCATAAGCGGTGACATGACGGCACAGCCGTCATGGATTCTGCGCCAGCAGAATCATTATACTACATCTGTCCCATGGATTTCTACTGGATATTGTGTCCAATGGCTATCATGTACTCATCCTGGGGCGCTATCTCAAGATTACGCTGCAACCTTTCCATAGCTTCTTCTTTTTTGCCAAGCTTTAATAAATACAGAATCTGCACTGCCTCCATCTCCTTGCAGACTGCACAGTCACAGAAATGACAAATCTCCGTTGTCTCCTCTTTGCCAAGGAGTTCTCCCAGTTGTTCATCACTTAATGTATAATAGCCTGCCAGAAACTGAAGCTGCAAATATGCCTTCTGTCTGTCATGGTAAGAGCTGACACTTTTATACTTTTCCTGCTGCATCCAGTTCTGGATTAATTTGGCATACTTTCTCCCCCTCGCATGGTCTCCACAGATAATACTTGCAAACACAATATCACAGAGTATTCCTTCTCTGCTGTTTTCCTTATAAAGTCTGTCAAAATATTTCAGTGCGCTCTGCCTGTCACCATACATCAGTTCCTGCCACGCTTTTCTCACAAAATAGTCTGCAAGCATGTCTCCTCCCATGCTCTTTTTACCGCCAAGCATCTTGAAGAAACCGCCTTTTTCCGCGCCAATCTCACGATTCCACTTATCCAGATTTTCCAGTGCCTCTTCTTTCCTGCCAACTTTCTGATATAAATCCACCACTTCGTAATAGTAGGCAGGACCTTCTTTTCCATCATTGATAGCAAGCAGCATTTCCCTGGCTTCTTCAATTTTATTGCATCGTGCCAGTGCAAATGCCATACGTCTCTTATGATAATTGGTACCGCCTTCACTGAGTTCTATGTACTTGCGGTAACTCTCCACTGCTGACTCATAATCACCAAGCAGACTGTATAAAGTCGCCATGTCTGCATAGCTGATGGGCGTCATATCTTCATCCCGGTAACGTATGGTCCGTTTAATATAAATCAATGCTTTGTCAAAATTCCCTTTGTATTTGTAATTGAAACTGAGTCCATTCAGTGCATAGGGATGATAGGGATTCTCTGCCAGCGCTTTTTCAAAATCCTCCTCTGCCTTATCAAGCTGATGGGCGGCACGATGGAACAGACCACGCTCAACCAGCATATAAGTTCCGGGAAACCAGTATAAATATTCTGTCAAAACAGGCAGACCCTGCTCATAAAATGCCAGTTCTCCTTCTTCCACTTTTCTCGTGAAATTTTTGCGGAATTCGTGCAGTTTTTCGTTCAGCTTCTCCGTATCGGGGACTTTATGGGTCATCTGATAGCGATAGGCATCCAGAATAACGCTCTCCACACCATTCTGCTTTGCTTCTTCCAGCACTTTCTCCAAATCCTCTGTGCGCTCCAAATCCAGATATACCTTCGCCATATGTTCATATGCCCTGATATAATTGGGAAACGCATTGATACACTGTCTGCTTGCCGCAACCACACCGCCAGCTTCCCATTTTCTGCGGTATACTTCTGCCTCGGTGGCGTAGGCAGCATAAACACGGTATCTCTCTATCAGATAACGGGTCACTTCCAGACTCTTCTCGTACTCCTCCATCTCCATGTAAATCTGTGCCTTTTCCAGCAGGACACCGATATCCTTTGCGGAGCCGTCCTCCATAATTTCTGCCTCTTTAATGGCATCTTCAAAATATTTTCTGCTGGTACCGTTCTGTAATTCGTCCGTGCCATGTGCGATACAGCGGTAACACTGCATCCGTATCAGATGGGACTGGCGGATACGGTCAATATCCTTTTCCTTATCTTCTTCCGTCTCATCCCGCTCTATCTTCTCTTCCAGGGATTTTTCCCATATCTCGGCCATGTCAATAGCTTTCTCAAAGTCACTCATCTCAATATAAAGCTTTGCCATAAGCCCCTTATATTCCGCATCTCTCTCCAGAGGCAGTCTGCCCTCAAGGGTTTTGGCAAGCATAATACCTTTGCATACCCTGCCATCCTGCAGATAACACCAACACAGCTCCAGCGCGGATTCCCAGTCTTTTTCCTTTCTGTAATTACGCTCTAAATCCTTTTCCAGTTCCTTATTAATCTTCCCAAGAATATCCATGAAATTATCATCTGCGCCGGAGGACAATACTTTTTCCGCACATTTTTTGGCTGTGCGGTACTCCCCTGTATCGTAATACCATTCTGTCAGACGGACATTCGCCATATAATGGGAATCAGACTCCTCCTTTAATGCCCTGTAAATGTCAGCGGCTTCCTGCTTTCGATTATTTCTCCACAACAGTTCCGCAGTGTTATAGCACACCATGCCATCCTTGGGAAACTTTTCATGAAGTGCCTTCATCCAGTTAAGAGCCTCTTCCTTTTTGTCCTGTTTTTCCAGAAGATACGCCCTGCACACTTCCATGGCAGGATGGGTAATCTTTAAATCATCCGCATTTTTCAGATATTCCTCCACCTGCGTTAAATTCCCTGCATCCAACGCCTGCCATGCCCGGTCGTAATACTGCAGGAACAAATCATAGGATGCGCAGTCTTCTCCGGTAAAATATTCAAAGGCAATATCCTCTCCCCGCTCGCACTTACTGATAACATAACTGATAAAGTCTGCCTGAAAATGCTCACGCAACTGTTCTGCATCCTTTACAATATTCATTTTTTTATCCAGCAGTTTCCAGATATCCGAAGGCAGTCTGTAATGATCCATCAAAAAAACTAACAGCTTGGTACGGCAGTTCTCCTCTTCCTCCAGAGACTGGAAAATGTCCTCCGCAAATAACCTGGTCCATTCCTCTTTATCACTTCTTCTATGAATATTCTCGTAAATTGCGGCTGCCTTTTCCACCCATAATCCCGATGGTGTGGTATCACGCTCCTCACCGTTTATCTCCTCATCACTTTGTCTGGCATACCTCTGTGCCTCTTCAAAAGCCGTACGCAGACGTTTGAAGCCTTCCGGGTTGTCCTCCGGATTGGTAACTGCCAGTTTCTCTCTGTAGGCGTTTTTGATAACACTCTCCTCTTTGGTCTGGGCAATGCCAAGCACCTGAAATACTTCTACAAGACTCATCTGCTCCATCTGTCATCCTCCGTTGTAGCTTTTACCTATAAGCAAAAAGAGCAGAATATTCTTCTGCTCCCTATATAATCTGCACTAAAACGTAAACTTATCTGCAAAATAAGCATCCAGGTCTGCGATTGCAATTCTCTCCTGCTCCATGGAATCGCGGAAACGGACCGTCACACAGCCGTCAGTCTCGGATTCAAAATCATATGTAACACAGAAAGGTGTACCAATCTCATCCTGCCTGCGGTATCTCTTGCCAATGTTTCCTCTGTCGTCAAAT
The DNA here is from genome assembly GCA_964604575.1 of uncultured Acetatifactor sp. GTDB lineage: Bacteria > Bacillota > Clostridia > Lachnospirales > Lachnospiraceae > Acetatifactor. The sequence continues at coordinate 7,954 of CAZRZM010000142.1, forward strand.
TCACAGTTATACTTCTTGGATAATTCCATGAATATTTTCTCTGCGCCCTCGTTCAGTTTCTTGGAAAGCGGAAGGACACCTATCTTGACAGGCGCCAGCGCCGGATGGAAGTGCAGTACGGTACGCATGTCACCGCCCTCCAGCTCCTCCTCGTCATATGCGGAGCAGAGGAATGCCAGAACCACGCGGTCAGCACCCAGAGAAGGTTCAATGACATAGGGAATATATTTTTCCTTTTTTTCATCATCAAAATAAGTCATATCCTCACCGGAAGTATTGGCATGCTGGGTCAAATCATAATCGGTTCTGTCTGCGATTCCCCACAGCTCACCCCACCCGAAGGGGAATAGAAACTCAATATCGGTGGTGCCTTTGCTGTAGAAACAGAGTTCTTCCGGTGAATGGTCGCGAAGACGCATCTCATCCTCTTTCATTCCCAGATTCATCAGCCA
>CAZRZM010000143.1:0-8308 GCA_964604575.1 uncultured Acetatifactor sp.
TCATCGTCTTTGTGGAAACGGACTGACGTATCATTGGTTTTAAATTTCTTTTTGAACAGCTTGGTGAAGCCGATCTTTGCAGCGAATTCTTTTATCAGGAGAAGTCCTGCATCGGAGGATAAATCGCCTCCGTCAAAATTTATTTTAATCTGTCTATTGCTTTTCAGTGTGAAGGTGTTTAAAATATCCATAAAGGGCTCCTTTTGGGTTATTATTTAAGATTCGACACCTTAATTTTACCACATTTGGATGCTCTTTTTTCATTCACTTGATAAGTGAAAAGCAATATTCAGTTAAAATACAGTAACTATGTGGCTTTCAGCTACTTTCACGGCACAGCCGTGAATAATTCAGGTTAAATAAACTTATGCTAACAGTACATATATTACCAGACTAACCAGGAAAAGCACAATACTCACACTGGCAAGCACGATGGTTGCAATGGCAAGTCCCTTCTTTTTGGTCTTAAGACCCTGAATTGCAAAATAGTATTCCAGTATAATCAAAAATACTCCATAGGTCGCTCCCAGACAAGATAAGAGTATTCCTACCAGCGACATGATGAAACCGATAATTACCATTGTCTCCTGCTTTTTCGTATTCTGTTCCATGAAAGTATTCAGGCTGTTGCCCGGCATTGCATTAGTGTTTGGTGCAGCATTATAACTGCCATATGGAGAGACATTTCCTCCGGGCTGTGCAGTATTGTATGTATCTGCTGCCATATTTGCGGCACCTGCGTTGTCCAGCTTTTTTAATTCCTCAAAAAGCGGCGCCATCGAATTTCGGTACTCCTGCTTCATCACAGCAGCCACAAACCCTTCCAGTGCCTTGGGCTTCTCGTAGGTTCCCAGATATGCCAGAATAATCACATCACTACCGTTTATGTAGTACTCGAAGCCTCTTTTGCCCCTCAGCATAGGCTCGTTAAAGGCATAATAATTCGCACCGGGCTTAGCTACAAATGAGAACTGGTTTGCCATCAACCAGCTACGGATAACACCATCTATCAATGTGGCATCCGCATGAACCTGAAATCTGAACTCTGTTTTTTTCTGACTCATAGAAAATCTCCTTTTTAACATTATAAAACATTAGTTAATATATAATATACAACATGAAGTTTTCTTCGTAAATACGAAATTGATAATTTTCACTACACAGCATTTCTGAATCCATCCGTACAATCTACCAAGGATATCCAAATATTAGCTTTAAATGCAGTTCTCTTTTTTCCATAAAATAGTGTAAGATGTAGATAATTTCATTTGTCTGGAATATGTGCATATCAATGTAGGGAGAAAATTAATCTGAAGGAGACTGACATGGATAAAAAACAGATTATTGTATATTTTGCAAACTGGAATTTGGGAAAAAAAGACGCTGCCCACGGCGGCGAAGTGGCAAGTATTCCCTGGGAGAAAGTGACCTTTGTGAATCACGCATTCTGGGCAGTGGCTCCGGCGGACGGCTCTGCGGAAACCTCTTTTGCCAGAAGAGACAAAGGGCTTCCACCCCGCAGCAGTTTTCATATTGTCTCCATGAGACCGGATAATGATTATGAAAACAAAGAGCCCAGCGAACTGAATCCTGCTTTTCCCAAAAATCATTTTGCGCAGTATGGGTTCTATGCAGAGCGTTATCCCCATGTGAACATTATGCTTTCCATCGGCGGCTGGGCGAGATGCGGCTACTTTTCCGAGATGGCATATACCAGAGAAGGACGCGAAAGTTTTATCCAGAGCTGTGTGGATATGATAAGGCAGTATCCCTGGATAAGCGGAATTGACATCGACTGGGAATATCCTGCCTGCACTACCGCAGGGGAACGCCCGGCAGACCCCAATGCAGGTGATGGTGATGAGGGCTGCCCCATCTGGGGAACCCCCAAAGAGGATAACCGCAACTTTGCCAGTCTGTTAAAAGAACTGAAGACGGCTCTGGAGGACAACTTTGGCAAAGGCATTAAAAAATTAACTGCCTGTGCGGGTGCTTCCACAGAAACCACTCTTCCCTGTCAGGACTGGTCTGTTGCTGCTCCTTATCTGGACATGATAAATTTAATGACTTATGACCTCGCCGGAGTCTGGGACGGTTATACCGGACATGCCAGCAGCCTTGCTGGAACCAGAAAGGCAGTGGACTATTTAAAAAATCTGGGGATTCCCGAACAGAAGCTGTGTATCGGCTCTCCTTTTTATGGAATTTCTTTTTTGATGAAAGAATGGAATCCTGCGCAGATTGTAGGGGCCTCCACTTATACTCACCGCGCCACAGATGCAGAAATTACGATTACAGAATGTGGTGCCTTTGCATCCGATAGGGCTGGCGGCTGGCATTCTATGTACGATGAGAAAGAAAGCGCTTCTTATCTGTACAACGATAAGGAATCTTCCCCTTATTATAGATGGTTTATAACCTATGAGAGCAGAATTTCTCTTCAGGCAAAACTTGATTATATCAATAACAGTTCCCTTGCAGGAATCATTATCTGGGAATGCAGTCAGGATACGGCGGATTATGCCATGCTTTCACAGATGGCGGCTTGGCTGCTTTAGTTTTCACATTCTGCTTTTTCATAATGAATGGGGAGCGGCTTTGTGTTGTTCGCACACCATTGTGTAATTTTTGCCACCAGTAAATCCATATTTACTGCCGCAAAGTCCGTTACATCAACCTTAATCTGCTCCCCGCCTGCCTCAAAGGTGTCAAAACCCCTATGCTCTATCCCATACAGATAATCCTCATACCGCATAATAATCTCCGTTTGGGAGCTCTCTTGCCCCTGGTTCCCATCCGGTCCTTCTTTTTCCGGATAGCAGTCATTTACTACATGTCCCCTATGTCTGTCCGGACTGGCATTCCGTTCCAGGAAACGCTGGTAAATCACCTTGTAATCGCCCGTCAGCGTGACAGTAAGCGCAGTATAACCATACTTTGACAACAAAGCATTCAATCCCTCTCTGGACACATTTTCAAAATTGTTTTCCAATATAAAGGGGTTGCCTTGCCTCATAAGCTGTCCTGCCACATAATACATGATTTCCATTGCTGCTGTTCCGAGATTCACTTTTTCCTGCCTTGACCGGAAACCTACATTATCAAACAGAAGCTCCTTGATGCTGTCTTTTGAAATAACCGGAAGTTTTAATTTGTCCGCCAGCGCGGCCGCCATGGTACTCTTGCCCGCTGCCGGAATACCCGTCACTAAAATACAATACATTGCCGTTCTCCTCAGTCTGTCAACCCATCTGTTGTCCCACTTACGCGATTTTGTCAGGTTTGGCATTATCTAATTTATGAAAGTAATTTGTTATTTGGAGCAGTTCGCCGCATCAATGGCAATTACAAGCAGCAATCCCATCCCAGAAAATCGCCGTCCACGCGCCATCCCCTGCAGTCCACCTCATAATGCGGCGTGAATAGGGAAAATGTTCCCTAAATGCGATATAACGCATGGGCATTCTCCCATGCCGCCCGGCGCACCTCTTCCTCTGTTATTCCCTTAATATCTGACAGCATTGTCACCACATAGGGAAGATTTAAAGAACTGTTGCGTTTACCCCGGTTGGGCTCCGGCGCCAGATAAGGGCAGTCGGTTTCCAGCACAATCCGGTCCATGGGAATGTATTCTGCTGCTTCTTTCAGCTTTTTGGCATTTTTAAAGGTCAGCACGCCTCCAATACCGATATAGAAACCCATGTTCAGAAAAGTTCTGGCTGTTTCCTTTGTGTAGGAAAAACAGTGGACTACTCCCCCGATTTCTCCTGCCTTTTCGGCACTCATAATATCAATAGTATCTTTTGCCGCATCTCTGGAATGAATAATCACCGGAAGAGAAACCTCCCTTGCCAGATTCAGTTGACGCACAAACCATTTCTTTTGTACCTCTTCCTCCGGTTCCTCCCAGTAATAGTCCAATCCGATTTCGCCTACGGCAACGCATTTTTTCAGTTTACACTGCTCTCTCAGCCACTCGAAATTTTCCTCATTCAATTCCGCCGTCTCACTGGGATGTACGCCAATGGCACCATAGATGTAGTCATAACGCTCCATCAGGGCGATGGTTTTCCGGCATGATTCCAGACTGGCTCCTATATTTACTACTTTTCCGATTCCCTGTTCGGGCAGCGTGCGCAGCAGCTCCTCCCTGTCCTCGTCAAAGGCCCCATCATCGTAATGTGCATGTGTATCAAATATATCTGTCATTGATTTTTTTACCCGACCTTATCATCTTTCTTTTCTATTTTTATATAGTTTTATATAATCCTTTATATCCTTTTGTTACATTTACTGTTCCAGCATGGCTTTTACTTCTGTAATACTTTTTCCTTGTTCTCTGGCTATTCTGACAATATCGTCATATTCATATTTGCAACGCTCCACGCCATAACCTGAGGATTTTTTGCAGCGTACCTGCCCATAAGGAGTCTCCACAGTAGTTATGTTCCGGTTTAGAATATATCGCTGGCTGACGGTTTCCCGCACCCCTATGGTGGTGGTGTGTTTGAAAATGGCACGAACCATTTTTTCCCGGTCTGTTTCTTTGCACATTACACGAATCAAAGTTCCCGGCCGGGATTTTTTCATCCCCGCAGGCAGCGTGTAAACCTCCAGTGCCCCTTCTGCAAATAAGGCATCCATGGCAAATCCCACCGCCTCCGCTGTCATATCATCCACATTACAGCTCAGTTCATAAATCGTGTCATGACTGCTTCCCGTTTTCCCCAGCAGAACGCGCACACAGTTAGCTGCTTCAAAATCTTTTTGCCCCATACCATAACCAATGGCTTCCGTAGTCATAATGGGCATATCTCCGAAGCGTGTGGCAAAATGCTTCAACAATGCCGCACCCGTAGGGGTACATAATTCGCCCCGGATACTTCCTCCATAAATAGGGATATCCTGCAAAATATAGACTGTTGCAGGAGCCGGTACCGGAAGAATACCGTGGGCACAATGCACATGCCCGCTTCCCACATGAATGGGAGATACCACAATTTCATCCGGTGCTATTTTGTGTATGAGCAGACATACCGCCGCAATATCTGCAATGGCATCCTTTGTTCCCACCTCATGAAAATGAATGTCTGTGACAGGCACTCCATGCACATGGCTTTCTGCCTCCGCTACCAGAGTATAAACTGCAAGAACATCCTTTTTCACTTCCTCCGGCAGCTTTAAGCCTGCAACAGTTTCTGTGATTTCCTGCATACTGCTGTGATGGTGGGCATGATGATGCTCATGTTCCTCGTGGTGAAGGTGGTCGTGCCCATGGTCGTCATGATGGGAGTGGTCGTGCTCATGGATATGATGGTGCCCACAGGCATCCTGTACCTGCTCCTCTTCACCGTCTATTTTTACAGAAATATGGGTGCCGCAAATGCCGCATTTCACAGCTTTCTCATAAGCTACTGTCACTCCACTCAGCCCCATGGCATTTAACTCTTCCACGCAGGCATCCCTGTCGGGAAGCAGTTCCAGCAGCGCGGCTGTCAGCATATCCCCTGCCGCGCCCATTCCACAGTCAATATATAATGTTTTCATACGCCTCTCCATTCCGGAACGTTTTACGCGACGAGGCGACGCAAATTTTGCATTTGCGTCTGCCATCAAACAAATTTGTGACGCTCCGGCACAAATTTATGTTATCTGTGATTTATCATGCTCGCCTGATAGCCTGCACCAAATCCATTGTCAATATTCACCACGGACACACCGCTGGCGCAGGAGTTTAACATGGACAACAAAGCAGACACCCCATGAAAAGACGCCCCATATCCCACGCTGGTGGGTACTGCAATCACCGGGCAGTCCGCCAGACCGCCAATGACACTGGCAAGCGCTCCCTCCATACCCGCAATGGCAATAATAACACTGGCACTCATAATTTCTTCCATATGCGCCAGCAGTCTGTGAAGTCCTGCCACTCCCACATCATACAAACGAACCACTTCATTGCCCAGTACCTGTGCGGTCAGCGCCGCCTCCTCCGCTACTGGCACATCGCTAGTGCCGCCTGTCGCCACCACAATTTTGCCAATTCCGTCCGGCTGCGGCATTTTTCCTACAATTCCGACCCTTGCCTGAGCGTGGTAGGTCATAGCAAAATCTTTTTGTAAAGTTTCCGCAGATTCCGGTGACAGGCGGGTAATCAGAATGGTTTTCTGTCCATTCTGTTCCATTGTTTCAATGATACCTGCTATCTGTTCTACGGTCTTGCCCGCGCCATATATTACCTCTGCGGCTCCCTGTCTCACCTTTCTGTGCAAATCCACTTTCGCGTACCCGATATCTGCAAAAGGCTCTGTCTTTATCTGTAAAAGGGCATCTTCCACCGACAGCTCTCCTTTCTGGACTGCGGTCAATACCTTTTTAATGTCTGTGTTCATTATCTTCCCTCCAAATCCAGTACCACTCCCCTATAATACCTTTTTAATGTCTCTACAATACTCTTCCTATGCTGTAATAATTTCGCCATCTGTGCTTCCGGCACCTGAATACGCGCCACTTCTCCAAGCATACGGATTCGGAAATCCCTAAAACCCAATGAAAACAAATAACTCTCCGCAGACTCCGTTGTCACAAGCTTCTCCTCTGTGATTACCTCGCCCGCCGGAACCCTAGTTGCCAAACAGGCATAGGCAGGCTTGTCCCAGGTGAACAATCCCGCTTCTTTGGACAATCTGCGAATCTCTTCTTTTGTCAGCCCACACTCCCGCAAAGGAGAACGCACTGACAGCTCCTGCAGCGCACGCATACCTGGTCGGTCGGTCACTTCATCGGACGCATTGGTTCCATCCAGAAGAATCGTATAACCGTCCTCTGCCGCCGCTTCTCCTATTTTTTCAAAAATACTCCTCTTACAATAATAACACCGATTCGCCGGATTGGATACTACTTTGTTGTCCGTCAATATATCCATTTCCATTACCTTTATGTCAGCGTGTAACTCTTCTGCCATACGCAGAGCATCATCCAGCTCAAACTGTGGCTGAAAAACTGTTTTTACATAATACGCCTTGACATCTGCGTTGCATTTTAGAGCAGCATAAAGCAGATAGGCAGAATCCACTCCGCCTGAAAATGCAATGGCTACTTTTCTATTTTCTGCAAAAAATTCCTGTAAATCCATGTATGCTCCTATCTGTCCTTGAGGTCCACATTTTATTTCCGAAAATCTTCGATATCCTGATATGAAAGACTTTCGGATACCAAAGACGGCTCTGTATCACTACAGAGCCGCCGGCAGACACCTATTTTACCTTTTTAAAAAGAGAAGCTTTCACCACACCTTTCGGGTCTTTTACCAGCACGACAACCAACCAGATAATCAGTCCCAGTGCTGTTACAGATAACCCAAGAAAAAAATCATTGAGCATATCTGTGGGTGCCGGAGCAAAGTACTCTGCTCCTAACTCTGCATATTCAAAAACAGCGTCCACGAGCCACATCAGGGACGCTCCCCAATACAGCCAGCAGAGAACTCCCAGCTTCATTTTACTTTCCGGCGCATTCATATACCATACGATGGTGCTGATAATTGCCGCAAATACCGTTGTCAATAATGTCATCTGTCTGTTTCCTATTCTGCCTTTTTCAAAGTTTTAGTTGCTTTTTTCTCCATCGCATGAGCTGCCAGCATCATACCACCCCAGACTGCGGTGATGAGCACCGCCATGGATACGCCAACCGTCGACATTTCACCCAGCATCGCTGCAAAATCCGTGGGATTTGACGCTGCTGTCAGGAACGGGAACACCGCAGTAATCTCGCCATGCCATACATGCTCAAATGCAAGCAGCGCAGAGCCGCCCCAAAGCAGTTTGGAAAGCCAGCCCACTTTTCTGGAAAGGGACACTTTCTCCACTGTCTCAAGACTACCATTTTCACCGTTAATAGTAAGAGTCTGGGGAGTCTCCCTGGATTTCATAATCTGTGATACTGTTGTTGTGATAATTGCTTCCGCTGCGGGAACTAAAATACATGCCATAATTTTATCCTCCTTCATCTGTCACAGTCCATTATTAATAGACAAAAAAAGATATGCAGACTTCCTTCCCGGAAATCTGTATACCTTCTTAGTATACTTTCGCTGTCTTCCTATTTTCTTCGATTACTACTATAATTTTTGTCCTATTAATAATGCTTCTGCATTTTAGCCAGCTTCCTGCTGGCGATTTGGTTATATTATAGCGGGAACCTGGGGGGAAGTCAATAAGCAAACAAAATTTACTCGTACATGTACCAATGTCGAGAATTTTCAAGTTAAACGCAACACCCTGTTGCATTTACTCTGAAAAGCCCA
>CAZRZM010000144.1:0-452 GCA_964604575.1 uncultured Acetatifactor sp.
AGCTCTTCGCGAAGACGGATAACATCATCAGTCATAACACGTCCGGTAGAATCCTTCTGTGCCTGCTTATCCTCAATCAGTCTGTCGATACCATACAGAGCAACACGTCTGTAGTCGCCGATGATACGGCCACGGCCATAAGCATCAGGAAGACCTGTAATAATATGGGAAGAACGGCATGCTCTCATTTCCTGATTGTAAGCATCAAAACAGCCTGCATTGTGTGTCTTTCTGTGTGTGGAGAAGAACTCACTGATTTCAGGGTCAACTTCGTAACCATTATCAGCACATGCCTTCTCTGCCATACGGATACCGCCATAAGGCTGCAGGGAACGTTTGAAAGGTGCGTCTGTCTGGAAACCTACGATAGTCTCTTTGCTCTTGTCCAAATATCCGGGCACATGGGAAGTGATAGTAGAAACAACTTTGGTATCCATATCAAGAACACCGCC
>CAZRZM010000144.1:462-8291 GCA_964604575.1 uncultured Acetatifactor sp.
TTCTGTAAATCAAGTACCTGTGCCCACAAATCTTTGGTGTTCTGTGTAGGGCCTGCCAAAAAGCTTTCATCTCCATCATAAGGATGATAATTGCGCTGGATGAAGTCACGCACATTGACTTCTTTGTCCCATTTGCCACGTACAAAATCTGTCTCAATTGGTTTCATTTTGAAATACCTCCTATATAAATTTTGAATTATGAATTGATAACATTAATCCTTTAATAATTATATGAAAAAGCTGTCTGCCAGTCAAGGTTGTCAATGTACTTTTTTCTATACAAAATGCGTGTTTTGGGTGGCTGTAACAGGTTTGCTGAATATGGGAAGTAATAGAAATGGATGTTGACAGTATATGGGTTATTATGGTAGTGTTGTTTCCTATAAGGGGCAAACTTGGGGAAATTCAAGGACGCAAAGCATGGAGTCTAAGATAATATGGGAAAATTCTATATTATTATGACAGTTCGGCTGCAATGAATGGTTTCATTGCAGTTTTTTTGTGTTCGTTTTCTAAGACGCTTCGTGTTTACAAAAGAAAACAGGAATGAGAAGGAAAGACTAATGATGAAAAGATGTATTGCGTTTATTATGGGAACTGTGCTGTGTGTTTCAGCAGTCTGTTCACAGAAGGAGTTATATGTGCAGGCAAAAACAGAACATATCTCCATGGCACAAAACTGTGAAAGAGCAGTCAGGTGGATTCAGGACAGGCGGAATGAAAACGGCAGTTACGGCATGGACAGTATCATCAAAGATACCTGTCAGGTGGAAAAACTCTGGAGAGATATGGACTGTGGGGAGGGAAATCCCTGGCTGGAGGAAAAAGCGGAGGAGTGTCAGGATAACGATTCCCTTGCCAGACTGTACTGCGCAACAGGGAATGAGGATTATCTGCAGGCGATTAGTGCACCGAACCGTGACGGCGGTTATGGTCTGACGGAGGATTTTGCCAGCGATGTGCTGGATACGGCACTGGTATTGGAAGCATTGGTAAGAAAAAATGTGTCAGATGGAGGCAGAGAGGAAGATTTGAGCAAAGTCATTTCCTATTTGTCCCATATGCAGATGGAGAATGGAGGATTTTCCTGGCTGCCAGACACAGAGGCGGATGCTGTTTTGACCTATAGGATAGGGATGAGTCTGTGGACAGCCGGAGAAAGTAAAACATCTGTCAATGCAGAAATTGAGGAAATTCTGAAGAAAATAGACAGCTATCCGGCAAAAAATTTCCAGAGTGCAAATGCAGCAGAAAGTTTTCTGGAGGCGACATACCGGGCGCTTTACCAGTGTGCGCGGGGCAGTATCACGCAGACGGATGAACTGGCAGAAAGCCTGACTGCCCTGCAGAGTGAAGATGGAAGCTATTATGGGAATTTGGAAGCAACAGTGGCGGCTGTCCGGTTAATGAAAATGATAGAGGAAATCAATAAACCCCGTCTTTGGGTGACGGACATGGGGACGGAGCTTTCCACTTACACTGCCTATATTGGATTTGATACGGATATTGTGGTGAAGTCGATATTGAATTACCAGTGCAATTATGATTTTGCAGGGGTATGGAAAGTGGAAGTGCTGTGCAATGAGCAGTGCATTCGGGAAGAGACAGTTTCTTTTACCTTTACGGAGGGGAAAACAAGTAAAATACTTGAAAAAACAATTGTCATCCACCCCGAAGAGGGAGACAGTTACCAAATCAGGGTATCCCTGATGCAGGGAGAGGAGCTTCTTTACAGCACTACGGAGAATATAACGGTAACGGAGCCTGTGGTAGACGACATAGTGCTTGCGGCAGGGGAGGCAGGAACAGACAGTGTACTGCTGGAATGGAATGATATCAGTAACAGTTATTTCAGGTATGGATACCGTATTTTACGCTCCTGCGGGGACGGGGAGTGGGAGAGCCGGTCCGCATGGGACGGAAGTGAGAAGGTAAAAGTCTTGAATATATATCCCTGTGAGGAAGCAAGGGAGTATCTCATTGACTGGATGGGCAATTCTCTGTCCGGAGCAAAAATCCCGGCAGGCAGGGAACTTTTTGATATTGATACGGTGCTTGTTGATAATTATAATCGCAATCCATATTTCTATCTTCTGGATGAAGAGGGAAATTATAAATATGATGTACTGTTTTTTGGTTCATATGATGCCTATGCAGTAAAAGATTTGTCAGGACTGTCTTATCGGGCTACGCAGGAATTTCTTGATGCAGGAAGAGGGGTGTTGTTCGGGCATGATACCATAACAAAAGCGGTTCCTTATTTTCAGAAATTTGCACAGCAGCTTGGAATAAATCTGGGACTTGGAAATACATACATTACCAGTAATAAGATTAAAGTAGTCAAATCTGGAGTTTTGACAAATTATCCATGGAACATTCAGGGGATTTTGGAAGTTCCCACCACACATGCGAGTTATCAGTTTGTGGGTGGAGCAAATAAGGCGACGGTATGGATGGAGCTGGTAAATGGGGGTGTATATGACCCGAAAACGGACGGATATGCCAATGGGTACTTGTTTTCCAGAAACCAGCTTGCCATGATTCAGACCGGACACAGCAAAGGGCAGGCCTCCGATGATGAAAGGAAGGTTCTGGCAAATACTCTGTTTTATTTGAAACAGTTGACGGCTGTCACCAGTCTTGAGGACAAAGCGGCGTATGATTTGGAAAATCCCGGTGAGTGCAATATTCAGGATGTCTCATGGGAAGAGGGCGGACTGTGTGTTTCTATAGATGCAGTGGATTATGGAACCCCTTATTTCTATTATATTGAGGCAGTTCCACAGACAGAAGCTGTGGAGGCACCCGGAAAGGAGTCCAACCGGGTGGAGGTATTCTCTGTGTCCGGAATTGCCGGATATGAGGTCTGTCTGGATACATCGGCAGACGCCTGTGGAGAGGATGGAGTATGGAGCTCTGTAAAAGAGACAGAAAGCGGTAAACTGTTTATCGGGGAGGAAGAAATAGGAGAAGCCCTGTATTTTCATGTGAGAGCTGTGGACAGGGCAGGAAATGCAGGAAAAGAGGCGGTAATTCTTCTACCGGAAAGAAAAACGACTGACTGGGGTCAGACCGGTTATGCCTTGTTTGCCCGGGAGGAGGTGGATCTTTATTGTTCCCGGGCAGATATCAGTGGTGATATATATGCAGGCAGGGACATACTGCTGAATGGTTCCCGGATAGCGGTGGATGGGGAATGTGCCTCCGGCGGCGCCCTGCATGTATACGCAGGGGATGTGCATCTGGATTCCAGGAAAGAAAACGTTGGATTTACAGCCGGACCTGACTGGCAGAAAGCGGTACTCGGACAATCCGGCAGGGAAGCTGCTGTGCCTGCCCTCTGGCAGAAATATGATACGCAGGTGCTCCTGGATGATACTCTGATATGCAGGGGTGATATCAGTATGGGAACTGGCACTGCCACACTGGGAACAGAGGAAAACATTGCTGTCTGCTCTCTGGAAGGAAATATTGTAATCAATGCTTCCCGCCTGCAGGGAAAGGGAATCCTATATGCACCGGGTGGAACCATAACCATTAATGTGGCAGACATGGAATTTCAGGGAAGCATTGTTGCAGAACAGATTATTATACAAGGTTCCGGAATACAGATAACGGCACAGAAGGACAAGAAACGCAGTAATTAACAAATAGAAGGAAAAGTGAAAAGGTTGAAAGAAAAGCACTTTCAACCTAACGTATTTGGGTCTGTTCCCGCATGGGAGGGGCTCATGCGGGAAAGGCATGGGTATAAATATGAACAGAAAATTAGCAAGAAAACTGCTGGCAGCTATTTTGGTGTTTCTGATGGGATTTACCGACTGTGCAGGCAGATGGATAGAAAGCGGCGGTCTGAATCAGGTGGCTGCCGCCGGACAAGAGGAATACATAGATTACCTGACAAAAGCGGAAGCGCTGGGAACGCCCCTGAAGGTATACAACTACCTGCGGAACCATATAAACTACGAGTATTACGGGGGAAGACGCAAAGGCGCGGAGGCAGTCTATGACAGCCTTGGGGGAAATGATGCGGACCAGGCAGTCCTGTTTTCCCGGATGCTGGGGCATCTGGGATATGACACCCGGTTTGTGCGGGGGCGCATTCGTCTGTATCCGGAACAGCTGCGCAGGCTTACCGGAAAAACGGACATGATGGAGGCGGCAGACATTCTGGCACTGGCAGGGGACACGGAGGCGGTCTGCGGTGAGTCCGGGGACGTGCTCTGGGTGGAAACAGACCATGTCTGGGTGGAGGCATATGTCCCCTATGGGAATTACAGAGGAAATGGAAACTGCGCGGGGACCTGCCTCTGGATTCCCCTGGACACCGGAATCAAGCAATACGAAAGCACAGAGACGGTCTACGACAGATACGGTGAGTACGGAATCAATGCCGTGGAACCGGGCAGTGTGTCCGCCGGGGACGTGGATGGGCTGAATGCCCTGTTTGCCCGGATGCAGGGAGATATGGAGCGTCTGGCTGCGGAAAACGGGGATTTATATCTGACCCGGTACAGGATTGCAGAAGAGGAGCTGGATTACCTGCCCCTTTCCCTTCCCTATGAGGTGGCAGAGGTATATGAAACCTTCCAAAAGGAAGAAAACATGGAAAGTGACAGTATTTCCTTTTTTCTGAACGGAAACAGACTGACCGAGCTGACCCCGGAGCAGATGTACGGAAAAAGGCTTGTGCTGGCATATGAGGAGGAAGAGGGAAAACTGTGCGGCGTACTGAAGCTGGACGGGGAAGCGCTTGCCAAAGGGGCGCCGGTCTCCCCCGGGCAGGAAGAAAGTTTCCGCATGGATGTGAAATCCGCAGGTGAGGTGAAGCCCATTGAGAATACCATACTTGCAGGAGGAATGTACCAGATTACCTGCGACACCCAGAACATCACTGAGAGGGAGCTGGGGCTGGCACTAAACCGTTGGGAAGACCTGCAGGAGACAGCAGACGAAAGTAATATTTTAAACGAAGAGACACTGGGCGTTTTTCTGGATTATGTGGGAAAGGCATATTTTGCCCAGGTGGATTTGGCGGACAGGCTGCTTGCCGAGCAGGCGGGCATATATGCCGTGCGTGATTTGAGCGTGGGAATCATGGGATACCAGCCCGATGTCAGGATAAATGCTGCAACAAATGAAAAACGGTTATCAGGTAAAGGAAGTCTCTATGCCGATATTGATTTGGATGTCCATAGGACAGCAGGAGAGGACGGGGCGGCAAGACAGTTCATGCTTCTGGCAGGAATGGTGTCCTCCTATTATGAAAGTCTCATCTGGGAACAGTTTGCGGGACTGCCCGCGGTATCCACCACAGCCCTGTTTGCGGATGCGGCGGAGGACGGAACTGACATCTGTGTCCTGACCGGAGCAAATTTTGAGGAAGAGAAGGGGAAGCTTGGTCTGGATGCGGGAACCGTCCGCGCCATACAGCAGAAAACAGAGGAGGGGAAAATTGTCCTGGCGCCATGCAGGGAGCAGACGGTTGCGGACTGGACCGGGGCAGGATATCTGGTACTGGACAGGGACAGCTATGCCGGGGAATACATGATAAGCGGTGGCCCTGCCGGGGAAGGACTGGGCGGCGGAAGCTCCAGTACACTGGTGGGCATGGCTTACCTGCTCAACCTTGTGCTGACAGCCATTGACATGGCGCAGGCCATATGTATGATACCCCATATCCTGACACTTCTGTCGGCGGCAACCCCGCTGGGCTTCCTGACTGCCATAGTGGTGGGGAGCCTTGTCACCGCACTGATGGTCTTTTCCATGATGTACCTTGCGGACACCGTAGCACTGATGGATGCCTACCTGGAGGGGGATGAAGGCGCCGGGGAGGCAATGGTGTCCTCCGCCGTCCTCAACCTGGCAACCACCGCCGCCGTGGGGCTGGGAACAAAGGCGGTGGGAAAAGCCGTCCAGGCAGGAACCAAAAAGCTGGTGGGAAAAACAGTGGGAAGTGAAGTGGCAGAGCGTCTGGTGGAGGAGTCCACGAACACGAGGGGGCTGGTAAGAAGCATAGGAAAGCTCCGGGACATGGGCTTTGCGGATGATGTGATAAGGGAATTTGCCCAGAACCTGGAGACGGAGAGCTTCGAGAAGCTGGGCACCCTTGCGAGGAAGGGGATGCCTGCTGGCATGGTGGAGGCCTTTGCAGGAAACGGAGCCGCCATCAGGAATGTAACGGATGCCGCGGAGCTTCTGGTCTTTAAGGACACGGCAAGACATGCGGACGACGTGGTGCGCCTTATTGGGGAAAAGGGGGACGACTTTGTGCGCGTCTACAGCCGGTTCGGTGACCCGGCCGTGGATGTGCTGGTGCGCTGTGGAAGTGGGGCTGTCGGGGAGATAGACACCTATGGGGCACGTTTCATCGGACTGGTTGACAGCTACGGGGATGATTTTGTGGGTCTGTATGGCAAATACGGGCACACGGCAGTGGAGCGATGTCTGGAGCGCGGCGACGAGGTGCTGGAGCTGGCCGGAAAGTACGGCGATGACTGTGCAGACCTGCTGATGAGATACGGTGATGATGTCATGGAGGGGATTTCCAGGCATGGGGACGAGTTCCTGGAGAGGTATGCGAAAGAAGGGGATGCGTTTGTTGAGGAGTACCTTGAGAAGGGGGATGCGGTATTTGAGGGCGGAAGAAACTTTGGATTTACAGTAGACGAAATTAGTAATCTGAAAATCACTGTAATAAATGAAGGGCAAATATTAAAAGATATGGGGCTTTCTAATGACCAGTTAGGACCTGCTATTGCTGGAGCATATGATAGGACAACTGGAAAAATATATACAGCAATAAATGATTATGACGGTAAACTTCCAATAGAATTAGCACCGATTATTAGGGAACGAATAGAAAATATGCCACCAGAAGTTCTTGATTCTTATATTAATACAAAAGGTGCAGGCTCACATGCAGAAATATATGCAGTAAATAAATTGCTGTTAGACAATCCAGATGCTGAACTCAGCGATATTGCAATATATGTTAATAGAACATTAGGAACATCGAAACCAGTAATTGAACTGCCGTTTGAGACTTGTCCTCATTGCCAATATATTTTGGAAGGTTTTAATATTATATCAAATAACTAAAGGAGTGATTTATAAATGAAGTATTTATCTGTAGATGAGGTCGTTAGTAAAGGAACTGAGTTTATAGGAGATGTCTGTTATTCGGGGGAATACGGTCAGCAGGTGTATACAAAAGAAGATATTGATGGAGGAGTTCCTATAGAAGGAATTTTGTATGAAAGATATAACAATGGCAGTTTGTGTTACTATTGTTTCTATCATGATGGAATACCACATGGACAGAGAGTAAGATTTTATGAAACAGGTAAAGTAAAGAGTTGCTGTGTTATGGATAGCGGAACAATTGTCGGCGAACATATTGAGTGGTATGAAAATGGTAATGTTAAATTAAAGGAATATTGTAAATATGGATTAGTATTAAAAATGCAAGAATTTGATGAAAGGGGAAATATTATCAAGGAGAAAACCGAGTTAAACGAAAGTGAAAAATCTATTTATGAAAAGCGTGTAGAATATTATGAAGGACATTCAAATAAAAAACAGTATTGAAGAAAAATATATTAAAATGCAATATAAATTGCAAAAGCAAATAGATTTTCAGAATATTATAAATATTCCATCAATCAAAAAAGTAGCAGGCGTTGATTTATCATATTGGAACAGAAATAATAATGAGTATGCAGTTTGTTGTATTGTAGTATTAAACTATGTAACAAAAGAAGTTGTTGAGAAAAAGTATTCAGTGGAAAAAACAGCAGTACCATATATACCAGGCTGTCTGGCTT
>CAZRZM010000145.1:0-8238 GCA_964604575.1 uncultured Acetatifactor sp.
TGGCACTTATATTTTTAACTCCAAAGATTTGTGTATGATAGAATATATTCCGGAGCTGGTGGAGGCGGGAATTGACAGCTTTAAGATTGAGGGGCGCATGAAAACGGCCCTGTATGTGGCGGCTGTGGCGCGAACCTACCGCAGGGCGATTGATGACTATTTTGAGAATCCCGATAAATACCGCGGTAATATGGAGTGGTACAAAGCGGAGATATCGAAATGCACCTACCGCCAGTTTACAACGGGCTTTTATTTTGGAAAGCCGGATGAAAACACCCAGATTTATGACAACAATACTTATGTGAACGAATATACTTATCTGGGAATTGTGGAAGAGAAAAAGGAAGAGCTGGTACGCATTGAACAGCGTAACAAGTTCTGCGTGGGAGATGATATTGAGATTATGAAGCCGGATGGCAGCAATATTTCCACGAAAGTGGAAGGGATGTTTACGGAGGATGGCGGGAGTGTGGACAGTGCGCCCCATCCCAGACAGATACTGTGGCTGAAGCTTTCGGTGCAGCCGGACAGATATGATTTACTGCGGGTGAAAATCCAAAAATGAAAAAGGAGTGTTGAAAACATGATATATTATTCTACGGTACAGGATATTGTTATGACGCATAGTAAAGTGCTGGATGAAAAAGGCTTTGAATATATCAAAGTACATTTTGAACGTCCAAATGAAAAGGGTTTTGACTTCATAGATATGAAACTGCCGGGCGAATTTGTTATAAGTACATTTGGATTTTCGGAAGATGAGATACTTGATATGAAAGAGTATGCAAGAGATAATGAGCCACTTATCTGGGAACTTGCGAGGGAGGAAGGTGAAGTATATGCCTAAAGCCTTGCTTGATTTCTTGGGCTACAGTTTTTTCTTTTGGTCAAATGAAAACAGTGAACCTCCACATGTTCATGTATGCAAGGGAAAACCGTCCGAAAGTTCTACTAAGTTTTGGATAACGAAAAGCGGTATTGAATTGGTACACAATAAAAGCCAGATACCTCAAAAGGAACTGAAAAAGATTGCAAGATATATTTTGCAGAACCGCGCCAGAATTTTGGCAGCATGGTTTGATTATTTCAGCGAATAACAACTACAGATACTGTTCCTAAAAAAGAATTTTCGCATCTTGCGGTTGGGCTGGAAGATGTCGGTTGACTAATACGACATGCCTATTGTACAATGTGAACAGCGAACATCGGGAAATACGATTATTTTGTATAAAAAAAGAGAAATTAAAAATTAGGTATTGCAATTTTGATAAAATTAGGGTATCTTTAAGAAAACAAAGTGCAAGCTTACAACAAGCTTTTGCTTTCCACACAGGTATCTTAGAACAAAGATGTTCCATAGTAACAAGGTTTACTTTGGGGCATTTTTTGATTTAAGTTATCCATGACATGGATAACGAGGTCATTGCCCCGGATACCCTGTAAGTGGATGAGGAGAAGAAAAGAAAGGAAGTAAGGAAAATGAGCGAAGTGTTAAACGTGGAAGAGATTTTTGCCAGCAAAGTATTTACCCTTGGTAAAATGAAAGAGAGATTACCAAAGAGCATTTACAAAGAGGTTAAGAAAATTATGGACCAGGGCGGTGAACTGTCACTGGCAACTGCTGATGTGGTGGCGAAAGCCATGAAAGACTGGGCAGTTGAGAATGGTGCAACCCATTATACCCACTGGTTCCAGCCATTGACAGGTATCACTGCCGAGAAACATGATGCCTTTGTAACCCACCCGGATGAAGAAGGCAAGATGCTTTTGGAGTTCTCCGGCAAAGAGTTGATTAAAGGTGAGCCGGATGCTTCCTCTTTCCCTTCCGGCGGTCTGCGCGCTACTTTCGAGGCGAGAGGCTATACAGCATGGGATATCACTTCTCCTGCATTTTTGAAAGAGGATGCCACAGGCGTTATTCTCTGTATTCCTACAGCGTTCTGTTCTTACAAAGGTGAAGCGCTGGATAAGAAAACTCCGCTTCTGCGTTCCATGGAGGCAGTAAGTGAACAGGCACTCCGTATCGTCCGTCTTTTTGGCAATACCGGAGCAACCAAAGTGGTTGCCAGCGTAGGTCCCGAGCAGGAGTACTTCCTGGTTGACAGAGAAAAATATTTACAGAGGGATGATTTGATTTTTGCCGGACGTACTTTATTTGGTGCACCCGCTCCCAAAGGCCAGGAGCTTGAGGACCATTATTTCGGTACTATCCGCGAGAGAATCGGTTCCTATATGAAAGACCTGAATCTGGAGTTGTGGAAACTGGGTGTCACTGCCAAGACACAGCATAACGAGGTTGCGCCTGCACAGCACGAACTGGCGCCTATTTATGAGACTGCCAATATCGCGGTGGACCATAACCAGCTTGTAATGGAAACCATGAAAAAAGTTGCAGGACGTCATGGCATGACATGTCTGCTTCACGAGAAGCCGTTTGCAGGTGTGAATGGTTCCGGTAAACATAATAACTGGTCCCTGGGAACTGACAATGGTGTCAATCTGTTAGACCCCGGCGATACCCCTAACGAAAATATCCAGTTTCTTCTGGTGCTTGCATGTATTATGAAGGCAGTTGACATTCATGCGGACTTGCTTCGCCAGAGTGCATCTGATGTTGGCAACGACCATAGACTTGGTGCAAATGAGGCGCCTCCTGCAATCATCTCCATGTTCCTGGGCGAGCAGCTTGAGGACGTTGTAAAACAGTTGGTTGAGACTGGTGAGGCAGCTCATTTGATTGAGGGCGGCAAGCTTGAGACAGGTGTGTCCACTCTGCCTGATTTCCAGAAAGATGCAACGGACCGTAACAGAACATCACCTTTTGCGTTCACCGGTAATAAATTTGAGTTCCGTATGGTGGGAAGTGCAGATTCCATCGGAAGCCCGAATACTATTTTGAATGCCATTGTTGCAGAGGCATTTTGCGAGGCTGCTGACATTCTGGAGAAAGCAGATAATTTTGATATTGCAGTACATGATTTGATTAAAGAATATATGACTAAACATCAGCGCATTGTTTTCAATGGCAATGGTTATTCTGATGAATGGGTGGCAGAAGCGAAGAGACGTGGACTTCCCAATATTAAGTCCATGGTTGAGGCGTCTTCCGCACTGACAACAGACAAAGCAATTAAATTATTTGAGAAATTTGGTATTTTCACGAAAGCAGAGCTGGAATCCAGAGAGGAGATTTTGTATGAAACCTACTCCAAGACCATCAATATCGAGGCACTGACAATGATTGAGATGGCTAAGAAACAGCTTCTTCCCGCGGTTATGAAATATACCAGGACGCTTGCAGATACTGTTATTGCGGTAAAAGAGGCAGGGGCAGATGCTTCCGTCCAGGCAGGATTGCTGTCTGATATTTCCGCAAAACTGGCAGAGGCGAAAGCTGCACTTGTCACTCTGGAGGCAAAAACAGCGGAGGCGGCAACCATCAGTGAGGCAAAGAAACTGGCATTTTTCTTTAAAGATGAAGTATTCACTGCAATGGAGGCACTGAGAGCACCCATTGACACTCTGGAAACCATGGTTGACAGAGAAGTATGGCCGATTCCTACCTATGGGGAACTGATTTTCGAGGTATAGGTGTCCGTACCACTAATGGAAGCATTTTTGACTGTTGTATTTTCCGGCCGACAGACGGCGGGGCTGAATAAGAACCCCGCCGTCTGTTATATAAAAATAATATTTTTTGAATTTAGGTATTGCAAATTGGAAATACTTCATGTATAATACATCAAGTAATAAGAAATAGGGCTATCGCCAAACGGTAAGGCAACGGACTCTGACTCCGTCATTTCAAGGTTCGAATCCTTGTAGCCCTGCGAAGCAGGGATTAATCTGCTAGGGAAATCTCCAAGAGAAAACTTTTGGAGATTTTTTCGTGTGTAAAAAATGAAATATTAAGGCAAACGGGGACAAGGGGTTTTATCAAAAGTTTAGGATATTCAGGTGGTAAAAGAGAATGGAAAATGATATACTAAAAGGCACAGAGGGGATTTTATTGATAGGGAGGTACTGAATAGTGCAAAATATATCCGATATCCGGGCGGCTCTTGAGCCTGTTTTTAATGATTATGGTATTTCCCATGCGGTTCTTTTTGGCTCCGTGGCAAAAGGGACGGCTACAGAAAAAAGCGACCTTGACCTGCTTGTAGACAGCAGTCTGCGGGGGCTGCGTTTTGTCGGGTTCGTGGAGGCAGTTCGTCAGGCTGTGGGGATGCCCGTAGATGTCTTTGATGTATCCCATATCGAAGATGGGTCCAAAATCGACCATGAGATACATGATACGGGGGTAATAATTTATGAGAAATGAAATTATTCTACAAAAGATGTTTATGTATACCATGAAACCTATGAGGGTGTAAACTTAAAGCTCGTTTGGGAGATTATCAGTGAAGATATACCGGAATTACAGAAAGCGCTTCAGGAGTTGATTTGAGCAGAGGCAATGGACTGATGGGTCAATTTTCTATAGTCCAATCCAACAACTATTGGTTTTGCTGGAGAAAACAATCTTGTAGCCTTGCGAATAAAGTTCTGTGGGTGGTACAAGTCCATGGAACTTTTGTTTTTGTAGATTTTTCATTGTAACCCTGCACGGGAATGTTTCAGAATGGAGAGTATTATGAATAAACCAAAGATGATTCTGTTTGATTATGGCGGGACATTATTGTATGAACCGGGCTGTGATTTTCTGGCAGGAGAGAGAAAAGTATTTGAACATATAACAAAAAATCCAAGGTCATTGACACCGGAAGACCTGAGCAGATTTTATGGGATAACACTTCGCCGATGACGGAACGGGCCAGGACTCCCAACGTAATGGAAATGCTGGAATATCTGGGACGGAATCACATCCGAAGCGGTGTAATCAGCAATATCGGGTGGTCGGGATATGCACTGCGCAGGCGAATGAATATACTGCTGCCCGGCAATGAGTTTGAGTTTGTGATTGCATCCAGCGAATATGGAGTGCGAAAACCGGATAAGCGTATTTTTGAGCTGGCGTTGAAAAAAGCAGGGCTGTCGCCGGAAGAAGTATGGTATTGTGGCGATACCTTTGAGATGGATATTGCAGGCGCCCATAATGTAGGAATTTTTCCTGTATATTATCAGGGAGAGCTGGCTGATGGTCCCGAACGGAACAGAGAGCCGCAGCATACCATGTTCGCGTATGCCTCAATTTCGGACTGGATGGAGTTGATAGAAATGATTGAGATGTTGTGAGGTTGACAGTTGAATATTTTGCAAAATTCTGTTAAACTTATCCATATCATTTAAGATAAAACATAGGATTACATTCAGATAAATGGTGTGGGAGGAATTTATGGAAGACAGGAAACATTTTTCGAGGTTTGGAGCATTATTCTTTGCAGGGGCATTGTTTACCCATCTGCTGGGTCTGTTTTCAGGCCGGGTGCTTTCCGTGTGGAAACCGGAATGGATAGGCAATGGTAATATTAATCTGATATTTTCCACAATCATTGTGTATTTTGTGGGGATGCCCATCATGATACTGCTGGTGAAAAATATACCCAGCGCGGCACCCCAGGGACACCGCATGAAGTGGTGGCAGGTTGTCCTTGCTGTTATTATGAGCTTTCCGGTTATGTATGGAAGCAATATTGTAGGTTTGGTACTGACGGGTATCATTGGATTAATAAAAGGCGGAGCTGTGGAAAATGTGGTATTGAATACCATTTCGGAGACCAGCCTTCTGCTGAATCTGGTAGCGATGGTTATTATTGCCCCGGTGATGGAGGAACTGGTATTCCGTAAAGTGATTGTTGACCGCACCATAAAATACGGTCAGGCTGCTGCTGCGCTGCTGTCTGCGCTGATGTTTGGGCTGTTCCACGGCAATTTAAACCAGTTCATATATGCGTTTGCCCTGGGACTGTTTCTGGCTTTTATTTATGTCAAAACAGGAAGAATCCGTTACACTATTTGTATTCATATGACGATTAACCTGATGGGAGGCGTGATTGTACCTGCGTTTATGAAAGCGGCAGATTATACCGGCTATATGAATGCGGTAGCAAATGGCGCCAGCATGGATGAACTGATGCAAATTGTAACAGCCCATATGGGCGCATGGGTGGCGATGGGGCTTTATATGGTGCTACTGTTTGGTCTTGTTGTAACCGGAATTATACTGTTTATTGTGTTCCGCAAGAAGTTTGTTTTTGAAAAAGGAAAGATTATCCTTCCTAAGGGAGAGCGGTTCAAGACTATGATTTTAAATCCCGGTATGGGGCTGTTCTGCGTATTCTGGATAGCGCTGATTATTTATCAGTTACTTGTATAGAAGGAAGGTATTCTTGTTATGTATTCATTTGAGAGCAGGATTCGATACAGTGAATCGGACTGTGAGGGGAAGTTGACAATGGCTTCCCTTCTGAATTATTTTCAGGACTGCTCCACTTTCCAGTCAGAAGATTTGGGACTGGGGCTGGGATATATGAAAGAAATCAATAAAGTATGGGTATTATCTTCGTGGCAGATTGTGGTGGACAGATATCCGAATATGGGCGAGCGTGTCCAAACCGCCACCCTTCCCTATGATTTCAGGGGATTTCTGGGGTCGCGTAATTTCTTTATGAAAACCTTGGACGGCGAATATCTGGCAAGGGCCAATTCCTTGTGGAGTCTGCTGGATGTGGCGACAAATAAACCTTCTGTGCCGACGGATGCCATGAGGGAGGGATATGTGGTTGAGGAAAAGATTCCCATGGACTATGCACCGCGCAAAATTGTGATTCCGCAGGATGGTGTTTTCAGGGAACCCATTGTTGTGAAAAAACATCATCTTGATACCAACCACCATGTAAACAACGGTCAGTATGTGGATATTGCCATGGATTTTCTGCCGGAGAACTTTACAATCAGACAGTTACGTGCGGAGTATAAGATGCAGGCATTTCTGGATGATGTGTTCCGCCCTTACGTGGTGGAGCAGAAGGATAAATGTGTGGTTGCGTTAATGAACGGGGCGGATAAGCCTTATGTAGTGGTGGAATTTACCGGAGTAAATGCCGCTTGCGCGGCGGAATGTGAGGAAAAATGAAGCTTGGTGAAAAAGAGAAACTGATAATTGTAAAAATAGTGGATTTTGGAGTGTATCTTGCTGAGTCCCGGGAGCCGGATGAGGAGCGTGTGCTGCTTCCGATAAAGCAGGTTCCGGAGGGCAGTCAGGTGGGAGATGAACTGGAGGTGTTTTTGTACCGTGATTCCAGGGACAGACTGATTGCTACTACCAATGAGCCGAAGCTTAAGCTTGGGCAGGTGGCAGAGCTTACAGTGGTGCAGGTGACCAAGGTCGGTGCTTTTCTGGACTGGGGTCTGGAAAAGGATTTGCTGCTTCCCTACAAACAGCAGAAAAAGCGTGTACAGCAGGGAGATAAGGTGCTTGTGTCATTATACATTGATAAGAGCGACAGACTCTGTGCCACCATGAACGTATATGAAAACCTGCGCACAGACAGTCCTTATCAGAAAGACGATAAAGTGACGGGAAGAGTGTACGAGATAAGTGATAATTTTGGCGCTTTTGTGGCAGTGGATAATATCTATTCTGCGCTGATTCCCAAAAAGGAACTGTACGGCAGGGTGGAACTGGGAGAGGATATCAGCGCCCGCGTTATAGAGGTCAAGGAAGACGGCAAGCTGACGCTGGGTATCCGCGACAAAGCATATTTGCAGATAGAAAAAGACGCGGAAGAAATTCTTCGGCTGCTCGACAGCTACGAGGGTGTACTGCCCTTTACAGATAAGGCATCGCCTGAGATTATCAAACATGAAACCGGCATGAGTAAAAATGAATTTAAACGTGCTGTGGGACATTTGTTAAAGAATGGATATATTGAAATCAAAGAAAGAGGAATACGCAGACTGTAGAACGAGAAAGGAGGATATCAATATGGACATTGCAGGAATTTCGATGGCGCTTTCCAACATTTCCGTACAGTCCCAGGTGGGTACGGCTGTGCTGGATAAGGCGATGGATACCAATGAGGCTCTGGGGCAGGGGTTGATTGAGATGATTGATGCAGCGGCGATGGAGCGGAGCGTCAATCCGGCTGTTGGAGCAAATCTGGATATCAGAATTTAGGAAATATCTGGAGATTTAAAGTAAAAAACTGCCTGAAAGGGGAACCTGAGGCAGTTTTTTTACGTCAAAAACATTAAAATTGCATAGAGGAGATAGAGAAGGATTTTATCCATTTAATA
>CAZRZM010000146.1:0-8184 GCA_964604575.1 uncultured Acetatifactor sp.
ATGAGAACATGTTCCGTCATTTTGACTGGAAATACGGCAATAAGGTATCTGCCAATATATATTATTCGGATGCGCTGTCCCATAAAATATATGCAGCCAGTGATGCGTTCCTGATGCCGTCCCTGTTTGAGCCCTGCGGTCTGAGCCAGTTGATGTCCCTGAGGTATGGGACCATTCCTATTGTCAGGGAAACAGGTGGTCTGAAAGATACAGTACAGCCATATAATGAATATGAAAGTACTGGTACGGGCTTTAGCTTTGTCAATTACAACGCACATGAGATGTTGGGTACCATCCGTTATGCAGAGCGTATTTATTATGACAGAAAACGTGAGTGGAACAAAATTATTGACCGCGCAATGGCAGCAGATTTTTCATGGAATGTATCTGCCAAGAAGTATCAGGAAATGTATGACTGGTTGATTGGATATTAGAAAAATGTCAGGAAAGAAGAAACAGCAGGACAATTTCATTATGCAGGCAGGGATTCTCGCAGCGGCGGGAATTATCAGCAGAATTATAGGGCTCCTATACAGGGGCCCTTTACACAGTGTCATTGGAGACCTGGGACTGGGATATTATCAGTCTGCCTATAATTTTTATACCATTGTACTGCTGGTCTCTTCTTACAGTATCCCTTCTGCCATTTCCAAAGTCATTGCACAGAAGCTGGCTGTGAAAGAGTACCGCAATGCCCATAGGATTTTCCTCTGTGCTCTGACATATGTGCTGGTGGTGGGCGGTGTGGCAAGTCTTCTGCTCTTCTTTGGAGCAGGTCTGTTTTTTTCGGGGGGAGCTGTTCCGGTACTGCGTACCTTTGCCCCCACTATTTTTATTTACGGAATTCTGGGTGTGCTCAGAGGATATTTTCAGGCACACAGAAGCATGACCCAGACATCAGTCTCCCAGATTTTGGAGCAGATTGCCAATGCGGTAGTCAGCATTGGAGCGGCATATCTTTTGATTCAGAGCTTTATGGGAACCATGGAGGCGCCGGCTGATGAGGCAGGACAGATATCCAGGGCAACCTACGGCGCCGTCGGCAGTGCCATGGGTACCGGAGCCGGGGTGCTGGTGGCACTGCTGTTTATGCTGGCAATCTATGGACTGAACCGGGGAATGATTCATAGACGGATTGACAGGGACCGCCATACAAAAGTGGATTCTTTTTCCGAAATATTGAAAATGATTACTATGGTGGTGACACCTTTTATACTTAGTACGGCGATTTATAATTTAAGCGGTACGGTGAATAATGTTGTTTACACAGAAGTATTTCCTGCCATGAAGGATGTGGACAGTGTGGCGATTTATTCGGGCTGGGGTGTTTTCTCCGGGCAGGCACTGACAATCTCCAATATACCCATAGCCTTTGCATCGGCGATGGCATCCGCTATGATTCCTTCGGTGGCGCAGCTTGTGGCGGCGGGGAATCTGGCGGATGCAAGGAATAAAATCGGACTGGCAATCAAAAGCACCATGATATTGTCCATTCCCTGCGCGGTGGGAATTTTTGTGCTGGGCAGACCCATCACCGGACTGCTGTTTCCGTCGGCATCGGCGCAGACACTGGATATGGCAGGTAAGATGTTGATGACATTGGCATTGTCCGTTGTTTTTTATGCGTTGTCCACGTTGAACAGTTCCATTCTGCAGGGTCTGGGAAAAGTGAATGCGCCCATTATAAATTCAGCCATTGCGCTGGTGATTCAGACGCTGGTTGCAGTGGGACTTTTGTTTTTCACCAAACTGGATTTGTACAGTATTGCCATTGCCAATACCTTGTACTCCGGTATTATGTGTGTTTTGAACCAGGCTTCGGTACGAAGGGCGGTGGAATACAGACAGGAGATGGTAAAGACCTTTTTGATTCCCGCACTGGCTTCCCTTTTCATGGGGGCAGCAGCGTGGGCAGTTTATGAGGGAGTGTATCTGTTTACGGAGTCCATGAGAATCTCGGTAATACCTGCACTGATTATGGCGGTTGTGGTCTATGCGGTGATGCTTTTGTTGATGAGAGGTATTACCGAGGAGGAACTGAAAGGATTTCCCAAAGGATATCTGCTCGTAAAAATCGCAAAGAAATGCAGACTTTTACCCTAACTGTTCAATCCCTGAGATATCGCTGTCAATCATAAGAGAATAATTGGTATAGTATACTACAAAGCCTGGCTTCGCACCGCCGGGTTTTTTTACATGTTTTTTCTGAATATAGTCAATTTCCACTTTATCCTGTCCTCTGCCCTTGGAATAATAAGCGGCGAGACGTGCGGCTTCTTCAAAAGTACGGTCAGGCAGTTCTTCCGCACCCTCCGTTTTCACTACTACATGGGAACCGGGCATGTTTTTGGCATGGAACCACCAGTCGTTTCCAGTGGCAAATTTAAAAGTCAGCTCGTCATTCTGGTAATTGTTTTTACCCACATAGATATGAAAGCCGTCACTGCTGAGGTAGTGGAAGGGTCTGCTGGTAATCTTTACTTTTCTGTTGCCGCCTTTTCTGCGGATATATCCGCTGTCTGTCAGTTCTTCCTTGATTTCCACCAAATCTTCTTCGAGAAGGGCGATATCCAGTGCAGCACTGATACTTTCCAGATGCTCAATTTCTTCTTTGACCTCTTTAGTCAGTTCTGTAAGGGCTTCATAGGTACGTTTTAATTTCCCGTATTTATCAAAATATTTTTTGGCATTCTCTGTCGCAGTGAGTGTGGAGTCCAGTGGAATGGTAAGGGGCTCATTGGTGTAGTAGTTTACCACTTCAATGGATTTGGCGCCGGGCACTGCGTCATAGCCGTAGGTATTCAGCAGTTCGCCGT
This sequence comes from uncultured Acetatifactor sp., assembly GCA_964604575.1. GTDB lineage: Bacteria > Bacillota > Clostridia > Lachnospirales > Lachnospiraceae > Acetatifactor. The sequence goes on from CAZRZM010000146.1 coordinate 2,817, forward strand.
AGATGCGGTAGTTTTCTCTTTTCTCTGTATCCTGCATCTGGCGGAGCTGTAAATCATATTTTTTGATATTGCGTTCCAGGGCGGTCTGCACAATGCGGCGCAAATCCGCAGATTTCTGGCGGATGCGCGTGAGAGTGTTTTTCTCGGCATAGAAACTTTCCAGCAGGGAGGACATGCTGGGAAAATAGCGAAGATGGTCATTTTCATATATTGTCAGAGGCAGTGCAGCAAATTCTATGGGCTGTGTGCCGGTGTAGGCAATGTTTGGATTGAAATTTTCGGATTTAATGTCCTCTGCCATCTGGGCAAAAACTTCGTAAAGCTTCCGGTAATCCGGTTCGGCAAGTGCCGCAGTAGGCTGTTCCCCATCCAGTCCTGCCCGGTAGCAGAGCTCCTGGGCAAGAATGGGGGAGATTCCGGTAAAACTGCCGTAAACAGCCTTGAATAATGGCTGGGGTCTGGCAGATATTGTCTGGAAAAAAGTATCGTAGTCCGTATCCAGAGCGTTCAGCTTGTCCTGAGTCTGTGCCACGAAATAAGGTTTTCCGGGCAGAACCTCACGCACACTGCTGACTGCGGCGGACACATGCTTGATACTGTCAATAATCATGTTGTCCTCATTGCAGAAGATGATATTGCTGTGTTTGCCCATAATCTCGATTACTAGGGTTTTGCGGCATAAATCGCCCATTTCATCCAGATGCTCCACGTCAATGTGGATGATACGCTCCAGCCCCGGCTGGGAGATATCGGTGATACGTCCGTTCTGCAGGTGTTTTCTGAGCAGCATACAGAAATTGGGTGCGGTCATGGGACTTGGTTTGTTGGTTTCTGTCAGATAGATTAGGGGCAGGGATGCCCCGGCAGAGATGAAGAGACGTTTCTGCCCGCCTCCTGTTTTAATGGTAAGTAAAAGTTCGTCATTTTCGGGCTGGGCAATTTTGTATAATCTGCCGCCCAGCAGTTCTTTTTTCATTTCCGATACTACATTTGCTATGGTAACGCCGTCAAAAGCCATGTTTTTATCCTCATTTCTAAATTTTTTGATGGTATGTTTTGTTTTTCACTGTAGTAGGGAATACAGTGTGCTGGCAGCATCATTGCTGTCGCAGGGATAGTCAGGAATTACGTAATCTTCCATGTTGTCCGCGTCTATCCGGTACCATTTTTTGGTGGAAATCTGCATCATTAATCCGGTATGGGGCAGACAGAAAACTGTCACATCGCCGTAACTGTTGGTGGAATTGGCGGGAGTTCCCCCTATGATTTTGCCAAGTCCATTGTCTTGTATAATCTGTGCCAGGTCCATTGCGGAGGAAAAGGAGCGGCTGTTTGTCAGAACATATACATTGCCTTCAAAAATAAGATTTGTGTACTGCCTGTTCCTGCGCCTGCCATCATCTGAAAAGGACCAGGCTCCCCACCGCCAGTCGCTGGGACAGTCCACAAAGCTGTCCACGGGGAGGTATTTTACAAGTTCATTGGCAACCATGGAATTTCCGCCGCCGTTATTTCGCACATCAATGGCAACGTTTTGAATATTTTTTGCTTTGACTTCTGTAAACATGGTGTTTACACAGTTAATATATTCTTTGTTGTATATGCACTGTGTAAGGGTCAGTAAGGCAAGGCTGTGTTCTTCATCTATTTCATAAGAGACGAAAGAAGTCTCTGTTATCTTATTTTCATTTTCATCCTGCCAGACGAAAGTGTAGGGTGCGGTATAACCATAAAAGGTGAGAGCGGCAAGACTGCCACAGTCAACGAAAACCAACTCCTCTGATTCATAGGAAAAATAGGGTCTGGCGGCTTCGGTAATTTCCTCCGTTGTGAAGCCGTTTACGGAATAAATGGTGTAGCCGTCCGCCCGTTTTTGGAGAGTGTCCTTAAGATATCGGTCACCAGGACAATTGTTATAGGTGGTAGTATGTGCATCATGGAGAGGATTAATAATGGTTTGTATTTCCCGGCGCAAATCGTTTACAGTTATTGTCTGCATCTTTTGTAATTTTTGCAGAGAGGCATGGTATCTTTCGGCAATCTGGTCGGTCAGTCCATTCTGGAACATGGGATGTATTGCCTCAAGATAGCCCACTGCTGCTTTTAAATCTTCTTTGGCCTGTTGATAGGATATTTCATCATTGTAGTTTAACTGCGTTCCGCTATAGTTTTTGAATACATAGCTGTTCCAGTAGGGGCAGCAGTATGTAAAAAGGGAAGTGAAAACAGTGATTGCCAAAAAGACAGTAATGAAAATTATTTTTGAAATCGGTTTTGTCCGAAACAGTCTTCCATAAACCACAATGCCGGTAACTGATATCCCTGAAAAGAATATTACAAGCCATCTGGGGAAATTAACGACAAGAATATTGAGAGGAATCAGTAAAAAGGTCAGTACCAGTAACAGTATATTCAGGAGTAAATAAATGCTTTTGGATTTTGGGGATTTCATTTTCTTCTCTTTCCACCGCTTCGGCGGCTTTTGTTTTTCTCAATTTATGAAACGTTCGCTGGAAGGCATAGCGGAAAATTACTCCGCTATATTGCCTTTCTGTACATTGGGTTGAATAAAATTCTCATATGCGTATTCCCATAATGTCAGGGAACCTCTTTCGGTTTTTTGGTTTCTCTCCAGAATCTGGTCCAGCGCTACACCATGCTCCTTCCATGATTTTCCATGGGAAGCGTCATTGAGCATTAACGGCTGGATATGGTCCATGGTATGTGCGAAGTGGGCTTCAGGGGTTTCATCAGCCTCAAATTCTTCCCATAACCTGCGCAGATACGTCCCCTGCTCCTCGGGGAGAATGGCAAACAGGCGGTCTGCACATTTCAGTTCCCGCGCCTGCTTGGTTTTGTGCGCTTCTTTATCATAGGCATAGGTATCTCCGGCATCAATCTCCACCAAATCATGAATCAGCAGCATGGTTATGGTTTTTAACACATCAATCTTTTCGTTGGCATAGCAGCTCAGGAGAACTGTCATAACTGCCATATGCCAGGCGTGCTCCGCGTCATTTTCTTTGCGGCTGCCGTCGGCAAGATAGGTCTGGCGTCCGATGAGTTTTTCTTTGTCAATTTCACGGATAAATTCAAATAGTTTGTCCAGTTCGTTCATGATAGTACCTCCTCCTGCATTGTCACAGTTACAGTGTTACCTGCATATTTTCTTATTTTGTATTCTTATATTCTGTTCCTCATTGTTTCATGGCATCTAAAATCGGACGCATGGACTCCCCTAATTCACTCAGGGAATATGCTGCGCGGGGAGGGACTTCGGGAAAGACCGTTCTCATAATGATACCGTCGTTTTCCATGGAACGCAGGGAATCGGTCAACACTTTCTGGCTGATTCCATCCAAATCCTTTTTTAACTCATTAAAACGCCAGGGGCGGACAAGGAGATTTCTCATAATCAGCAGTTTCCACTTACTTCCGATAATAGATACTGTGGTAGCAACGGGACATTCTGGTAGTTCGTCTTTGGTTTTCATCGTAATCCTCTCTTTTTAAGTTTCTTTTTAATACTAACATTTTAATTATAGTGTAACACATTTATAATCACAATAGGTTATAAATATAAAAAGGTAACTATCTAATAAATAGTTAGAGCATGTTTTTATCTGTTGCTATGTTGTTTCGTCATTGTTTAAAGTGTCTGAAAATATGGGATTTTTACCTGATGTGACTTTTATCATGTTTTATCTTGTGGTTTTTAATTGGGTTAAATTGTGGGTTAAATTTAAAGCCCCTTTATGACTGCTGTCATGAGGGGCTTTTATAATGGTACAAATTTATTTTTAGAATATAGTACCATAAGGGAAAGAAGAGGATATGGAGAGAATTGCATGTAAAAATCTGCATAGCGAATGGGAGCACGTGGACGGTCTTAAATTTTGATGAATATTGCAACTGTGAGGCATATTTTATGATGGAGGATTAGAAAATGGAAGCACAAGAAGGTGTCTCCTATGAGCATCTGGAATACCATAGCAGTCTTGGGCAGTGCCCGCTCAGTCGCACCAATTTTTATGGCGCGAGGCGGCTGTTCTTCCATTATCTGGACATGGCATTGAGGAAGATGCAGGAAAATAACATGGAGGTGGAAAATGGATAATCTGATGGCTATATCACTGCAGTCCATGATTCATGAGCAGTTTGTAAAGTGGAATGAGCAGGAGGATATTGTAGAGGAGATTACAAACGCATTAACCCAGAATTGCACGAATGAGGACACCAGAGAAGAAGTTTTTGCCAGAATGGTTTTCAATTCTATGGAGATTGCGGCGGGCATTTCTGCATAGGTTATTCTGGAGATACTGCTTACTACAGGAGTAATTAAGCCAGTTGACGAAGACAAACTCCGAAAGAATGTCCTATCCATTGTAAAGTAAATAGGAACAATACCGGCTGATAACATGTTTCAGCCGCTGACCTGAAATAGTTAAAGGCAGACTTGCGAAGGCATCTCTGCTTATGTGGAGGTGTCTTTTTTATGGCGCAGTATGACGGAAGTATAAGGATAAATACGGAAATAAATACCAAGAACGCAACGAGCCAGATGATGTCGTTGAAAAACCAAATTGTTAAAACAGCGGATAAGATAGCGGCTTTGCGTTCAAAAATGGATGGGCTCAAAAGTACGCAGATACCTACGCAGGAATACAAAGATATCAAACAAAGTATTGATGATACGTTTGACAAGTTAAACGAGGTATATGATGAGCATTTCACCCCTTTTTTGATTCTATTGCAAGTGGATTATCTGATACGGTTGGAAAATTCATGGAATTTTGGAATGGAATTGTACAGCCAATTTTGGATGAATGGGCGGAAGTGTTTGACCAGCTTTGGAAAGAGCATATCCAACCAATGCTTGATAAATTTGTTTCTTTATTAGGGGATGTCGCCGATTTCTTGAAAGTTGTGTGGGAGAATGCACTTAAACCACTCATTGACTGGATTGTAGAAAACGTTCTTCCAGTGCTGCTGCCGATAATTGATGGTGTAGTAAAAGCACTTATGTCTGCTGCAGGAATGATAGCCGATGTAATAGGCGGTATTTTGCAATTTTTAGTGGGCATATTCACGGGAGATTGGCAGAAAGCGTGGGACGGCATAATAAAGATATTTGACGGTGCAAAAGATTCTCTTGAGAGGATGAAGCCATTCGGAGATGAAAGCTTCGATACCGTTGAGCAGGATTTTCCGGTTGAATATGTGCAGGCAAAACCCGTGGTTTGGTAAGTTGCCGGAAATTGAATAGAAGCATATTGTGATTGCCTGACAAAGAAGTGTGTGCTATACTTCGGACATGGGAAACCATAGAGCCAAAGGCGGCTTTACCCCTCTTGTATTTTGCGGAGGG
>CAZRZM010000147.1:0-8153 GCA_964604575.1 uncultured Acetatifactor sp.
ATCGGAATCGAGTATTCGGAGAATTATTATTAAACAGCGGAAAGGGTATATTCTCATGAAAGATAGAATCAAGGAAATTCTTTTTAACTGGGGGTTGGAGAACAGTGCAGTTAAACAGATATACAATACCACCTGGCAGGTGGGAGACAGTTATATATTAAAAGTGTATGAGAATTTGGAAATATTGGAAAGGAACCTGAAAATTCTGCATATTTTAGATGAAATGGAAATTCCGGTGGGACAAATGGTACTTACCCATGATAAACAACCATATGTAGGAAAGGATGGTACCTTTTATTTTCTGTCCAGAAAGCTTGAGGGGAATAATATTGTACAGATAAAAGATGCCGCAGACATGGTTTTGTTAATGGGAGAAATCATTGCTGACCTCCACACTGCATTCCAAAAATGTGAAAGTGTGGGTGGGTTCTGGAATAACAGCTTATTGGATGAAATGAATGGTTGGGTAAAGAATAACTTTGAAAATAACGACTGGAAATATATAGACCAGACAACATATGAAGAAGTCATAGCCCGGTTGGCAGCGGTATATGATAAACTGCCGGTACAGTTGATTCATAGGGACGTTCATTTTGGCAATTTTCTGTTTTCGGATGGCAGATTTGCAGGCTATATAGATTTTGATTTGAGCCAGAGGAATATTCGTATTTTTGATGTCTGTTATTTCCTGTTGGGATTATTGTCGGAAGAGGAAAAATACAATATTACAGAAGAACAGTGGATTGCATTTGTGAAAAATGTCTTTGCCGGATATGAAAGAAAAATTAAGTTATCTGAGACAGAAAAGAAAGCAGTACCTTGTGTAATGGAATGTATAGAGCTGCTTTTTGTGTCCTGGTTTGAAAGCATAAATGATTCGTCCTGCGCCGAAGCTGCTTTTAAAAATTACTTGTTTGTGCAAAAGCAGGAAGACCGGATATGTCGGGCGATACGGTGAGTGCAGCCGCCTATTACATTCAAACAAAAGAAAGAGATAGGAACAAACATTTATGAAAGCAATATGTATCTCCGCATCGAATATGACTGCAAGTCGTAATGAGAGCGTATCCATTAAATTATGTGAAATGGTTGCAGATGCGCTGGGAAAAAGGGAAATTATATGTGAGATTGTAGATTTAAGAGATTACAGCTTATCGCCCTGCATTGGCTGTGGTAAATGATACAATAGCCAACGCCCTGGATACGATTCAGTGCAGAGTGGTTTCTTATAATGAAGAGTGGGATACGGGAATTTCGCTTCCGGTGTCAAAGGTGGAAGAGGAGCAGAATATATTTCCTGTTCAAAAGTATGACTGGAATGCTCTGAGAGAAAAAATAGAAGAGTATGTGGATTGTGTAGTAAGGGGCATATAATAATATTTTATGACGTGTTAAGGAGAGTATGGCAATGAAGCTGATTATTACAGACAGCAGGGATTTTAATCTTCTCATAGAAGGAGAATATAAGATTATAAAACCGGAAAATGATATCCATCCCTGCATTGGATGTTTTGGATGTTGGGTGAAAACGCCGGGAAAATGTGTTATCCATGATGGGTATGAGGGCACCGGGACTGTCATGGGGAAATGCAGCGAGCTGGTTCTGGTCAGCAGGTGCTGTTATGGCAGTGTAAGCCCTTTTGTGAAAACAGTGCAGGATAGGGCAATTTCCTACATACACCCGGATTTTGAACTGCGTAAGGGTGAGATGCACCATAAACGCAGATATAAAAATGTGCTCTCGCTTTCTGCGTACTTTTATGGAGAAAACATTACCGATGCAGAAAAAGATACGGCGCGTAAGATAATAGAGGCAAATGCAGATAATTATGACGGCGTGGTAAAGAATGTCTGTTTTTATGGTTCGTTAAAGGACATGGAGGGTATTGTCTTATGAGAGTTGCACTGATTAACGGAAGTCCGAAAATAAATGGCAGTACCAGCGGTCTGCTTTTGGATGATTTGAAAAGTATCTTGTCTGACAGAGCAGAAACTGCAGGGATAGAAGTACACACTGCTGCTATCTCAGAGGAAGAATTAATGCAGTTGGACAGCAGCGACGTATGGGTGTTTGCATGTCCTCTTTATGTGGATGGTATTCCGGCGCATTTGCTGTCCTGTCTCGTCCAATTGGAAAAGGCACATCTGCAGAGCAGGGGGATACTTGTTTATGCTATTGTGAATTGTGGTTTTTATGAAGGGCTTCAGGCAGAGTACGCGCTGGAGATTTTGCGGAACTGGTGTGACAAAGCGGGCTTTGTATGGAGCGGCGGCATTGGTGTGGGCGGAGGAGGCGCTCTTGCCATGATGCCCAGAACGGAATCGGGAAAAGGGCCGAGAGCTCCTATTGACAAGGCACTTGGAATGATGGCGGACAACATGGTACAGCATAAACCCCAGGAGAATCAGTATGTGTCCGTTGCATTTCCACGTTTTTTGTATAAATTGTGTGCGCAGATGGGATGGCGTCAGATGATTAGGTCAAATGGCGGCAAAACCAAGGATTTGGGAAAACAGCCGGAATCCTTAATGGAATGAAAGGAGAATAGTAATGCACAAACACTATATAGATAATCTGCGCAGTTTCACAATTCTGCTCTTATTTCCGGTACATACCTTTATGATATGGAATGATTTCGGTTCCGGATTTTATATTTGGCTGGGAGAAAACAAAATATTAAGTACCTTGATTGTACTGGTAAATCCATGGTTTATGCCGATTCTTTTTGTACTGGCGGGAATGAGTGCCCGCTATGCCATGGAAAAAAGAACTGAGGGGGAATTTGTGCTCCAGCGGATACGTAAGCTGTTTTTTCCTTTTTTGTTTGGAACAGTCTTTCTCGTGCCGTTCCAGACTTTATATGCGAGAAAATATTTTGATAATTATAAGGGCGGTGTCTGGAGCAACTGGAAATATTTTTTTACACACCTTACAGATTTCAGTGGTTATGATGGAGCCTTTACGCCGGGACATCTCTGGTTCATTTTGTTTCTGTTTATCATATCCATGGTGGCTCTGGTGTTGTTTCATTTTTTGCCTTATGAAAAAATTGCTGCAAGGGTTGAGAAAATACCGGTCTGGGGAATTTTGTGCTTATTCATTCCGATATGGCTCATGTATTATCTGGGCAATTTTGGCGGTTACAGCATCGGCAAGAATTTAGCGTTATATTTAGCGGGATATTATGTGTTAAGTAATGACTCGGTAATGGAGAAACTGGAGAAAAACATGAAATGGCTGGCGGCTCTGTGTGTTATGGGCACAATAGCACTGGTGGCACTGTACTACTGTTTTGCCTATTATGGGGATTTGTGGATAAACTATATGGGGTGGAATACCATTTTGTGTCTGCTGCCTCTGGGCAGGAAATGCTGGAATAAGCGGACAAGGTTTACGGAATATTTTACCAGGTCCTCCTATGGAATTTATATTCTGCACCAGTCAATTCTTGTGGCGCTTGCTTATTATGTGGTGCAGGTATGTGAAAGCCTGATAGTGCAGGTATCTGTCATCTGTATCGGAAGTTTTGTGCTGACAGTGCTGGCATATCATGTGGTTAAGATAATACCCTTTGTGGGGAAACTGGTGGGAGGAAGATGAAAAATGGATTCGGCTGTCTCTGATATGCACTTTGAAGTTTACATGGGGCACCTGGAAAGGACTTCTTATTTTCTCTGACAAGTATTACAATAATACTGGAGGTGGTAATGTGACAATGGGAGAGAAACTGGCAGCACTGCGTAAACGAAAAAAAATAACGCAGGAGCAGTTGTCAGAGATACTGAAAGTTTCCCGCCAGTCAGTGTCAAGATGGGAGATGGATGTTGCCTTTCCTGAGACGGATAAACTGATTAAATTGAGTAAGCTGTTGGAATGCAGCATTGATTTTCTGTTAAATGATGATATGCAGGAAAGTATGGAAAATGACCAGGAAATATCGGTAAATGACTGCTTTCGGTTTATGCGTGAATGTGGGTATTTTTTCCTTGCAACATCAGTGGACAATAAGCCGGCCTTAAGACCCATGGGAATGATATACTCTGATGGGAAGGCACTTTTCATAGTTACGGATAAGCAGAAAAATGTTTATCTGGATTTGTGCAGGAATCCGCTGGTTGAACTGGCAGGCTACAATCCCAATGGGCATAAATGGCTTAGAATCAGTGGCAGAGCAGAAGCAGACAGTTCCCTGAGGGTGAGAGAGGAGATAATGGATTTCTATCCGATGCTGAGGCAGAAGTATATGGAAGAAGAGGAGACGTTTCTTGCTGTTTTTAAAATTCGGATTGAAAACATCAGCATGGATTAAATAACAGAAGAGTGTAGACAGGAGGAGCAATATGGCAGGAGAAAAATTATCAAGAGAAGCAGAGGCAATTTTAATGGAGCGTTTTGGCAGGGACAGTATCATAGCACTGGCAACAGTGGAGGAAGGAATGCCGGATGTGAGAAATGTGAATGCCTATTATGAAAACGGAGCGTTTTATGTTATTACGTATGGTCTGTCCAACAAAATGCGGCAGATTGAGAAGAATCCCATGGTTGCTGTTGCCGGGGACTGGTTTACGGCACACGGCAGGGCGGAAAATTTAGGTTTCTTCGGCAAAAGGGAAAATGCCGATACCGCAGATAAGCTTCGGAAAGCGTTTGCGGAATGGATAGATAACGGGCATAACAATTTTGAGGATGAAAATACATGTATTCTGCGTATCAGGCTTACGCACGGTCTGCTGTTTTCCCATGGGACCCGCTATGATATCGAGTTTGGGGAATAAGCGGACACGGTTATTCTTCATTTCATAATGTATAGGTATTTCCTCTGCCAGAATGTTAATGTCAGCAATTTCAAATTTTACAAATTCACGATTTTAAGAAGATTATTGTAGTAAATAGAACGATGAAACCACAGACTCCCGTTTATAGGGGACGGGAGTCTGTGGTTTCATTGGCAAGATAATATTTCTGGGATTTAGTTCTTACTAATTTCTTTTTATTTACCAAATCCTCTGTTACTTTTGGAAAAGCGCGGGGATTGAATACTCCGGCTTCTTCCAATGTTTTGGCGCTTTTTTCTGATGTCGCCTGGCAGTTTCTAAATTTCTGCAGAATCATTTTCTGTCGCAGCATAAACGCAGGCAAGCCAAACATTTCAATCGCCCCCTGTTCTATCCACGTTTCAATAATCTCATTTTAAAGGCTCTGAACTTAGCCAGGATACCGCTGGTATACAAAATTCCCATAATCATCATGCCATAGGCGAAGCCCAGCAGACATCCGGCAACCATTCCGTCTGTAAAAGTATCGGCAATCCCCATAAAATCCAGAACGATATATCCTGTAAATGCGATAAATCCTATAATAAAGAGAGCACAGATTCTTTTTGCCAGCTTTTGTTTTTCGTAGTTACTGTAATCGGCAACCTTCAATACAGTTTCTTCCATTTCTTTGTTCATAATTTCACCTTTCCTTTCTCCATTTAAAATTTCCCTGAGTTCCACATCGTAAAAATCTGCAATTTCAATAAGAATATCCAGGTCGGGCATGTTGCTTCCGGTTTCCCAGCGTGACACCGTTCTGCCTGACACATGAAAAATTTCCGCGAGATTTTCCTGAGTGATATTTTTTTCTTTGCGAAGTTCCTTTAAGAAACCTCCTATTTTTTTCTGGTCCATTGTGTCCTCCTTTCATAAAACAGCATAGTCCTGCTGCGGGAAATATGCCACGACATAAAGTGAGAAATCAGTGATTTTATATACCGGACATAATATGTCTAACCAACAGGGGATGTCCTGTTCATGGGAAATCAGGTGTTAGAGATTAAGGTAGTATCACCGTAAATGTGGCGCCGCCTCCCGGAGTGTCCGACACCTGGATACTGCCATGGTGGGCGGTGACAATTTCTTTTGCGATACTGAGCCCCAGACCGAAATGTCCTTTTTGGGAATGGGATTTATCTTCCTGATAAAACCGCTCGAAAATATGTGTACGGGCTTCGGGAGAGATACCGATTCCGTTATCAATGACCTGAAGATGAAATTCGTGGTGTCTGTGGGTCAGGCGCAGAATAATAGAACCGTCTGTCCGGCTGTAGCTTACTGCATTGGAGAGCAGGATTTCCAGAAGCTGTGTGATGCGTTCTCCATCGCAGCGGCAGGGCGGAAAAGTCTGTTCCGGCAGTTCCAGGGATAAGTGGATATGTTCTTTGGCCGCTATGGGTTTATATGCTTCATAGACATTTATCAGCAGGGTATCCAGTTCGGTATCCGCCATATGGAAAGACCAGGTATGGTTGTCGGAGCGCACAAGGGTGAGCAGTTCATTAATCAGGTGTGACATTCTGGTGCCCTCGGATTCAATGATGGTAAAAAACTGTTCCTGCTCAGGGGCGTCAGCATATTTTAAGGCAGAGATAGCTGAAAGTATCACAGATACAGGCGTGCGCAGTTCATGGGATGCCGCCGCGATAAAGGCACTCTGCCTCTCCTGGGAAATGCGGATGGGATGCAGAAGATATCCGGTAAAGAAAAAAGAAAACAAAAACAACAGCGTTATTCCTATGAGATTCAGCCACACCAGACGAATCCGCTGATGTATAATGCGGTTGTCCAAATCGCGGGTGGAGAAGAGTATAATGGTTGTCAGGGTGGAGGAGCGGTTGATATTACTGTAGCAGACATAGTAATGCTGTTTATCTGCGGCTGTGTAGGTAAACTCCTCATGGATGGAACCATAATATGCAGAAGCGGATATCGTTGCAATGATATCCTGATTTTCACGTAATACCTCTGCGACCAGAGCCTGCTCCTCATCGGTGAGCGCCGTGGTGGTGTAGGAAAGCGGAACCTGATTATCATAGAGTGCGATAATATATTTTCCGTTTGCACTGACTTTCGACAGCCATTCGTAAGTGACGGTTTTCTGGTCTTCCAGATTGGAAAGAATGGTATTCATTTCTCCGACAAAAGTGGGAAAACTGCTGCCCCGGATTTCTTTTTCTGATAAAAACTGGTAGCTGGCAGACATAATCACCAGAATCAGAGATGTGATTCCTGCAAATAAAAATGCCAGCCTGCGGTGTATTTGTCCATACATGAATTGCGTCCTCTTTTTTTGTGGTTTTCCTGAGGGTGGTGTGCTGGGTGCCGTGCCTGCACGGACAGGAAGCCGGATTCCCTGGCGGGGTCAGGTTCCGGATGCCGTCAGGGTCAAAAATCAGGGGTGTCTGGTTTCCCTGCGAGGCTGTATCCCACACCCCGGATGGTTTTGATGGCGACAGCAGAGCCTACGCTTTTCAGCCGCCGCCTGATAAAATACATGTAATTGTCCAGATTGCCCTCCTCCACTTCCGCATCCGGTCCCCATACCTTTGTCAGCAGTGTCATGCGGGGCAGCGTCTGGGAGGCGTTCTGCAGAAGGCATTCCAGCAGTGCCCCCTCTTTTTTGGAAAGCGTGCAGGAGCCGGAAGGTCCGGTAAGAATATTTTCCTCTGCCTGCCAGGTGATGTCTTCATAGGAACAGGTATTTCCGGTTTCCCAGGTTCGCGGCCGTCTGCGGATACAGCGGATGCGGGCAAGCAGCTCCTCAAAGGCAAAGGGCTTCACCAGATAATCGTCAGCCCCGGCATCCAGTCCGTCCACCCTGTCGTTTATTTCTCCCAGTGCAGTCAGCAGAATAACCGGAACCATATTGCCCTGAGAGCGCAGCTTCTGCAAGATAGCAATTCCGTCCACATGAGGCAGCATACGGTCCAGCAGAATCAAGTCGTAAATGGGCTGGCTGGTATAATAGGAGGCGTCCTCCCCGTCCTCGCAGGCATCCACCAGAAATCCGTTTTTCTGTAATTGGAAGGCGAGGGAAAAGCATAACTCATGGTCGTCTTCTATCAATAATATACGCATGAAAAAAACTCCTTCTGTAGTTATTATAATGTATTGTAACACTTATATCTCTAATTTATCTTTAAATTTTTTTGATTTTTTCTTGAAATTTACTTTAACGGGTATCATATCAGTTTTGTGTGCCTTATTCTATTCTGTTTTCTGTGTCTTTGCTATAGGGCAGTCAAGGGGAACAAAATTGTGATTGACAGACAGCCGACAATCCATATCGGGGCGGTTACCAATGCCAGTATCGGCAAAGAGCAGACCAAGAC
>CAZRZM010000148.1:0-8103 GCA_964604575.1 uncultured Acetatifactor sp.
ACTACCATAATATATTCCTCCTTGAATGTAGCCTTTCCTTAGGCCGTTCTGTTAATATTATCTACCGCATTCCATTTATACTTCCCTGTAATCCGGTACCAAACAAGCTTATAGCTTGTTGCAAGTTTTCTTTTTACTTGCTTTACTTGTTAAGTATATCGGAGACTTCTTCAATTACTTTAGGGCTTTTTTCAATTTTTTTGATTTTTTTATAAAAATAGGTCTAAAGACCTACTTTTTCAAGAAGGTGTGGCAGAAGTACATCAAAATCAAACTGCTCACGAATCACTTTCCGCCCCTCTTCTATAATCTGCTGCCGCTCCTTATCATGCTCCAGGTAATAGGCTATTTTGCTCCTCATGTCGCCCTGATTCTGAAAAGTGACAATGCTTTTCCCCTCTTCAAAGTAAAAATACAAATCCGGCTGGGCATTGGTCAGGCAGAATCCCCCGCAGGCAATCACATCCAATACCCTTAAAGGGATTCCTCCCCGGATGGTCCGGGAGGAGACATTAATATTGATTTTGGAATGGTAAAACACCTTGGGCATCTGTGTGTAATAATCCACCGTCCCCATATTCTGTACTCCGGGATAAGCAGAAGTATCCGAATCCGTATACAATTTGAAGCTATCCAATTCTGCCAGCAGTGCAACCATCTCAGCACGCTCCAGGGTTGTCACCTGCCCGTCCAGAAGATTGTCAAACAATTCTCTGTCACTGGTTTCCTGCCCGGCTTTTCTGTTAAAGTGTACCGTGTCCTGCAGCAGTTTTTTCACATTGTCCGCAATCTGCATCCCGGAATAGCGGACGGAGGGAACCAGTAGCTGGGTTCGCAGCACACCGTCCAGATACCCCTGGACATACTCAGGGAAACGCTGTTTCATCGCTCCAAACATGTTTTTCTCCGAATAAAGGGAACCCACAAAGCTCACATCCGCAGAGTATTTTTCCTTTTCCTCTTTGGAACCATGAGTTGCCACATAATATAACGCTTCACTGTCCACTGCCAGCGGAAAATACCAGACATTCTCTATCCCGCGCTGCTTCATGCCCAGATACTGCTCCGAATCAAAGCAGAAAAAGTAATTGGTGGCAAGTCCGGCACTACTGTCATACAGTGACATCAGCGGGGCATCCTGCATCCACGACACATAGGGAATCCCACAAGTATTACAGCCAGCCGCCACAATGGGGAAATAATTGTAGGAAACTGCCATATCATATCCTTTCCCCAGTTCCTCAAGAACCCCCGGCAGCGCTTTGTCATCATCCCGCACAATATCCTCATCTGCATAAGCTTTCACTTCATTTCCCAGTGCACGCAATTTCTTTTCCAGATAAAAATCACTGTACGCTTTCCAATGATACAATAAAATACGCATATCTCACCTCAAATTCCTGCCACATGCCATATTTGTTCCATGCACTGCTGCATGGTGTGTTCCTCCAGTGTTCTGCGCCTTCCATTCTCCGCAATACGCCTCCTGAGCTCCTCATGTTTTAGATAGAACTCTATTTTCTCCACGGCATCCTCATAGCTGTCATACACTGCCATATCCTTTTCATTTTCATAGTACTCCGTCAGTTCCTCCTGATAATTAGAGAGCAGGAATCCTCCCGCCCCCATAATATCGAGAGCCCTCTGGGGAATGCCCGTCTGTATGATCCGAAGAGACGGATTCAGGTTAATCTTGGAGCAGGCAAACATAATGGGCATTTCCTTAACATAATCAAGAGAACCACATCTTTGAACCCCTTGAATCAATTCTGTGTTGTCATAGGAATAGAATTTGGTATCATACCGCCTGCCACAGAGATTCAACAATATAATACGGTTATTTCTGGTTATTTCACTTGCCATGGCAAAGGTCAGCGCCTGTCTGCCCACCACGAGCTTCGTATTTGGATTCTTCGCCCGATACTGCCCATTCATATCCTCCAGAAAAGCATCGGAAACTGCTTCATCCAGAAAATAATAACCATATATCTGGGACTGCATATCCATAAGGGCTTTCAGATATCCTTTGGAATAATCATTTAAAGGCGCCAGAATATCCTGTAGTCTCGACTCATACAGTCTGCCTATAAAACTTACCTCAGCACTGTATTTTCGTCGGTCTCCTTCTGTAACCTGTATTCTTTCAAACCTGTCCCGGTTCACTCCCAGGGGCAGATAATATACGGTGTCAAAGCCTTTATTGTAATAGGAGGCATACTGCATTTTGTCAAACAGAAATACGAAATTTACTTCGTTTGCCAGGGTTTCCTCTATATACTCCACGTTTAAAGGATTGTCATAGCACCATGCCAGATACTTTACTCCCGCGTTCTGACAGACTTCCGAAAGCAACGGATAATAATTGACACTTAAAACTGCATCATACTCCTTTAAATCTATCTCACTGCCAAACCATTCTTTGAATCTGTCGTCCCGGTTCTTATTCTCGAACTTCCATTCAAATGTCTGATAATGGATATGGTTCTCCCTGCATATCTCATAAATATCATACTGGAAATAGGAATTCCAATGATAAATCAGCAGTTTCATCTATATGCCCTCCTTGCTCAGCATGAGCATAAACATTTGCTGTACCTGCTCCAGAATGCCGTCCTCCTGCGCCTTTTCAAAGACTTTCAGCAACGCTTCATCAAAATGTCCGTCTTTCATCAACTGCTCCCTGTACAAAGCAAGCATCTTAAGTCTGCCCTCATAAAATGCGCCTGTGTTATTACTAATCCTGTCTGTCCCAGCACCATATACATCCACCAGCACTTCGTCCAGATATCCTATGCAGTACTCTCTGGAAAAACGAAGAACAAAATCCCAATCCTCCAGACTCCGCAGGCTCGTATCAAAGCCTCCCACTGCCAGAAAGCTTTCTTTGGAAAGCAGCATGGTGGGCGTACCGATGGAATTGCGCACCAGCAGGGCAGAAAAAAGTCTGCCCTCCAGAATCCCCATTTCTTTCACCGGAAACTGTTCGCTGCCCGTCTTCAAATGTACCCGGAAAGGACAATAAACCATGGAAAATTCCGGATGTCCCCGCCAGTATGCCATCTGTTTCTCCAGCTTCTCGGGATGCCAGCAGTCATCACTGTCCAAAAAGGCAATGAGTTCCCCACCGGCACATTCCACCCCCACATTTCTGGCATGGGCAGCGCCTCCATTTTCAGCCAGCTTTTTATAAATAATTCTGTGGTCCCCCAGACAAGTCACAACCGCCTCCGTATTGTCCGTAGAAGCGTCGTCCACAACGATGATTTCCAGATTACTATAGGTCTGCTCCCTCACACTGTCTATGGCTCTCATGATTAAATGTGCTCTGTTATAGGTAGGTATTATCACACTGATTTTGTCCACGTTTTTTTCTTCCTTTTTGCTTTTGCATTTGCTATAATGATTATAGCATTTCCCCTGCCGCTCCACAAGGGGAACGAAAAAGGAGAACTTCATGAACATTCTGCTCTACGATATGAGTTCCTATATTCAGAAGGATTTAATATATTATCTGACCCGGGCAGGACATCACTGCCAAAATGTTCTTTATAAGCCGAAGAACATCTATAAAGATGCCTTTTTTGAGCGCAGATTTTCACAATATCTGGCAGAGGGAAGCTGGGATTTTGTTATGAGCACCAATTTTTCTCCCATGGTTGCCAGACTCTGTAACCAGCATCACAAAAAATATCTGGCATGGGTTTATGACTGCCCCATCAACACAGACCACATAGAATATTATCAATATCCGGGCAGTTATATTTTTCTCTTTGACAGACTGGAGGCAGAGCGTATCCGGGCACTTGGCGGTGTGAATATTTTTCATCTTCCCCTGGCAGCCAGTCCCCGCAAATTAAAAAATGTCACCATCACCGAAACAGACCGCGCCAGATATTCTGCGGATATTTCTTTTGTGGGACAGTTTTACCAAAGCCCCCTACAACAGCTAATGTCCTGCCAGAACCCCTATGACAAGGGATTTGTAGATGCCATTGTACAGACACAGTTACGGGTTTACGGATATAATTTTATTGAAGAAATGGTTACAGATGAGCTGGTAGAGCGCATGAATGTACAGCTACGGAAGGCAGGCAATAAAGTGGAGGGACTTACGGTAAGAGGAATGGTCCACAGCATCGCCACCCAGGTCACCCATACAGAACGTCTGGTTCTGTGCAATATGCTGGGGCAGATGTGCAGGATGAATTACTATTCCAACGAGCAGCCGCCCTCTTTAAACCATCTCCATTACGGCGGCACTGCATTCTACCAGACAGAGATGCCTAAAATCTTTCTCTTAAGTAAACTGAATCTGAACCCTACGCTGAAAAGCATCCAGTCCGGTATTCCGTTGCGCGCCCTGGATATCCTGAGCTGTAAGGGAGTACTGTTTAGCAACTACCAGCCGGAGCTTCTGGAATATTTTGTGGACGGGGAAGATATTGTGCTCTACGAAAGTATGGAGGACGCTCTCTGCAAGGCAGATTATTACCTGAAACATGATGATATCCGGCAGAAGATTGCCATACAGGGATACGAAAAAGTATTTACCCACTTCTCTTACCCCGACAAAATTGCTACGATATTGAAAACAGCCGGCATCCTATGATGTCGGCTGTTTTTTCTCCATCCGTAACCGTCCGGCGCGACCCGCCACAGAACCGGACGGTTATCCCCCATTTATAATATCCAGCATTGTCTGGATGCGGTTTTCATAAGTGTGCTGCGTTCTCACTTTCCTGCATCCATTCATGGCAATCTCCTGTCTCTCCTTGTCATGATGCAGATAATAGTCCACTTTCGCCAGCAGGTCCTGATAGTCCGAATAATAAACAAAATCTTCGTCCGGCACAAAATATTCCGGCAATTCCTGCTGATAATTGGAGAGCAGAAATCCTCCACTGCCCATAATATCAAATGCCCTGAGCGGTATTCCTGTCCTGATACTGCGCAGGGTGATATTCAAATTAATCTTAGACCCTGCAAATACATAGGGCATTTCTCTGTAATAATCCACCTGCCCTTTATTCTCCACTCCCGGAATACGGAGATTCGCTTCTCTGGTATACAAATGTACTGCATACTGTCCGGGAAGCATTTCCAGAATTTCCCGCCTCTCCAGTGCGGTCACCTGTCTTGCCAGCACATAATCCGCATAGAGCGCGGCAGGTTTCATCACAGTAGCCGCGTCCGGATTGGTGGGATATACCTTCTGCATCTCTTCCAGCACCGTTTCTGATAACATTTCCTGCAGAAAATGATACCCATACACTCTCCGCTGCATCTCAATCAGACTGTCCAGATACCCCTTTGCATAGGGCGAGATTCCCTGAAACTTATCATACAGTCTGTGCTTTGGCTCCGAATAGGTTGAGCCTACGAAAGAAATGTCACAGGCATAATTCGCCGGAACCTGACTCACCTGTGCTTCCAGCCGCCCGGCATTCACTGCAAGGGGCAGATAATACACCGTAGAAATCCCTCCCTGCGCCAGTTCCTGATACAAGGCATAATCAAACAGAAAAATATAATTACAGTCATTTAAAACAGTGTAGGAATACACCTGTATATGAGGACTGTCGTAGACCCAGGATACATATTTTATTCCCAGCTCCATGCAGCAGATGGAAGCATTTGGCGCGTAATTAAAAGAAAAAAGAAAATCACAGCGTACCGATGCGAGTGCTTTCTCCAGCGCATCTCTTATTTCCTCCCTGGACGCATCAAACCCCGTTATAGGTATCCCGGTTACCTGATGCCCCAGTTGCCGCAATGCACTCTGCATATCTTCATTACCATAACTGTTCCATTCCAAAAAGAAAATATTCACTCTTTTCCCCTAACCTCTTTCATTGATTACCATCTGTACCATACGTTTTAGGATACTGCGGTTGTGTTCGTTATCCGGATATACGTCACCGTCCATTTTAAGCGGAGGATATGTAGATAAATTAAGTATCCGGAAATTGCGTTTTCTCCATTCTTCCGTTTTCTCTTCGGGCACAAACAAAAAAGCATTCAGTGCCGGCTCTATACCCTCATAATCCTTTAAAATCTCCGGTTCCAGTACCAAATGCAACTGCATGGAACGGAGAATATTATACAAAGAATCTCCCAGCAGTGTTCCAAACTGAAAGCCTGCCATATCCAGACTGCACAGATAAGCATCATCATATGCCTTTAGAAGATTGTGATAATAATGCCCCTGATGTTCCTCATCGATACCCAGCAGCTCTGTATCTATTCCGTTTTCGGCATAAATCTCCTGCAGCATTTTCAGAATGCTCTGATACCGTCCCAAAAGTTCCCCATAATATACAATCACTGCCTTATTCATTTTTCCTCACTTTCCGCCGCGTAAGCAGCTTCAAGCACCTTCACAATTTCTCCCACCTGTCTGTTATAATGGAATCTTTCTTTTACTTTCAGATATCCTGCATGGGCAATGCGCTTTCGCTCCTCCTCATGCTCCAGATAATATTGGATTTTATCATACATATCCTGAAAATCGGAATAGATTACCAGTTCTTCTCCATCCACAAAATATTCTGCTATCTCCGGCTGGTAATTGGTAAGCAGAAATCCCCCACATGCCAGCACATCCAGTACCCGCAAGGGAACACCGGAAGTAATGGGACGGATAGTAATATGGATATTTATTTTACTGTAATGAAAAATCAACGGCATCTGGGTCAGATATTCCGCATAACCTTTATTATGTATCATCGGGTCATAGGAGGAATCCGAACTGGTATATAGAACAAAATCAAAATGTCTTGCCAGATAGCTACAGACCTCTTTCCGTTCCAACTGGGCTATCTTTTTCCCAATCATAGTTTTCATCATCATCTCGTAGGTACCCTCTTCGTATCTATCTCCCAAATCCCAGTGGACATACTGCTTTAACTGTCTCCAGACTTCATCCGGAACCCCCTCTTCCAGAAGGTATGCCCCCCAGATTTTCCTCTGCACTTTCATCAGGGCATCCAGATAACCGTTTACATAGGGGGGAAGGTATTCGATTTTATCATATAGGATCTGCTCGACATCATTATATAGATTGCCCAGGAAAGTAACATCCGAGGCATATTTTTCGCAGGAAGAATCTGCATCCCTGCGGATAATCTCTGTAAAAGCATCCACATCCGCAGCCAATGGCAGATAATACACGTTGTTCATTCCTCTGGACAAAAGCTGTCCATACTGTACATAATCAAAGACAAATATATAGTTGGAGAGTTTTCTGGCAGATTTTGCCCAGAGCAAAACATTGGGACAGTCCCAGACCCAGCTCACATATTTCATTCCCCGCTTTGAGCTGCATTCCGCCAGAGTGGGGAAAAAATTAAAAGAGAATACCATTCGGATTCCATACTCCTCTTCGGCATATGCAAGCCACTGTCCGGTCTGCTCTGCCGATACCCCTGATATCTCTTCCTTTGCTTCATATACTTTGTAGCCATGGTCATTCCATGCCTGCTTTACGCCGTCCATATACTTTTCTGCAAATAGAACCTTTTTTTCCATGTTTTCCCTTTCATTCATTAGAAACGTGCACCACAAGGCACATCTGACAAAAAGGAAAGTTGACATTCATGACAACTTCCCTTTTCTTAATCTTCGTAATGCCCTCTGCAAGCTATAATACGGATATTTTGCAATTCATCTATGTCATATACAAGACGGTTTGCTTCATCAATTCTTCTTGAATATCCGGAACGGTGCTTTAACGGTTCCGGTTTCCCTATACCCTGCATTGCCCCACTCCGTCTTATATCTTCTATCAAACTATTTATCTTCTTTAGTGTTTTGCGGTCTTGAGTCTGCCAATAAACATATTCTTCTCACGCTTCCTTATCGAACGTAAAATCATTCATCTTCCATAGCCCTCAATTCCGCTATGGTTTTATGAACACCCTCTCCATTATTTAGTCTCTCTATACGTTTATCAAGCATGTCAAGATAATCAGCATTCCTCTTTGCCTTTTGCAGTTCATTATATTCAGCTTCATTTATCATGTAAATATTTTCGTTTCGTGGTCTTGAAATAACCACTGTTTCACCCATACTTATTTTATCACACCATTCTTTGAAGTTCTCCCT
>CAZRZM010000149.1:0-6931 GCA_964604575.1 uncultured Acetatifactor sp.
TTTATACAGCCTTCATAGGAACAACTATGGTCCGGCGGCGTGACCTGGTGCAAGGCTGAACTGTTACAATTCCGGTTATCCAAATTATTCCATGTGTTGACAAATTACGATATTGGTGTTATAGTTGTTAACAGATGTAACAATTTTGTAATAATTATATAGAAAAGATTAAGGAAAAGTAACTTGTAGTTTATACATATGACAATATTTATAGGAGGATATCATGATTCGTGGTTCCGTAAGGATAACAGCATGTACATTAGCCGCACTTCTTGCTTTATCAGGTTCTGTGCTTACCGCAAACGCAGCAGATGTATCGACAGTATTACCCAGTGGTGGTGTGGATTTGGCACTTGCTAAAGGTAACAAATTAGAAAATATTACGACAAATTTGGAAAATACAACCGTTAAAATAGAGAGTATTGCAGCACCCGCTGTGGTGCCGGCAGCAGAAGAAGCAAAGCCTACAGAGGAAGATTTATTTCGGAATCTGGTGATTGCGCAGGTAAATGATTACGTGAATGTCAGAAGTATACCCAGTGAAGAGGGGGAGATTTTAGGAAAACTATATGATGATTCGGTAGGTACATTTTTAGGGGAAGAGAACGGATGGTATCAGATAACATCCGGCTCTGTTACCGGTTATGTAAAAGCAGAATATTGTGTTACCGGTGAGGATGCCATAGCTCTTGCAAAAGAGGTGGGAACAAGACTTGCCACAGTAACTACCACGACCTTGTTTGTCCGCATGGAGGCGACAACGGAATCGCCCATATTGGGAATGGTGCCCATTGAGGATGAACTGGTAGTATTAGAGGAGACAGAAGGATGGGCAAAGGTGGATATCGAGGAAGGTATCGGCTGGGTGTCCATGGATTATATAGACCTCCATACGGAGTTTGTTCAGGCAGAATCCAGAGAAGAGGAAGCAAAGCGTCTTGCCAAAGAAGAGGAAGAGCGCAGGAAAGCCCGTGAAGCGGCTGCTTCCAAGAAGAGTTCCCAGAGCACACAGAGTACGGAATCCACACAGGCGTCCGCACAGACTTACGCAGTGGGCGAAGGAAGCGAAATGGGTGTTTCGGTTGCCGATTACGCATTACAGTTTGTGGGCAATCCTTATGTATACGGTGGTTCCAGTCTGACAAACGGTACAGACTGCTCCGGCTTCGTTATGAGTGTGTATGCGAACTTTGGTGTGAGCCTGCCCCACTCCTCATCTGCTGACAGGAGTCAGGGTTCCGCAGTGGATGGACTGGATAATGCACAGCCCGGAGATATCATCTGTTATTCCGGTCATGTGGGAATCTATATCGGTAACGGTCAGATTGTACACGCGTCCACCAAGAAAACAGGTATTATTGTCTCCAATGCAGATTACAAGAAGGTTCTGGCAGTAAGAAGAATTTTCTAAAGCAGTAAAAAAGAAAAATGGAATATAATAAAAGGCGGTTCATCTCAGGATGAGCCGCTTTTTTTGATTACTGTCCGCTACGGATATCTGTTGCCCGGACAGCCTTATTTTGCCGGATTATTTACTGCCTATGCCTGAAGCAATCAGAAGTTCATAATATACATCTAATTTATCGGTTCCTTCAATAATCTTCGTTTCTCCAGTGGCAGAGAATCCTTTTTGTTCATAGAATTTTCTTGCGTTTATATTCTCGGCGATAACCCATAAGTATATTAACCTTCTTTTTTCCTGCCGGGCTTCCTGAATCAGCCGGGACAATAACTGTGTGCCAATACCCACATTTTTAAAGAACGGCTCCACATAAAAATCACATATTTCAACAGTATCTTTTCTATATTGCCTATTGATGGCTCCCTTAATGATTCCGTCATCATAGACCAGCATATTATCCAGTAACTTGTTATTTCTATAATATTCATTTGCAAGGTCTACTACCTGCAGATGGTTGAATGATTCCATATCATTATGAAAGATTTCCCTATAAGCCACTCGTTTTCCAAAAACAATGATTTCTGCTATTCGGGGAATATCTGTTACTTTGGCTTTTCTTATCATACCAATCTCCTTTCTTGCTGCAACCTGAAAATTTTATTTTTCACACTATGCTCCTTTCCCAATTTATAGGGGCAGCGGGAGCCTGGTGAAAATATAAGTGTTACATTGATATATGGTGGTTCCCAGACAGATAATCAGAAGCAGAACTGCCAGGAAAGCCACAGAGTATTTGTCCTTTTTCTCACATAACACCTGCATGGTTTTTGCCGCGGGAATCGTCAGTGCAAAGCAGGCAAAGTATAGGAATACTCCCGGTGTCTGAAACAGGGAAACCATTTTCAGAAATACCGGACGGATGCGCTGGATATAATCCCAGGGAAAGCAGCGCAGGGATAAAAACAGCAGAAAAATTCCCGCACCCAGCCAGGGTAATTCCTTTTTGGACAGAAGCCTCTCCCCTTCTACAAATCTGTGCCAGGAAAGCCACGCAAATACAAAGAGCAGTCCCAGTCCGATTCCCGGTTTTCCCTCCGCATAAGTAAATGCGCTGAAGAGTTCACCGAAAGCGTAGCCCTCTGGCATGATACTTGTCAGGGGGACAGACAGTGCTGCCATTTTTTCACTGGTGAGAAACTCCAGAAGCCGTTTCAGTCCCGGCAGTGCCATTATCGTGCCGCCTGCCATGGTGAGCAGGGGAAAGGCATTGCGGGAAAAAAGAACTACCACTAGGGTTAATCCCAGGATAATGGGAAAAACAGAGGCGCAGGCGTATCCGGTTGCCGCCAGAAACAGTGCGGATACCCATAGGAACAAATGTCTCCTGCGATTGTGGATAACGTGCAGGAGGCTCCACAGATAATAGGGAAGCAGCATCCACACAAAAGCCTGGGAAAGCTCCTGCCTGTCATAGCAGAGATAAATGCGGAAAGGAAAAGTCATATACAGCAGGACACCCCACAGTACGCCGCTGCCTTTCGGGAAAAGATAGCGAAACAAAACAAATGCACCGCCCAGCGTTGCCGCCTGTATCAAAAGTAGCAGCAGTACCCAGGTGTACCGGATGTTGGAGGTGATTTTAAGGAAGAGGGCGGGCAGAAAATAAAATAAGTTGGAGTTCAGGGCAAGGGAGGAAAGTCCGTTGTCCAAAGCA
This sequence comes from uncultured Acetatifactor sp., assembly GCA_964604575.1. Lineage (GTDB taxonomy): Bacteria > Bacillota > Clostridia > Lachnospirales > Lachnospiraceae > Acetatifactor. The sequence goes on from CAZRZM010000149.1 coordinate 3,117, forward strand.
TATTCCATGTCCGGGAAAAGACGAAACTTTATCTGTGCCAGTTCCTGCAGGCGGGCAACAGTCTGTGCTGCCATACCGCCTTCTATAATGTACATACAGAAAACGGGTATGGAAGATGTGACAAATATCAGGAATAGGAAAAAAGAATACATTTTTCTGTTTTGGGTTCTCATACGGTTTTCCTCCTATGGATTCGTGTGAATATCCAATATCCGGACAAAAGCAGTGCACTGACAAGGGATATCCAGTCGGCTGCCAGATAAAGGCCGGATTCTTTGTAAGAAACGGTGATATCCCCGGAATAATTACCCGGCACAGCAATCCGTAAATCATTATTAAAGCCCCGTTCCCCGGCAATGGACAAAGGAGCAGAGACAACATACCCCTTATAGCCTGTCAGCGGAAGCTCCACATATTCTGTTTCAGAAGAACTGTTAGCCACATACATGTGAATGGTGGTGCCATTTTTTACATAATCCGAATAAGTAATATGTTCGTCTGCCACCGGCTCATGGTAGTGGTAATCTTCAATGGAAGAACCGGCCAATAAATATTCTCCGTTTACCACATATTTTGTGCCGATATTTTCACTGGAATAAATATGGGCGGACCGGGTGGTAAAGGCGATATTGTTGGTCTGGTATAAGGCGGGAACCACGGTAAAGACAATCACCAGAGCAATACATCCCTTGAATACCGCGCCGGAAAAATTGTTTTTGCACCAGAGGAAAAACAGCGCGATAAACAGACCGCCCAGCATGATAATCGGTGATAAAAGCCGATAAGGAAACTGGATAGCTGTGGAGATGAAATTCAGCAATGGATTGGCTTTCAGGGTATCCCATGGGAAATATTTTGTACTCAGCACAAGAAGGACTATAATCCACACAAAAGCATGGAGCGCATATTTCTGAATGGAAGAGGAATCTTTCCATTTTTTATCCTTTTTGAAATTCCATCCGTATAAGGCAAAAAGCACAAGGGCAAAAAACAGACCCGCCCCCGGCTGGAGTGCCTCTGCGTTAAACATTTCAGTCTGTGCGCCACCCTTGTTGGTAGTAAGCTGCAGGAAGTGGGACAGATTCGTGCCGTGTGACTGAATGGCATCCTGAGTCAGCGAATGAAAAAAGAAATGGTCGCCTGCCATCATATACAGCATGGGAACGTAAAAGAAGCAGTTCAACAGCAGGGTGATAACAGCCGCCAGGAGAAGCTGGGTAAAGGTTTCCCTGCGGAAAGTCTTTTTCCAGAAAATCAGACAGAATACCAGCATCATAAATACACTGATTTCACAGGTAATCAGATGGCACTGCAATATGAGGCTCAATCCTGTAACAAGGTACCATTTGTATTTTTTATAGTCTCTGGATGCGGTGTCTTTGGTGTATAACAGAAATATGCCGGCGATAACCAGAGGGAGAAATGCCATGGCGGTATATTCCCCCAGGGCGCCTCTGTTATAGATATTATGAAAATGATAGGGCGCCAGCAGGGTACAGATGTTTCCCAAAAGTGCCGCATAATCATTGTCCGTGCATTTATGGAAACAATGAAAGGAGATGGCGGCATGGAGAATCAGAATGGCAAGAACCACCATTTTGGCAACCAGTCCCAGCGGGAAACCCACAATTCTAAGCAGTGCAGGCAGGATTAACAACAAATCACCGTAAAAGACGGATACCATATAGCCATGGTCGAACAGCCAGTAATCCTGAACGCGGACAGGAAACTGGCTGGCGTGAAGCAGAGTTTCCTTTAATCCCTCTATGCGCAGCAGATGAAAACCGGAATCTGCCCCAAGGGTAAAATAGTCATTCAGGTAGGGAATATAGGCAATGAGAATACAGGCAGCCAGCGTGAAGACTGCCGCCTGCCTTGATTTTGTAATTTTGCCCAGCACAATCCGGTCGTGAAAAAACAGGAGCAGACCCACAGCAAGTCCTGCAAAAAGAAGGAGATATATCAACACTCCTGCTCCCATATTGGTTCTGTAAACAGCAATTTCCGTAACAGCGTCATAATCCGCAGCAGTAAGAATACAGGTCAACTGTGCAGTTTCTATGGTGTCCAGAACATATATTTCAAAATCCAAATCTTTTTGTCCGGCGTACAGATTAACAGAATTGCCGCGCAGGGCTTTATGGGAAGAGGTCTCACAGGTCATTTCGATGCTCATAACGGCATCCCCTGCGAGAGCGGCATCCCTGACACAGACCTGATAGATGCCGGGTGTAAGAACCATATGCTCACTGAAATAGTAAGTGATGTTGGTGCCGCTTACCGGAGCGGTTGTCTGTGCAATATCACTGCCCAGGGCCATAAAAACCTGTTGTCTGGGCCGGAACAGACAGGGCAGCAGCGCCAGACAACTGCCCAGAACAATCACACAGAGAATACTATATTTGTTTATCCACTTTTTCATGTTTCCTCACATTCCGCCGTGCAAGCGGCATTTTAATTTTCAATCTTTCGCCTTGCAAAAATATTTTTCCAGAGCTTCTTTTTATGATAGCCACACAGCAGATATAGCAGGAAAAACAGGCTCACAGCTTCCGCCATGCGCCAGTAGAAGGGACTGACAAAACGGATGTCTACTTTGCCGTTAAAATGGGCAGGCAGCAGTACACGCATCTGATTGTTGCTGTTGTAACAAAGGGTAAGTGCCTCCCCGGAATTGGTATCATATGCCTGATAGCCCTTGTATAACAGAAGGGGCATGTCCACATAGCCCTGCTCTGAACTGTTGTTGGTACAGTGTGCGGTGATATGCAGGTTAGAGTTCTGGTAGGACTCCATAGTCACTGTATCGGAAAGGATAGGATTCTCAAAAGTCAGCAGGGAATCATCGGTTCCCTCAATGACATATTCCGCACCGGAAATGTAACCGAAATCAATCGCTTCTTCATTATATATGGAGACTCTGTAGCAGTTTTTATTTACATCATCCAGCAGATAAACACTGGTGATAAGTGACAGAACCATAATACCCAGAGTGATATATTTTCCTGTCTTGTGAAAATGTTCCTTTAAATAAGAAAAACAATAACCCATCACCAGAACTGACAGGCAGGTTCCCCAGCCCAGGAAACGGTTTGGAAACTGCAGGCTGCTGATTAAAGTTGCGGCAACCGGATGGAGTGACTGCAGCTTGTCCCAGGGAAAAATCTGCAGGCTGAAAAGGTAAAGCATGGCGGACAAGACCGCAGATACTTTTACAAAGGTTGTGTGTTTATCTTTGGTATGCAGAAAACCGCCATACCATAAGATAAAGAAAAACAGCAGTCCGGCAAACAATAGGAATCCACATCCGGGAGTCAGCACATTTGCCATACCGTCGCCGGTGGAATCTGCGAGAGTGGGCAGTTTTACAAACAGATATAGTAACTCTCCCGGAAAAAGACCTCTATCCTGAATGGTTCTGGCAGACACATTTTTAATATGAACATTCTGTGTCAGATAATAGTCAAGAAACGGAACCAAGAACCAAAGACTTAAAAGAACAGCGCCCACTACACTTTTCACCAGAACTGCAAATATGGATTTGCGGAATATTTTGCGGAGATAGAAAATACAGAAAAGTATGGTTACAAAAGCTGTAATTTCTGTAGTCAGAACATGGGTCTGCAGCAGTCCCGCATAGCCGATGGCAATGTGGAGCCACGCGCCGGGCGCAGGTTTTTCCTCGTCGGATAAGGAGAAAACCTCGTACAGGCCCAGAAGTATCAGAGGCAGAAAAATCTGCGCAGTGCCCTCCCCCAGAGCGCCATTGATAACAAATTTAAAAATACGGAACTGGGACAGGCAAAAGAGCGCAC
>CAZRZM010000149.1:6941-8074 GCA_964604575.1 uncultured Acetatifactor sp.
CAACAGATACCCAGTTTATAGTTTTTGAAAATACGGCTGAAACTGTAATAGGCAGTCCACGCGGTGGCAAGATTGATGAAAACTGCAAAAATCTGGTAGCTGGTGGACATGGGAAAACCAAGAAGCCGAAGAACGCCGGGAAACAGTAACAGCAGGTTACAGTAAAAAATGGGGTCTGCATAGCCCTGCCCATAAAGCCAGCGCGGTGCAATACGGACAGGAAACTGTCCGGCAGATATGCCTGCGCTGACAGCTTCCATGCGGTGCAGATGATATCCAAGGTCAGCTCCGGTGATAATGCCGTCCAGCATAAAAGGTGTGCTTGCAATAAGAGTAATCAAAAGGATGCCAAAAAAGACGGCCTTTGACTGTCCTGGTATGGGAAACTGTCTCTGGTAGAGTGCAGACACAACACAGAAATTGGCACAAAGTCCCAGAAAGAGTATAATGGCAAGGAGCATAGTCCACAAACCGTCTGTCTCTACAATTCTCAGATTTCCCGTAGAAAGGATGCTGTTGCTGCCCGGATTGACAGAAACCGTCAAGGTGTCCGTAGACTGAAAAAGCCAGATAGAATAATTGGTGGAAGCCAGATTGGAATAAAAATGCTCATAGTTTGCCAGAAGGGCACCGGGATACACCTGCGTATCCTCCACAAGACAAATGCCGTCCCCATCGGTATCGACGGAATACTCTAATTGAATATAATATAAGCCGGGGGACAAGGATATGTTCTGATAAATGGGAACATTGGAATCGCTTTCCTCCGGGGAAACAGAATGACTTCCTGTAAATGTATAAGATTTATTGGGAAGAAAGATTGGAATAATACATAACAGTGATAAAAAAAGTATCACTATATTAATGAAAAGAAAACTCTTCTGATGGAATAAATTTAAGGATTTTATTTTGTTATATAGGGTACTCATAATTCTCCTGACAAGATAAGCGGTAATCTACATTTTTGAACATTTTACCAGAGAATTGTGCAATTTGTCAAAATATTGTTTTTGGGTGGAAAGTACCATTGACTTTCATGTTATGTGCAATTTCCACAAAAATATAAGAAAAACCGATTTTAAGAAGAAAAGTTACTTTTATCCAATCAAAAGTTTTCCACATAAAAAAGGCTG
>CAZRZM010000150.1:0-8018 GCA_964604575.1 uncultured Acetatifactor sp.
CGGATAACCCAGAAGAAAATAATATCATAACCAGTTACCAGCACATCCGTGGGATAGAAATATTTCAAATCCTCTGTCTGTCCGGGCCAGCCCAAAGTCTCGAAGGGCCATAATGCAGAGGAGAACCAGGTATCCAGCGTATCCTCATCCTGGGTCATGTGGGTGCAGCCACACTTCGGACACATCCGGGGCATTTCTTTCGCCACCACTACTTCCTTACACTCATCGCAGTAGTAGGCGGGAATGCGGTGTCCCCACCAGAGCTGGCGGCTGATACACCAGTCGCGGATATTATCAGTCCAGTTAAAGTAGGTCTTCTCCATACGTTCGGGAATCAGTTTGATGTCCCCATTTTTTACCGCCTCCACAGCGGGCTTAATCAGTTCATCCATTTTCACAAACCACTGTTCTTTTACCAGCGGCTCGATGGTTGTCTTGCAGCGGTCATGGGTGCCTACATTGTGGGAGTAGTCCTCGATTTCCACCAGAAGTCCCATTTCGTCCAGTTCTTTTACAATGGCTTTTCTCGCCTCATAACGGTCCATACCCGCAAATTTTCCACCGTTCTCATTGATAGTGGCATCGTCGTTCATAACGTTGATAACCGGCAGATTATGTCTCTTGCCCACCTCAAAGTCGTTGGGGTCATGGGCGGGGGTAATCTTAACCACACCAGTACCAAATTCTCTGTCTACATAGGTATCGGTGACAATGGGAATCTCTCTGTCCATAAGAGGCAACAGCACTTTTCTGCCAATCAGGTGGCTGTATCTTTCATCTTCGGGATGAATTGCCACAGCGGTATCACCCAGCATGGTTTCAGGACGGGTGGTTGCAAACTCCAGAAACTCTGTGGTACTGGGTTTTCCATCCTCACCAATCAGCGGATATTTAATATGCCAGAAATGGCCCGCCTGCTCCTGGTATTCCACCTCTGCGTCGGAGATGGAGGTATTGCAGACCGGACACCAGTTGATGATGCGGGAGCCTTTGTAGATATATCCTTTTTCGTGCATTTTCACAAATACTTCCGTGACAGCCTCGTTGCAGCCCTCATCCATGGTAAAACGCTCTCTGTCCCAGTCGCAGGAGGAACCCATTTTTTTTAGCTGGCTTATGATACGTCCGCCATACTCACGTTTCCACTCCCATGCCCTCTCCAGAAATTTCTCTCTGCCCAGGTCATGCTTATCAATGCCTTCTTCTTTGAGTTTTTCAATAATCTTTACTTCCGTTGCAATGCTGGCATGGTCAGTTCCGGGCTGCCAGAGTGCATTATATCCCTGCATTCTCTTAAAACGGATAAGAATATCCTGCATGGTGTTGTCCAGCGCATGTCCCATATGAAGCTGTCCTGTAATATTTGGGGGCGGAATCACAATCGTGAAAGGCTGTCTGGAATGGTCCACCTCCGCATGAAAATATTTTTTATCCAGCCATTTCTGGTACAGTCTGTCCTCTATCCCTTTTGGGTCATAGGTCTTTGCCAATTCTCTGCTCATTGCTCTCCTCCTGATTTGTTCATTTTTTTGTGCGCCTCCTTTTCGACGATAAAAAAACCCTCTGCTGATTTACACCAGCAAAGGGCGTCATTAACGCGGTACCACCTTTGTTCACAGACTTACATCTGCCTCATGCCTCTTCCGCAGCCACCGTTTTTCTTTTCCTCATAATTACTGAGTATTTATGGGGAAAAATCCGGCTTCGCTGAAAGCGCTATCCTATAACGGGGATAATTCGTGGGAACTTACTTCCACTGTCCATTGTGCCAGTTTTTCAGTCCTCCGGCTCGGAAGCTACCTTCTGCATCTTCTCCTTCAAGCGGCCTCACAGCGCCAAAACTTTTCTCCGGCAGCCACTCTCTCTGATAAGGGAATGATACATACTCCTCTTCGTCATCGCCTTTCGTATCTTTTGCTATAGTGAAACTATAGTCCACCTAAGATGCCTTTGTCAAGGATTTTTCTTTTTTTCCCATGATTCTTTTTAAAAGCCCAAATCCCAGTACAACAATCACTGCCCCTGCCACTACTGCAAGTATTTCCCCGGCAAAGGGCACCTCTGCCGTAAGCAGACCGGATATAATAGTGCCAAATAAATTGAGTGTCATATGCACCACAATGGATGCCCTGACAGAACCGGTAATCACGGCAGTAGCTCCAAAAAGCAGCCCCAGCAGGGACGCATAGGCTATCCATAAGGGATGTCCGTGCATCAGTCCGAATACTATGGAGGAAATAAGCAGTGCCACCCATGCAGGCATTGCCCTTCTCAACCGGGACAGTACCAGTCCCCGCAGAATAATCTCCTCCACAATGGGAGCCGCAAGCACATTGGCGAGTATCATAAGCAGAATAGAATCGTTTACCAGAACTACTGCCTGCTCACCATAGGATTCCATCAGGGCATCCGGAATAGGCAGCACCCTCATACCAAACTCCACAATAAGCCATCCGCCGATTCCCAGTAAAATGGCCGGTGCCACTGTGCTGACCGGAATAGGAAGAAACCGTACTTCCGTAAGCACTTTCTTTTTGCGGATGGCAAAAAATGCCCATAAAATCAACAATGTAAGCACTGCTGCCCCAATGATTACCCAGCTCTGGCAGGAAAGCATAAACTCCACTGCCTCCTCCGACAGCTTCCGGGACAGTTCCTCTGTGACCGTTTCACCTCTCATTCCCGCTTTGAATGCCTCCACAAAAGTGTAGACAAATGTTATGGTGAAATCAATTATCAACTGCATACCAAACAGCAGCCCCACATAGCAGACCATTTTGCCAAGCTGTTTTAATACATTAACAAATTTTTTCATAATATTCTCCATTCTAATTACCTATTAATCCATCTATTAAAACCCGTTTCATTAGGTTATTATATATAGAATAAACTGGCACGTCAATCTCTAAAGTAAAATACTACTCCCAAAACTGGCATGGTAAAAAAGTTATATTCTGGCTCTTTTTACAATGCCACTTTTCCTATACACTGTCCCTAGCACAAAATTATGGAGGCAAATTTATTATGGAAAAGAAAAAAAGTTATGGCTTGTTGATTGTCAGTATCTTTGTACTGATTGGCAGTATTATCTTTACGGTGTATGCGTACAATACTAGTTATCAGGCATCCCTGAATGCCCTGGCAGAGGATAAATTAAGTCTGCAGCGTCCTTATTCTTATGGGCTGACGGTACTCTTTTTATCTGTTTTACTTGTGGTAAAGGGATTATACAATGCTTTTGTGGGTGTTGCCGCAGGCGAACAGACCGATGTGAAACGTCTGGCGCAGGCGGGTCTGATGGCAGCTCTCTGCTATATCGGATTTGCATTTTTTAAGATTGATATCGCTGTAGGACCCGAAAAGACAGCATTCCACTTCGGCAACGTATTCTGTGTACTGGCAGCGCTGCTTCTGGGCGGATACTGGGGCGGTCTGGCAGGCGCTATTGGTATGACTATCGGCGATTTGACTACATCCTATGTCACCAGCGCTCCCAAGACCTTTTTACTGAAAATGTGCATTGGTCTGATTGTCGGTCTGGTAGCACACAAAATTTTCAAATTAAGTGACTCCCATTCCAAAAAGTATGTGACCGGCGTTACGATTCTTGCATGTGCATGTGGCATGGGCTTTAACATTGTTGCAGACCCTCTGGTAGGTTATTTCTATAAAATGTATCTGTTAGGGGTACCTCAGGATATTTCTTCCGCATTGGCGAAAATAAGTACTCTGACTACCAGTGTCAACGCTGTGATTGCAGTGATTGCGTCTTCTATTTTCTATCTCGCCCTGCGTCCTGCACTGAAGAAATCCGGTCTGTTTGTCCAGATTACACCGGAAGCCATTGTACCAAAAAAGCTGTCCAATATACAATAACTAATATGCAGTGTATCATAACATTGTATATAGAAAAGGAATTATCATTACATGACACAAAGAGAATATTCAACTGGCGCGGAATCCATTCCGCGCCTTGCCATGATTAACGATATTGCCGGTTTTGGAAGATGCTCCACAACCGTTTCTCTGCCTGTTATCAGTGCCATGCAGGTGCAGGTCTGTCCTGTGCCTACTTCTATTTTATCCAATCATCTGGGCTTTCCCGAATGCTGTTTTGTCGATTATACCAGTCATATGCGGGATTACCTCACAGCATGGAAGAAACTGGGGCTCTCCTTCGACGGTCTCTACTGCGGTTTTTTGGGCAATGTGGCACAGATGGATATTGTAGACGAATTTGTCCGGGATTTCTGCCCCGGACTATTTCTCCTGGACCCGGTGATGGGTGACCATGGACGGGCATATTCCACCATCACGCCTGCCCATTATGCCGGAATGCGTAAGCTTCTGAAACATGCCGACATTATTACCCCCAATATCACGGAAGCATGTCTTTTGACAGACACTCCCTACCGGGAAACAGGCTGGGATACCCGTGCACTGGAGACAATCTGTGAAAAATTATCCCGGCTCGGTGCGCGCCGTATCGTAATTACCGGACTGCGGGACGAGGATTTTTTTCAAAATTATATCTGGCAGGAATACTGCTCTTCCTTCCATAAAACTCCTGCTGCAGGTGCGTCCCGGCCGGGCACCGGAGATATTTTCGCATCCATCCTGATTGCCGATGCCCTGCATCAGGTTCCTTTGGAAGCATCTGTGGAAAAGGCTGCAGGCTTCGTCGCCCTCTGCATTCAGGGCAGCGAAAAAGCACAGCTTCCGGTGAAGGAAGGTGTGCTTTTTGAAAAATATCTGCGCAATCTTATTCTTTGAATAAAACCGAGACATCACCCATTGCGCATTCCAGTTTCATGGTTTTGCGCGCATTGTTATCAATGGTCTGCTCCCGTCCCAGTCCACTGAAAGAATCTTTTCCTATGGATACATTACCCATGGACGCTTCGATATCATAGTTAAAATCTGTCTTGCTGCCCCTGACCGTAAGCTCCAGTTCTCCCATGGCGCATTCCGCCTCAACACTTTTTTTAATGTCAGCCGTCATATAGAGTGCCCCCATGCCCACTTCCGCATTCAGATTATCCACCTGCATATCGTCAATCTCAATTTCTGCCACACCCGCGGAAATAGTCACATCCTCCGCTTCCAGATACTCTGCCGTGACCTGACCGGCGCCAAAATCCAGATTCAGCTCATTTGCATAGAGTTCTCCCAAATCAAGTACACCTGCACCAAATTCTACTTCTACCTCATCAAAATAAAATTCTTTGGGCACGTATATGGTGATAGTGCAGTCGTAGTCTGTAAGATTTTTCCAATGCTTTGAGGAATGCCTGGACTCTTTCACATACAATGTACCCTGACGGACATAACCCTGGAATTTGTGGGTATTTTCAGCCTCTATATAAAAATTATCATCACTGGATTCCCTGATGTACAATCCACAGCCCCCCACTTCTATGTCCATGCTGTCTACATTCTCATTGCTTCCCGGACTGTATCTATCTATATCGCCACTGAGAATCCCTAAGTCGGGAAGAAAATCAATATCATCCTCTAAATCAATCATCGCATTCTCTCCTATACTGACTCCAAAATCCTTTAAGCTGCCCAGATTATAGTGCACATATCCATGGGTCACTTCCTCAACAACATCGCTGATGACACCTCTCCCCTGAATACCACTTGCAACGATTCCCATAACGAGTCCCACAACAATTAATATTAATGCTGTAATTCCACAGCCTCTCATGAACTTTTTCATTACTATGCCACCTGCCTTTCTATTTCTTGTCCCCGAAAATTTTCTTACATAAGCTGACGCATCCTCTAAAGATTGCAGGCGTTGCAATTCCTGCCATGGCAACTGTCAGCATCAAAAACAGGATACCGATACCGCCACAGACCATTCCTCCTCCAATCACTGCCACACTGACCAACGGAGCTTCCCAAATGCACATGATTCCCACAATGAACAATACCAGCATAACAACCAACAGCGCCACTGCGGCTGCCCCGAATCCCACTATCAGTGCAAACCATGCCGCCACAATACTGAGCAGACCTCCCAGAAGACTGCCTATAACCGGAGATGCCAGAATACATAAAAGAACAATCAATACAATGGTTCCCGTAGACATAGATTCCTTTTTGGAACTGTCCACAGACGTTCCATGATATTCCATCAGTTCTCTGTCCTTTGGTTTCTGATAGGATGTACCGCCATAGCCCGCACCGTACAAATCTCTTTTGATATTTTCGGCAACCTTTGCCGGATTGCCAAGTGCCTCGATTACACTTGCCTCATTTTCTTTACCCGCATCATTAAAATAATCCTCATAATACTGCAGTGCCTCTGCCCTCTCCTCCGGAGAGATATTCTGAAGCAGGCTTTCCAACTGTTTCATAAAATCTACTCTGTTCATATGCTTCACTCAGGCGCACCTGCGCCTCCATCCTTTCCCTCAAATTCAATCTTACCTTCAAAAAGTCCTGCAATTTTGTCCGCATAGCTTCTCCACTCGCTCTCGTACAATCGAAGCTGTGCCCAGCCTCTGCTGGTTATTTTGTAATATCTCCTGTTTCTTCCGGCACATTCCACATCATATACCTCCAGACACTCATCCTTCTGAAGACGTCTGAGTACCGGGTACAATGTGGACTCTGACAGTTCAATTACCTGCCGCACTTCCTGGGTAATCTTATAACCATATGTCCCTTCCGGCGCCTTGGATACGATTGCCAACACAATAGCATCCAATAGTGCCGCGCCTGTATTAAATACCATCTCATCACCTCTTATTTCTATATTATTATATTTGTCTGCAATATTATATGATGTATAATATTGTTGTTACACATAATATATCTCATATAATATTGTTTGTCAACAAATAATTTCTAAAGAAAAACAAAAAAATAACAGTATAGGGCTGGACTGTTATGCAAAAAAACAATATGGCTTTTCGGTATAAAACCTAAAGCCATATTATTTTATTCTTTTACGACAACTTGAATGACTATTTGATAATCCCTTATTTCTCCATTTTCCAGAAATATGCGCTATAGGCGGGAAGTATGCTTCCACCGCCAAAATCATGGGTATCTCCGCTTATCAAATCCAGAGCTGTTCCGCAGCCGGCATCAAAATGTGCCACAAAATCCTGGTTGTCTGCATTGATAGCTACCAATACACGCTCATGCTCTGATTTTCGTTCAAAAATACACTGCTTATTTGTCAGAAGTACGGAACGGAATGCACCGTAATTGAGTGCCTCACTGTTTTTCCTGGCATCACTTAATTTTGCAATCCATTCAGACAGTTCATTGAAAACCGGCTCAGGGAAACTGGGACGGAGCGCGGGGTCTCCCTCCTCCTTACGCGCTTTGGCTCCCCATTCACTTCCATAATATACGCAGGGAATACCCGGCATACCAAACATCAACGCATAAATAAGAGGTAAATGCTTCTCATTTGTCAGAATGCTTGCCACCCTTGTCACGTCATGGTTATCCACAAAAGACAGCAGATGCTTTCCTTTATACAGCGTCCAGTTCTCCGGTCCGAACTGGCGCAGCAGGGAATGATTGATTTCAAACATATTCATGCTGTTAAAGCTGCTGAACAATCCCTTATAACACTCATAGTTTGTGGCAGAGTGCAGCATGGAATCATTCATCAGACGGTTATAATCTCCGTGGAGCATCTCGCCCAGCAGATAGAAATCTTCTTTTAATCCCTGGGTATGGGCACGCAGTCTGCGCACAAAATTTTCATCCAGACTATATGCCACATCCAGACGCAGCCCGTCAATGCCAAACTCTTCTATCCAGAACCGTACACTCTCCAGCAGATACTGTATCACATCCTCATTGTGGAGATTCAATTTTACCAAATCATAGTTGCCTTCCCAGCCTTCATACCAGAATCCGTCATTATAATTGGAATTTCCCCCAAAATCAATGCGGTGGAACCAGTTTACATAGGAAGAAGCTTGTCTGTTCTGTATGACATCCACAAAGGGGGCAAAGCCACGGCCCACATGATTGAACACACCGTC
>CAZRZM010000151.1:0-7962 GCA_964604575.1 uncultured Acetatifactor sp.
AACCTATTAAAAATGATTTTGAAACATTCTTCGTTTTATGTTCAATCTTCTTAATAATATGTTCTTCTTCATAGTCTATCACCATAGTACGCTCATTATATGTTACTTTGATTTTTCCATTTTAATAAATGTTTTATCCAATCAGTAACCCTCCTTCTAGATAATTCTTTAAATCTGCTCTCTATACGCTCTATATCTTTCTCCTCCACCGTCAGAACATCTAATGTTTCATGATTACTATCAAAAAACTCAACTTCATATCCCCTCGGATACTCTGAATAAACAAATACGATAGCCCCCCTGCAACCCTCATTAACCTTTTCTGAAAGTTTTCTTCTTGATTTGACAACTTCATATTCTTTATACATATCCTTTTTCTCCTATTTCTTCGCTGTTGGCAACGCCGTAACAAGCCTGATAAAACCATCATGATTTCTTATCCATACAAATAAAACTTCAATCTTCTTACCATTTGCTCCTAAAATACTAATTATTTGTTCAAACTTAGGACCATATTGTGTCACCTCCGTCTGTACCGCTACTGATTCATCAAAAACAATCTGCTTTGCAAGCTGCTCCCAATTCTCCTTTGTAAATCCCAGAGCCAGTTCAAACCATTTTGCTTTAGGTCCTCCTTCTGGATGTTCTTTATCTAACAAATATCTTTGCAGCTTCGTTTTTACACTTTCCCTTTGAATCACTGCTGCAACATCATCCAGTGAACTGTCCCCATCAGCCATATCCATCTGGAGCCACGAAATTACTCCATCCGGCAGATTCTGGACTCCAAGATAACGATACATCTGAATGCCCTGGACTACACCAAAGGTTTTTACATAATATACTAGTCCCTGAATATTTGCAAGAACAACCGGTGTCGCTTCGGCTATTAGGACAATTGCTATTACCAAAGCACCTATTTGGGCTACGGATGTCAGTACAGAATATACATCACATACCGTATAAATTTTCCATGAGAAGTTTATATCTGCCTCTGATAAAACAGTTCCTTTGAAAAAACCACTTTCTGTCCCTTTGGGAACCTCGCTCCAGTTTTCAGTCCACCAGATTCCGCTATGTCTGTAATAACGGCTCTCCCGCCCCGTTATCTTTTGGAACACATTCTCCCTGAATATTCCCTGCATATCGTGCATATACAGTTTACAGCCTTCATTATTGATAAGTCCAATATATATCAGCTCTTCTTCGGAGAAACTCTTTTTCTTGTTATCCTCTACATTTTGAACAATTTCCTGCATTTCCTCCAGTGGAATGGGATTGTCAACCTTTCCGTCAACCATCTGCAGAAGATTGTCAAGATAATCAAAGGATGTGCAGGGAATTATATTCCACTGTTTTTTTGTATTAAATTTTATGTGAGTATCATCCTGCTCTGTTACAACAACATCAAATACTGTAGGCTCCAAGTCAACAAAATCGTTTATGGAATCCCCATCCGTATCCACTTCTACCGGATTACTGTAAAATGCCCATGTATCCACATCCTGCATCTTATTTGTATACGGATTGTATAAAGATACCTTATATTGGGATTTCAGCTCAAAAATATCAGGAATGCCGTCCCCATCCGTATCCACCGTTTCATCCCCCAATGTTGGGTCTTTGTCCAACGATACAATGGAACCGTTAGAAAGTCTTATCCAGCATCCCTTATTAACCTGACTGTCCATTTTATCAATAAGGGGCTCCAGTGCCGATGCAAAATTCTGGTTAATATTTGCACTCACACCATCCGTCTGACTCACCAAATTGCTGTATGTACTATAATAACCCGGTAATGTTACAACTGAAACAGAAATTTCATCATCACATAAGTTTTTTATTTCATCAGCCAAAGTGGCATTCTTATCTACAGAAGTTCCGTTTTTATAATTAGCATCTGTTAATAAGATAATATATTTTTTCACTCCGGTGCGGTATTTCATATTTCGTGCACAGTAAAGGGCATCCACCACTGATTCCGGTGTATCGCCTCCGCCGCCCACTCCCAGTGTTCCCAGCTTATTCTTAAAATCAGAAACGTCTGTATACCAGTCATAGCTTTTGGTTGACCTTATTCCATCCACATAAATATCTCTGTATTCAACCAGTCCCAGTCTGATATCCACTTTATTTTCTTCCAGATTGGAAACAAAGGTAGTTATGTTGTTTTTGACATTTCTAATTTCCTCTGACATGGAACCGGTGGTATCGACCACAAAAACAACATCCGCTTTTCCCGCTTCAATGATACTATCTTCATTTTCCCAGTCAATATTGAAAAAATAGTCCGGTACGGAAACCACCATGTAGGTGCTGTAATGCACAACCTCCGCATATACAGTACTTGTAGCAGCATCCGCATATGTCTCCAGAAGCTCAAGTGCATTCTCTTCTTCATTATACCATGCAATTGCTAAATCACTTAACGAATATTTCTGCAAAATCTCTTCGCTAATCGTAAACGACAATGTACTGCTTTCAAAATCCAGACTCTCATCATGGACAAAATCAAATGCCGTACCTACCAGACAGTCCAAATCCAGAATTGCTTCATTATATTCAACTGCTGTAGCATACAGTTTCTGACTATAATCCCCTTTTCCGGTTATTTGAACAGATGGTAACGTTTTAACCTGCTCCAAAGAATAATTGTTAACGTTATAAATTCTTACTTTCTGGTCTATAACCTCTTCACCATCAGTAATTCCATTATTATCCGTATCCTTCTGCAATGGATTGAGACCACATAAAATCTCCGTTCCATCGCTCATCCCATCTTCATCCGTATCATATTTAATCGGGTTGGTTCCATACTGATGAATTTCTAAGTAATCATCCACTCCATCCTCATCCGTATCTTTTGCAAACGGATTGGTATCATAATCATATTCCTCTTCTAAAGTTAGACCGTCCCCATCATAATCGTCAGCCAATCTGATATCATCAAGGGACATGCCTTTCATCAATAAATATGGATAAATTGCTCTCTCCAGATAATCCTTATTTATTCTACCATCTGCCAGTTGGATATATTCTGTGTTTTCCAGTTGATACGAAGACAACTGATAATTATATGGAATGTTATCCGCATTCCCTCCTTCACCGGTGAATCCGAAGGATACCGTCTGTCCGGGAGCAATACTACTGTTATACTGCACATTTTTGATAATATAACTATTGTTTTCCTGAGACTCCAAAACACCATCCCAGACAGTCAGAATAGTTCTGTCAAAAGCAAAAGCAAGCGTCCAGTCTTCTATTGTCTCTTCTGTATTATTCGTTACCGATATCCTTCCAGTAAATCCGGCTCCCCAATCACTATCCAGACAATACTCTATTGTATAATCTTCCTCTTTGTGGTTTTCACTACTGCCCAGTAACTGATACTCTACAGGAAACCCAAGGAAATCTCCTATTCCGGAAAATCCAAATTCCACATATTCCCCTATAGGGATATCCTGATTCCAGTCAGCATTTTTAATGATATATTTACCGGATTCACTGCCGGATATTTCCGCATTCCATATGCCGGAAATCTGATTGTCCGAATCAAAGCTTAAATACCAGTTTTCTATAGCATTTTCACCAGTATTTTCTATTTTAATGCCAGCATTATAACCGCCTTCCCACTGACTGGTAAGGGAAAATATTACCTTAAAATTCTTATCCTCATAAACAGATTGTGTTGTTGCGCTATCCCAGTTGTCCAAAACCTCTTTTTCGCTGATGCTGTCTCCAGAAGACACAGCATTTCCGGCATCTGCTACTTCTTTGGTCTGTGACAATACATTCCACGCATCTGCCACTTCCCCGGTCTGTGACACCATATCTCCCACATTTTCCTGATTACTGTTTTGTGCTGCAAAAGCATTGATATCTGTAGTACTTACACATATAGCTGTTGCAATGAAAAGAGCCAGCACCTTTCTTAATTTCTTTCTCATTTGTATTCTTCTCCTCTCGATATTTAGGTATCTGGCTATTTTACCATAGAATTTTACAATAAAACCATTTTCTGCCTATACGTCACGTTTTTCTGCATAAACGTAAAAAGCCGCGGAATATGCTGAAAATCATCTGTCATCAAAGGCTTGTACCTTATATCAACAATCCATACATTCATAAAAAGAATTTCACGCCGCAAATGCGTCGCACAGGCGACATACTACATCTGCATCAGCGTGCAAACCCTCACGGAGTGTTTTATTATATTGAACGAACTTTTCCTTATGATAAAAAACTCCCTATCCAGAGAACTGCTTTATCAATCTGACAAAGTAGTTCTCCGTGATAGGGAGTTTTATCTATTTCATATATCCCACTCAAAAGAAGTTCAAAAAATTTGCTGCTATACTTACTTTACGCTTTCTGTAATAATCGCAGTATCCATTCGGCCTGCCCCACCGACTGGAGTAAAGCTTATAAGGTAGGAAACATTACTTCCCTTACTTACTTGATAAGGTGTTGTGTAGGTATAGTATTTTGCACCTGTCTTCTCCATAAATGCTCCGCCAAGCTGGGATAAGCTGGGATTGGAAAGGTTCAAGCCACTAAATACCATAGGTGCAAAACTGGTTTCCTCTGCATGTACATAGAATGTTAAAGTACCATCTGCATTGTGTTTGAATCCATACTCACCTTCAGGAGTCGGCTCTTCTTCCACAACAGGAGCCTTCAAATCACTAACCTTGGATGTAACAATCGGAGAATCAATTCTTCCTGCGCCGTCAAGCGGAGTATATCCGAACATATAGGAAACAGTGTCTGTCATTGCAAAAGTTTGTGTGGTTGTGTAACCAAAATAGTTATCACCAAGACTACTGTCTTTGCTCAGAATCACACCAGCTAACTGATAGAGCTGAGGATCCACTTTGTTTGCACCCCAGTAAAGCATGGGTGCGAAAGCAGTATCCTGTGCTTTTACATAGAAGGTAACAGTTCCGTCATTATTGAGACGTGCGCCATACTCTCCACTTACAGGTGCAACGTCACTTCCGGTATTGCCACCCGGATTGTTATTGTCCCCAGTGTTGCCACCCGGATTGTTATTGTCTCCGGTGTTGCCACCCTGATTATCATCATTTCCGGTATTTCCACCGTTATAAATATCGTTAGGAATATTTTTAACTGCAACCACGCGAGGGGTATCCCAACCGGCCTGGTTAAATGCGTACACTACATATTTGCCTCTCTGTGCAGCACCATAGTTGTACTCCAGAATACCATTGTTCTTTTCCATCACAACACCAGGTAAATCACCAAGTCTTGCCTGGGATGCTGCTTCATAAGTATCGTATACTCTGTAATAAGAAATCAATGCCTCTGCATCTGTTGCATAAGCTACTACATTGCCGTCAACAATCCTAATTCTCTCAATGCTATCCATAGGTTCAGGATTAACCGGATCTATGGGGTCTACGGGATCCACGGGGTCTACCGGGTCTACCGGGTCTACAGGATCTACCGGATCCACGGGGTCAACCGGGTCGGGTTCTACTACAGCTTCACCCTTTACAGTTACAGTACAGCTTGCTGTAATGGAAGGATTTGCAGTTGATGTCGCCGTAATAACTGCTGTACCATCTGCCACAGCCACTACCTGGCCTGCGCTTACTTTTGCAACATTCTCATCTGAAGATTCCCATATAACATTTCTCTGGGTTGTATTGGAAGGTGCAAAGGTCTTAATGAGTTCTGCTGTCTGACCGGGTTTCAGGGTTACGGAAGTCTGGTTCAGTGTCAGTCCCTCTACCGGAACAATAGGAGCCTCGATGCTGCCTTCTTCTTTATATACACGGACATAATCCACTAACATCTCTGCAGAAGTAAATCCTGCGTCAGGAAGGATACCACCGTCAAACCAGCCGCCTACTGCAAGGTTCATAATAATATAGAAATCCTGGTCGAAAGGCGCGGTATCTGAGGTAGAGTTTGCAGAATACCATACATCCTTGGGAAGATATGAGTAGAATTTTCCATCCACATACCATGTGAGGTTATCTTCCTCCCAAATTAAACTGTATACATGATATCCATCGTCAAAGGTGCCGCCGTTTTCAAAAGTATAATCATTGCCTGTATTTCTGTTATTCGGCCATGCCCCGCCATAATGAATGGTACCGCAGACTGTATTAGGCACACGGCCTCTTGCCTCCATTACATCAATCTCACCGGAAGCTGCCCATGTTCCATATGTATCATCGTTGGGAAGCATCCACAGTGCGGGCCACAGTCCCTTGCCTGCTGGTAATTTTGCACGGAAATCAATACGTCCATATTTGAAGCTTACCTTATCTTTGGAAATAATCTTGCCGGAAGAATAATCTGCCGTCACCTTTGTCTGGTTTGCATCCGTACAGGTAAAGGTATAAGGGTCTTTCTTTGCCACCAGATGGAGCGCTCCATTTGCCACAAAAACATTGTCAGGGTCACTGGTATAGTATTCTGCTTCATTGTTGCCCCAGCCCTTTGTTCCAGGCTCAGAAGGGTCAAGGAAAAATCCTGTATTATAGCTCCATGCAGACATATCCAGTGTATTGCCGGAAAACTCATCATTGTAATACAAATCCCAGCCTTCCAGAGCATTGGGGTCGCTTCCTTCACCACCTACAATGATATCCTCCATCTCTATGTGGGGAGGACGATACGCATTTGGCGCACCGATAAACTGGTATTCAATGTAATTGCCGCCTATTTCACCGCCTTTGGTGCCATTCTTGGGATATCCGATACGCAGTTTGAAATCCTCAGTAATGGGCTGGAACCAGAGACCGTATACATAATCATCAAAGTAACCCCACTGATTCTTATCTGAATACTGCACATAGCCATTTCCCTGATAATACCATCCACTCTCGGAGCTGTCAGCGAGATTCACCCATTTTCCGGTGCTCTCCTGATAAAACTCAATTACGAAGTTGTCCAATTCCTTGTTGGTCGGAAAATTTGCCTCTGTAGTACCGCCAAGATTAGGGAATACCACGCCTGCCGCTCCGGTTTTCTCGTCCGCTTTGATTGTGGTTGCCCCATTTGCATGTACTGTGTAGTCACTTCTCACGGTATCCGCATAAGTGATGGTATATACCTGGGATACACTCTCTTTTCCTTTTAACTCGAACTTCACCTGGATGGTGCCGCTCTCTTCTACTTTAAACCAGTAGCCGTAATCTTCGATACCAAAGTTGGTGTCATAAATCCATCCGCTTGCCGCATTGTTGTCAATATTTACATAAGCGCTGTCCGGCTCACCGTCTTTTTTCACATACACATTATAGTTGTCAGCTTTTGTCTCATAGGTTCCGGTGGGAGCCACTGCCTTCGGGAATGCAACGAATCCGGTGCCGGAACGGTTGCCGGAAATGGTCGTTGCCGCAACAGGAGCCAGTCCGGTAATATTGGATATATCTGTTGAATTTACAACCAGGTTGTAATTCAGTGTTACACTTGGATTAGATTTAGAATATAACTGAACATAAGTAGTCTCGGTTAATTTGAACCAGTAGCCCTGAAAACCGCTGTCAGACCAGTGTCCCCAGTTACTGTTGTACACAAGGCTGTCCACCGAATCAATGTCCACCCATGCGCCGTCCACTTTTACATTTACCCCAAGGTCACCGGTCACATCCCCCCAGGTTGCGCCGCCACCGTTGAAAGTCGGCATATTGAATCCGAAGCTTGCCGCTGAAATTGTAGACGCGCTAAAATCCGGACCATTGGTATACGCCATCGACGTAATCGTTGTCGCCTGCTCACTCTCTGCAGCTTTGACACTTGAAGGTGCTGTAACCGCCCCACCAATACTTAAGGCCGCAGCCAAAACAAGGCTCAAGCAACTTTTGGTAAATCTGCTTACTTTTTTCATTGTTTTGTCCTTTCCCATATATGTTTTTTGCTATATTTTGGATACAATCAAAGTTTAATAAAAAAGTATATGTCAAAAATACCTTCATTTTTAGTTTT
>CAZRZM010000152.1:0-7936 GCA_964604575.1 uncultured Acetatifactor sp.
GAGCATTGTCTGAGGGCGTCATGCGCTCCTCGTTTCGGGCGAAAACCAAAACTGTTTTCCAAGAATTGCTCCTCATAGGAACTTTAGTTCCTTACCTTCCTTCCGATTCCACCTCACGATGGACACCCTTGGTGTTCGGCTGTATCCTTCCCACTGCCAGGGCAGATTAGGGACTTTCACCCATTAGAAACGTGCGCCGCAAGGCGCACACAAAAAGGACATTTTCTAAAATTATCTTTTAGACAAATGTCCTTTTAAGTATTCACACCTGCTTAACACATAAACAGAAAACTTATACAATATTGACGAACAGTGCAGCTTTGCATGTCAGACTTTCATGCTCTCATAAGTCCTTTTAAAAATACCCTTCTCAATAATATAAATATCATGAAGATCATCTTTGCGGACAGCCAGATAATCCCCTTCTTTTCCAAGCATATACTTCTCTTCATCCCATTCCGTGAACACCTTCACTCTATGATCTAACTGCTTCACATAGATATAACTCTCTCCTGTGGTAATACATGTTTTGGCATAAGGGATCAATGAAATATTTTTTCCTTCCACCACATCCTTAACTGTTGGTGCATATTCCCCCTCAAAATGGTACGGCTCCTCCAGCACCTGATAACTGCGGTCAAATTTTTCTTTCTTATTGGGATAAACTTCACCCTGGATTCCTATCATGATATAAATATCATCCTGAATCTGTACATCCAGATCTCCTTCCAGTGTACGGACACACACGGTAGAACCATGCTCAAATATTTCCGCTGCCTTTACAAATCCTAAGGGCAGCTTTTTCTTTCTGTACATTTCCATACCAGCCAGCTCAATTTCATACTCTTTGGCATGAATAATCTGAATATCATCAAAATAATCATCCATACGCCATTTCAGAAAACTGCCGATTTTCTTTTCCCCATGATACTTTTCATATGCTCTGTCTAAAAGCTCATTCTGTATAAAACCTCCCGCCTTCTCCAGATGTCCTCCGCCGGAACCAATTTCATCTGTAATAAATTCCGCCAGTTCGCTTGCTTTGACCTCTTTCACACAGCTTCGCACGGATATCTTTACTCCAAAGGGTAATACACTATATACCAGACAAGTATCCACCGCATCCACTTCCAGTACCAGATCGCTAATCATTCCAAGTATATTGGGATCGCAGGGCTTTGCCTCCACCACTGCATATCTGTAGGTATCATTATAGTCATAACCCATCAGTGCCATCCCTGCAATCTCAAGCTCTTTTAACGACAGATTTGCATTTCTGAAACGCACGATAGTACTTCTTTCATAGACCGCATCATCCCGCAGATCTTTGTCCAGAGGATGGAAGATTTCTGTAAAATTATTGGTGTCTGTCAGCAGGCCATAATACAGCGCTGTAGAGAGCTTACGGTCTTCATTGATGTCAATCTCCTCACTCTGCAGCAGTTCACGCACCAGAGTTGCGCAGGCACCCAAATTACTTCTTACTTCATTCAGTTCAGGAAGCTTCCCCGTTACCTGATGATGGTCGATCACAGCAATCCGCCCGGCTTCAAAATGTGTCACATTTCCCTCACCATACTGGCAGTCCACTGTGACAAGCAGCTCTGGTGTCTCCAATTTCTCCACGTGCTCTATGGGAATCTTCAATTCAGAAACCATTAAAACCAGATTGCTTTTCTGGATAATATATTTTCCTCCATAAACAAATCTTACCTTTTTCCCCTGGTTCTTCAGATAGGTATATACACCAAAACCGCTTGCAATGGCATCCGCATCCGGATTGTCGTGGCACTGGACTACAATGTTGTCATACTCTAGCAAATCTCTTAATCTCATACCTTTTTCCTCACTTTCCCGCGCTATTCCACATGAAATCTTGTCTTCTCAAGCTCTGTCAGACTCTCTCCACCAAACTGTGCCTCTGCCTCCTCACGCAGCATCTCAAGAGTCATATATGGGAACTGGTACAGTTGACTATTGTAATGACACAGTATCCGGGCGCTTTTTGGTAAGTATACGCTGCCGCCTTCTATTTGTGCAATCCTTTCATAATCATCCTTGTTTAAAATTACCATGTCAACAGTCGTTATCAGGCTGATAGTATCTGATTCTTCGTCAGTCACAGTCTGTTTGATCTCATAATACTGATCTGTCGAAACATGTGCAAATTCTTCTGTTTTCAGATCATATACCCTGAAATAGTAATCGTCCCCCTGCATCATAATCTGTGTATCATCCTCTGAAAATTTCATAAATCTGCGGTTTACTCCCGCAAATGGAATCGCTGCTACTGTCTCCATCTTTTTCAGATCAAGCACACGCAGTACCTTATCCCAACAACTAACTGCCAGAAGCTGCCCATCCCGGCTGATTGCAAAAGCATTCTGGATATTCCCATTGTTAATCACCCGGTAGCCATCCATATCTATTGAAGTCACACTTCCTGTTTCAACATCAAGAATACACACTCCTTTTCCTTTCATGGCACAATAGGCATGGTTGCCGTCTTCCGCCATGATACCTCCATAGATATATTCCTCTGCCTCACCTGTATACATTACCTTCTTCTGCTTTAAATCGATGACTGTATATTGGTTTCCACTATATAAAAACGCCAATGAATGCTCCTCATTCATATTGCCTTCTGCACTGCCCAGCCCCTCCAGTATAGCAAACATCTCTTCTTTACCTGATTCTACATCATAAAAAACGACACTGCCATCACTATATACTATTGCATACATGACATCATTTACAAACCCGGAAGCCTGAATATATCTTGTTTCATCATCCACCCATGTGTTTACAGGGGTGTTATCCCTGGTTTGGTAAAAGAAAACCTTGTTGCTATCATTCAGATTATATGTCCTAACTGCATAATATGTCTCATCAGGGGAATACTGCACACTTTGGATGGCATTCTGATAGTTTTCCAATTCCTCCATATGGGCATTATCCTGATACTTTAAGACCTTCAAATCAGGGGAGGCATAAGCTCTTACCACCATCACACCATTCTTAATCGCTACATCCCTCAGTTCTGTTCCGGTCTGAATCGCCGAAGTGGAATAGCGAAATCCCTTTGTCATATCTACAATATCAACCGTTCCATTACTTCCCGCCAAGTATGTAAGACCACTGCCTTGGGATATAAGAAATTTTGAAATACCGCTGTCTGTCTTTGTCTCTGCAATTAGTTCTCCCGTTGTACTGTCCCATGAATAAGCTATATTATCTACTGACATCAGTACTTCATCATGCCATTCTTCTCCAGTCTCATCCGTATAAGCTCTGCTCTTAAGCTGTACACTGGAAGACTCATACCCCATCACCTGATATTCATATGTATTCTGCCATAGAACCACACCATCACTACAGTCAATCTTCTGAACATACCCCTCAGCCATTATCCACTCATAGGCCAAAAGATCACCATTCTTAACCGAAGCTGCCAAAAGATTGTCATCCGCTGTAAATGCTACATCCGTGATATAAGACGCCTTTATATCCACATCCATTACTGTCCGTGTCTGAAAATCAAATATACTGACACAGCCCGTTTCCGCTCCTTCCCGCGCAGCCAGATGGGAAACCGCAAACCTGGTTCGTTCCTGATTAAATGCCATGCTGCCGGCATAAGAAGTATCTTGCAGATTAGGCATTCTATCAATTAAATTTCCATTACTGATATCATAAAAATTCACCCCATCATTATCCACACAGGCCACCATCCGTGCATCCTCAGCAAATTCACAGTAAATAGTTCCGTCAGGATTTTCCGTGTACCATTCTTCCTGCCCGTCAAATGAAACAGATCTTAAACAATCTGCTTCGCACAGGATGATGCTCTCTCCACAAAGCATAGCGCCCTTCAGTCCATTAATATATCCATATTCATCAACTCTTGGAGCTACCTGTGCCAGTTTTCTGCCGCTTTCCACATCCCAGACATAAACATTTTCTCCCTGATCAATTGATAGTGCTGTTGTTCCATCTTCGTTCAGCCATAAATTGCTGACCGGCAGATCATGGGAAAGAATACGGTCCGCCTGAATCTTATTTCCCATGTCATAACAATAAAGCGCCTGACTTAAAGCATACTGCGCTTCCGCCACGTAAGGTCTGTCATTATCCTTCCCCGGCAAAGCTTCCAATGCCACCAGTACTGCTGCCCTGCGGTCTCCCTCTTCCAGCAAAGTAAGTGCGGTTTCCGCCAGATATTTAGACTGATTACGCTGCTTTCCCAGGTAGTTCTGCCGTATCAGTGCAGCATTATAGGTACTGTAAGCGCCAAACAGCACGGCAAGCAGGGTAACACCGGACAATACCACTGCTGTTCTCCTCATCTTGCGCTCTCTGTGTCGTTGCCGCAAATCATCATAGCTACAGCCCAGCAATGGCGCCGCAAGGCGCATAAGCTCCGTCTTCAGTTTTCTGTTCACCTGGCGTCTGGTTGTCCCCCTTACATCTGCTGCCAGCGGCTCTACCGGATTTCCTTCCTCATCTTCCAGCAATTGAACCGGAAACGATTGATTCGGTTCTCCCTCAATGAGCACTGCCAGCACATGGTCTCTGCCACGTATTTTTATAAAAGTAGATATTTCTTTCTGTACCCAATAGGATTCAGGTGTTCTCGGTGAACAGATAACAATCAGATATTCCGACCCGGAAAGCGCCGCCTCAATATTATCTCCCAGATCACTGCCGACAGGAAGCTCCTCCTGATCCCTGAATACCCGCTTAATATTCTTTTTTCCTGACTTTTTTGCTACTGCCCGCGGCACCTTAAACATCTCAAGCCCTTTGTGCAGTTTTCTGGCAACATACAGATCTAAATCCGCATGCCGGTAGCTGATAAATGCATCGTATTTCATATATTTCATTCCTCTGTCAATTTATTAGATAAAGCCCGTTCAAGAGCTTCCCATCTCCTTCCCGGGCCTAAATCTGCCATACTAAGCTTTACTTGTCATGAATTTCGCTGTGCAGCACCTGCAAAGATTTAATCTCACTTCTCTCATGGGTTTTAATATAATGAATACCTTCAGCAGTTACCTTCGCAGCCGCTACTGTTGTAATATAAGGTATCTTCGCCTTAATTGCCGCTTTTCTAAGATAACTGTCATCATGTATGCTGTCTTTGCCTATAGGAGAATTGATGACCAGGTCAAAATCTCCGTTAGCAATCATATCTCCCACATTAGGACGCCCCTCATAAAGCTTCTTCACCTTTGTGGCCGGAATGCCCGCAGCAGTAATCAGATCATAGGTTCCGCCAGTCGCTGCAATCCGGAATCCGTCTCCTGAAAGGCTTCCCGCAACCTCTACCACCTCGTCTTTATCCTTCTTGTTAACAGAAATCAGCACGTTTCCTTCAAGAGGAAGCTTTGACTGAACTGCCTCCTGTGCTTTAAAGAAAGCTTCTCCATAAGAACAGGATAAACCAAGGACTTCACCTGTGGAACGCATCTCCGGTCCAAGGATCGGATCTACCTCCGGGAACATATTGAACGGGAATACAGCCTCCTTTACTCCATAATAGGGAATTACTTGTTCCTTCAATTCCAAAACCGGCGAGGGTCTTCCCGTAATTTCAGAGGTAATAATATCCGTAGCCAGGGGCACCATGCGAATATTACATACTTTGGACACCAACGGTACGGTACGGGATGCTCTGGGATTTGCTTCCAGCACAAAAACCTTTCCGTTTTCAATCGCATACTGCATATTCATAAGTCCCCTTACATGCATCTCCTCAGCAATCTTTCTTGTGTACTCCTTAATGGTCTCCACATTTTCCGGCAGGATATGCACGGAGGGTATAATGCAGGCGGAATCACCGGAATGAATACCGGCAAGCTCAATATGCTCCATAACAGCAGGTACAAACGCATGCTCGCCGTCACTGATCGCATCTGCTTCACACTCCAGCGCATGATTCAGGAAACGGTCAATCAGAATCGGTCTGTCCGGTGTAACACCCACTGCCGCATTCATATATTCCGCCATACTTTCATCATCATAAACTACTTCCATCCCTCTTCCGCCAAGCACATAGGAAGGGCGCACCATAACCGGATAGCCGATTCTTGCCGCGATAGAAAGCGCTTCCTCCACGGTAGTCGCCATACCTGATTCCGGCATGGGGATTTCCAGTTTTTCCATCATTGCCCTAAACTGATCGCGATCCTCTGCCAGATCAATCACAGAAGGAGATGTCCCCAAAATCCTGACTCCGTTCTTTTCCAGCTCAGATGCCAGATTTAAAGGTGTCTGACCGCCAAACTGTGCAATTACACCAAGAGGCTTTTCTTTCTTATAAATACTCAGAACATCCTCCAGCGTAAGCGGTTCAAAATATAATTTGTCAGAGGTATCATAATCCGTAGACACTGTTTCCGGATTACAGTTTACAATAATTGTCTCAAATCCCAGCTTCTTAAGGGCCATTGCCGCATGTACACAGCAGTAATCAAATTCGATGCCCTGTCCGATGCGGTTCGGCCCTCCGCCCAAAATCATAATCTTAGGCTTCTCTTCCCTGATGGGATTTTTGTCCGGTGCATTGTATGTAGAATAATAGTACGCGCTATTCTGGGTTCCACTGACATGAACACCTTCCCATGCCTCCTCAACTCCCAATTCAATGCGGCGGGAACGAATGTCGTCCTCAGGAATCTGCAATAGCTGGCTTAAATATTTATCAGAAAATCCATCCTTCTTGGCAGTAATCAGCATTTCGTCCTCAGGAAGGCTGCCCTTACATGCAAGAAGAGCTTCTTCTTCCTCTACCAGCTCTCTCATCTGCTCAATGAAATAAGTCTTAACCTTGGTAATCTCATGAATCTCTTCTATGGATGCACCTTTTCGGAGCGCCTCATACATCAAAAAATGACGCTCACTGGACGGAGTAACCAGTCTTCGAAGAAGCTCTTCCTTCGATAATGAGTCAAAATTACCTGCATGTCCCAATCCGTAACGTCCTGTTTCCAGAGAGCGGATTGCCTTCTGAAAAGCCTCCTTGTAGGTCTTTCCAATGCTCATGACCTCTCCCACGGCACGCATCTGTGTTCCAAGCTTGTCCTCCACTCCCTTGAATTTCTCAAATGCCCAGCGGGCAAACTTAATTACAACATAATCGCCGTCAGGTACATATTTATCCAGTGTTCCATACTTGCCACAGGGAATATCCTTTAATGTAAGACCTGCTGCCAGCATTGCGGAGACCAATGCAATGGGGAATCCCGTAGCTTTGGAGGCCAATGCGGATGAGCGTGACGTTCGGGGATTGATTTCAATAACAATAATACGGTCTGTCACAGGATCATGGGCAAACTGAACATTGGTTCCGCCGATTACCTGCACGGATTCCACAATTTTATATGCCTGCTCCTGCAGCTTCTTCTGGCATTCTTCTGAAATAGTAAGCATAGGTGCAGAACAGAAGGAATCTCCCGTGTGAACCCCTAATGGATCAATGTTTTCTATAAAGCACACGGTAATAATGTTATTATCAGCATCACGAACTACCTCTAACTCCAGTTCTTCCCATCCCAGAATGGATTCCTCCACCAGAACCTGTCCCACCAGACTGGCCTGTAAACCTCTTGCGCATACCACCTGAAGCTCTTCTTTATTATATACAAGACCTCCTCCGGCGCCACCCATTGTGTAAGCCGGACGCAGAACCACCGGGTATCCCAGTCTGTCCGCAATATCCAGCGCTTCTTCCACGGAATAAGCCACCTCACTGCGGGCCATTTCAATCCCAAGCTTATTCATTGTCTTTTTAAACTCAATACGGTCTTCCCCGCGCTCAATGGCATCCACCTGCACGCCAATTACTTTTACATTATATTTATCCAGAATGCCCGCTTTATTTAATTCCGCACATAAATTAAGCCCTGATTGCCCTCCCAGATTAGGAAGCAGCGCA
>CAZRZM010000153.1:0-7924 GCA_964604575.1 uncultured Acetatifactor sp.
ACCGGCAGGCTGATTGAAGAAGTGACTAACCTGAGTATCCATAAGTATCTGGCAGGACATTTGGGAGGAGAGCAGCAGATTGGCGCACAGATTGAGCACAACCAGATTGATTTGGTGATTTTTTTGAGGGATCCGCTTACACCCAAATCCCATGAACCGGATGTAAATAATGTAGTCAAATTGTGTGATATGCATAATATACCGCTTGCAACCAATCTTGCAACCGCGGAACTGTTGATAAAGTCATTGGACAGAGGAGATTTAGAGTGGCGTGAAATGTACAAATAGGATAATCAGTATTTTCTTTATTTTTGTGTTGGCACTCACCGGGTGTGGTAATATTTCTTATGATTATGCGTATGAGGCAGATTCCCAGGTCAGCAGTTTTAATACACTGCCCGCCGCAGGCGGAGATACCGTGGAGGCATTTGCCGCCAATCTGTGCGTTGTGGGTGAGGATGTTGTCAGTGACAGTGTGGACATGTCCCAGGCGACATCAGCAGTCCTGTTTGATGTGAATAAAAAGGAAGTCATCTATTCCCAAAATGCGCATGAGCAGCTACATCCTGCCAGCCTGACAAAGGTGATGACAGCACTGGTGGCGATTAAGAACGGTTCCCTGGAGCAGGTTCTTACCGCTACGGATTCGGTCAATATACAGGAGTCCGGGGCACAGTTATTTGGATTAAAAAGCGGCGATACTATGACCCTTGACCAGGCACTGCATGTACTGTTAATGTATTCGGCAAATGATGTCGCCATGATGATTGCAGAGGGTGTGGGTGGAACCGTTGACAATTTTGTGGCAATGATGAATGAGGAAGCGAGAAGTCTCGGAGCTACCAATACCAGTTTTCTCAATCCCCATGGTCTGACACAGGATGGGCATTATACAACAGCCTACGATTTGTATCTTATTTTCAATGAGGCAATCCGGTATGATACCTTTAATGAAATCATCCATATGACCAGCTATCAGATGACCTATTATGACAGGAACGGAGCTGCCAAAGAACGCAGTATAGATACTTCAAATCTGTTTCTGCGGGGAAATTATTCCGCGCCGGAAAATATCAATGTAATTGGTGGGAAAACCGGTACCACAAACGCTGCAAAAAGCTGTCTTGTGCTGTTATCCAGGGACGCCAGTGGGGCACCGTACATATCGGTTATTTTAAAAGCGGAGACAAGGGATATTTTGTATGCAGAAATGATAGATTTATTAGATGAAATCAAGAAATAGAGGTTGTTTTTTACTATCGGATAAACTATAATGATATTATCAGATAAAAATTGAGTAAATTGATACAGTATCTGATAATACATAATTAGGAGGGTTACCAATGGTTCAGTTAATTGTAGGCAAGAAGGGTAAGGGAAAGACAAAACTGTTATTGGATAAAGTGAATAGTGAAATTCAGAGTGTTGAGGGTAATATTGTTTATCTGGATAAGAGTACGAAGCATATGTACGAGCTGAACAATAAGGTGCGTCTGATTGATGTATCCCAGTACATGGTTGAGAACAGTAATGAATTTATCGGATTTGTGTGTGGAATCCTTTCTCAGGACCATGATTTACAGCAAATGTATTTTGACAGCTTTTTAAAAATTGCAAATCTGGAAGCTGCCGATGTGGTTTCTGCGATTTCCAAGCTTGAAAAAGTGAGCGAAACTTTCCATGTAGATTTTATTTTGAGCGTATCTCTGGATGAGGCGGAGCTTCCGGCGGATATGAAAGAGAAAATTATTATTTCCTTGTAGGAAGAATTAGAATGATACAACAGCATGTGTTATATAGAAAGCCTCGGACATGTACCGGGGCTTTTCATTGGTATATTTTTAAGTAGAATATTTATTTGGAGGTCCGGCCAAATTGTCAAAAAAGAATAATAAGATAAGAAAGTATAGAAAACCTCTGAATTTGAATATAGGTATGCTTATTTTTGGCGCAATTCTGATATATGTCATTTATTGTGTTCTGATGTATTTTCAGACAAGCCATATTGTTCGTTATGAGGTTAAAGAAGGGTCTCTTGCAACAAATAATACCTATACCGGAGTGGTTATTCGCGATGAGACGGTGGTGCATACAGATTCCGCAGGCTACATCAATTTCTATACCTATGAAGGGGAAAGGGTATCGGCAAATAATCTTGTCTATACGCTGGATGAGACAGGGCGTCTGAGTGAATATTTCGCGGATGAGAATCTGGGGGAAGTCTCTCTCAGCGAGAAGGAACTGGCTGAATTTCGCAGTGAAATAGTTAATTTTGCCCATTCCTATCATCCCGCCAATTATGAAAATACTTATGATTTTAAGCATTCCCTGAAAAATACGGTTATGAAGCTTACAAATGACAATATGCTCCAGAAAATTAATGCCATGAACGCTTCCTCCGGTGTGGCAAATGTGGTGAAATTCTGCAATGCACCTGAGACCGGAATTGTAGCACACTGGGTGGACGGCTATGAGACATTGACTCCGGATGCGGTTACAGCAGATATTTTTGAAAATAAAGAATATGAAAAAGAACAGATTATGGGGGATTCCCTTGTAGCTGCAGGGGATATCGCCTATAAACTTTCCACCAATGAAAACTGGTCTGTTGTAATTCCCATTGACAGTGAACGTGGTGCCGAGATGGAAAAGGAAGGGTATATAAAAGTTCGTTTTCTGAAAAACCAGCTTGAATCCTGGGGGGCGGTAAAACTCTTACATAATGCAGATGGAAATACATATTTACAGTTAAGCTTTACCAATTCCATGATTACTTTTATATCGGAGCGTTTTTTGGATGTTGAATTGATTATCCATGATGAAAGGGGATTGAAAATTCCTAACTCCTCCATTGTGCAGAAAGAATTTTATCTGATACCGGAGGTTTATATCAGCACTGGCGGAAACGGCAATAATGGTGTTATCAGACAGTGTTATCTGGAGGACGGTACGATTTCCAGCGAATTTGTGAATGCTGAGGTATACAGCTATGATGAGGAGACAAAAGAATATTATGTGGATGCTTCTATTTTGAATGCGGGTGATATCTTGTATAAAACTGACAGTCAGGAGACATATACAGTCAGCAGGAGGGCTACGCTGACAGGTGTTTATAATATGAATAAAGGTTACGCGGATTTTAAACAGATTAATATTTTGTACCAGAATGATGAGTATTCCATTGTAAAGGCAAACACACAGTATGGATTAAATGTGTATGATTATATTGTTCTGAATGCGGAATCTGTCAGGGATGACCAGTTTATTAATGAGTAGGTTTTCGGTGGTTTTCGATGGTTGCCGGCAGAGTGCAATGACCGGGATGGTTATAGTGTACTGGACGGCAGTATGGGAGAGATGGAGGGGGTATATCAGAATCTGATGATAATTATAGGAAAAGCAGGATTTTTTATGTTATGGTTTGTATTATGGGCAGGATATTTAATTTTACAGTTTAGCTGACGGTCTATGAAGGACATAGGGGTTAATATTATAATTTGACTTTCAGTGCATAAAAGGCAGATAGTGTGAATATATAGATAAGGATGTGGAATTTATGATAGCAGATAATTTGAAGCAGGTAAGGGAGCAGATTGATGCTGCCTGTGTCAGAAGCGGGCGCAGACCGGAGGAGGTTACTCTGATTGCGGTAAGTAAGACAAAACCGCTTCCCCTTTTGCAGGAGGCATATGAGGCAGGAGCACGGGACTTTGGGGAAAATAAGGTTCAGGAGCTTATGGACAAGATACCGCAGATGCCGGAGGATGTCAGATGGCATATGATTGGACATCTGCAGAGAAACAAGGTAAAATACATTGTGGGTAAGGTCGCATTTATACACAGTGTGGATTCTCTCAGACTTGCGGAAGAAATCAGTAAAGAGGCACTGAAGAAAAATGTCACAGTGAATATTCTTGTGGAAGTCAATATTGCCCTGGAGGAAAGTAAGTTCGGTACATCTGCCCGGGAGGCAGTTTCTCTGGTGGAGAATATTGCAAAACTGCCGGGCATTTGTGTAAAAGGATTAATGACAATTGCCCCATTTGTGGAAAATGCAGAAGAAAACCGGGAATATTTTCGCAAAATGAAACAGTTGTCTGTTGACATAGCGGCAAAAAACATTGATAATGTCAGTATGGATATACTGTCCATGGGCATGACCGGCGATTTTATAACTGCCGTAGAAGAAGGTGCCACCTATGTGCGTGTTGGCACAGGTATCTTTGGTGAAAGAGAGTATGGAAAGGAATAGGATATTATAATGGGTGTAATGGACAAGTTTTTAAATTATATGAAGCTGAATGATGAGGACGAATATTACGATGATGATTATCTGGACGATGATGAAATAGACGAGCCTGCCCCCAAAAAAGTAAGTGCGGCTAAAAACAACAGTGATGACGGCTTTGAGGAGCGTATGCCCCGCAAAACCACTCAGCCTAAGGTGACTCCGATTCGCCAGAATGTCAGAAGAGTGTCCGGTAACGGCATGGAGGTATGTGTGATTAAGCCTACATCGGTGGAGGATGCCAGA
This sequence comes from uncultured Acetatifactor sp., assembly GCA_964604575.1. GTDB lineage: Bacteria > Bacillota > Clostridia > Lachnospirales > Lachnospiraceae > Acetatifactor. Next base: position 4,535 of record CAZRZM010000153.1, read on the forward strand.
GAGATTACGGAGACATTGTTGTCAAACAGAACGGTTGTGCTGAATCTGGAGGGTCTGGATGTGGATATTGCACAGAGAATTATCGACTTTACATCCGGTTCCTGCTTTGCAATGTCAGGAAATTTACAGAAGATTTCGCATTACATATTTATTATAACACCTGCAAGCGTGGATATTTCAGGTGATTTTCAGGATATCATTAATGGTTCCTTTGATATGCCTATCAATAATGGATTATAAGATATGTAGTTATCTCAGGGCTTCCTCGGTGGAGGAAGCTTTAAATTTTAGTGAGACAGACGGAGAGAGAAAATGGCACAGAGATTACCGATATTATATAATAAAAAGCCCTGCTATGATATTGTTTTTTCCCAGTCTTTTGACGGATTGTGGGAAGAGCTTCAGGAGCTTGGGGCCGGGAACAAACGATTATGTATTGTCACAGACTCCAATGTTGACAGCATATATGGGGAAGAGGTTCTTGGACTGTTACAGGACAAATGTCCAAAAGCTGTAAAATTTGTTTTTCCGGCGGGAGAAGAGAGCAAGAATCTGGATACGGTAAAGGATGTATACAAATTCCTCATTGAAGAAGGCATGGACAGAAAAGATATGCTGATTGCCCTGGGAGGCGGTGTTGTGGGTGATTTGACCGGTTATACTGCGGCAACCTATCTAAGAGGAATCGATTTTGTGCAGATTCCCACCACACTGCTGGCACAGTCCGACAGTTCCATCGGCGGCAAGACAGGGGTGGATTTTGACGGCTATAAAAATATGGTAGGGGCATTTAAAATGCCCAGGCTGGTATATATGAATCTGGCTGTGTTGAAAACGCTGGAGGACAGACAGTATTTTGCAGGATTTGCCGAGGTTATGAAACATGGTATTATTAAAGATTCCATATTTTATGAATGGCTGATTGAGAAAATGTATGAAATATGTGAGCGTGACCTTGATACACTGGAAGAGATGGTTATGAGAAGCTGTATGGTGAAAAAGCTGGTAGTGGAAAAAGACCCCACAGAGCAGGGGGAGCGGGCTCTCCTGAATCTGGGACATACCATCGGTCATGCCATAGAAAAAGCAAAGCATTTTGAATTATACCATGGAGAGTGTGTGGCGCTGGGAACGGTGGCGGCAGCATATATTTCATGGAAAAGGGAACTGCTTTCCATGGAAGAGTATTATGAAATCCGTGATATGTTTGTACCCTTTTATCTGCCCATTTCCATTGATAATGTTGAGGCGGAGACTATTTTAAACCTGACGAAATCCGACAAGAAAATGGAAGCAGGAAAAATTAAATTTGTTCTCCTGAAAAAGATTGGCAAAGCGGTTATTGACAATAGTGTAACGGACGAAGAGATATTGGCGGCTGTCAGGGAAATTACATTTAATGACGAGGATGCGTATGAGTAATCATTCAGAATTTAAACAAGGAAAAATGCTGTGTGTGGATGCACTGGTAGCAGTTTTACTGCTTGCACTGGACCAGTTTACAAAATATCTTGCAATTATTCATTTAAAGGACCAGCCCGCGTATGTGCTGATTGACGGTGTGCTGGAGCTGCAGTATCTGGAAAACAGGGGTTCCGCATTTGGAATGCTGCAGAACCAGAAATATTTTATCCTGTTTGTGGGCGTAATATTTATGGCAGTTTTATTCTTTTTTCTATTTAAACTGCCCAGACAGAAGAAATTCCGCATCGTGCATATTCTGCTTGCTGTTGTCATCTCCGGAGGTATCGGCAATATGATAGACCGTCTGCGTTTTGATTATGTTGTGGATTTTATCTCTTTTGTTTTAATTAATTATCCTATTTTTAATGTGGCAGATATCTGTGTTGTGGTTGCTACTATTGGATTGTTTATTCTATTTTTGTTTGTCTATAAGGAAAAGGACCTGGAATTTCTGAATTTTAAGCAGAACAGATACCGGGAAGTAAAATAAGAAAAGTGAAATAAGGCAGGTATGGCTGTGGAAGAATTTTCTTTTCTGATAGCGGAAGATATGGAAGATGAGAGAATCGATAAGTGTATCAGTATGCTTATCGATTCTTTGTCGCGCTCTTTTATCCAGAAATTAGTCAAAGAAGAAAAAGTGACGGTAAATGGCAGGGTGGTAAAGGGCAGCTACCGGGTGAAGACAGATGATGAGGTACGTTTTATGCTGCCGCCTTCTGTGGAACCGGATATTATGCCCCAGGACATCCCTCTTGACATTTTATATGAGGATTCCGATTTGATTGTGGTAAATAAACCGAAAGGAATGGTGGTTCACCCCGCTGCGGGACATTACAGCGACACTCTGGTAAATGCCCTGATGTATCATTGTGGAAAGGACTTGTCGGGAATCAACGGTGTGATGCGTCCGGGGATTGTCCACCGCATTGACAAAGATACCACCGGTTCTGTGATTGTATGTAAAAACGATAAAGCACATAACTGCATTGCCGCACAGTTAAAAGAACACAGCATTAACAGACGGTATCATGCCATCTGCTACGGGGTGCTTGGGCAGGAGGAAGGTATCATTGACAAGCCCATAGGCAGGCACCCTACAGAGCGGAAAAAAATGGCAGTCAGTCCGGGCGGTAAGCGGGCGGTGACACATTACAAAGTTTTGAAACGCTTTGCACAATACACTTATATTGAATGCACACTGGAGACCGGAAGAACCCATCAGATTCGTGTCCATATGGCAAGTATAGGACATCCCATTCTTGGGGATGAGGTATATGCAAACCGCAAGTCACCCTTTCGTTTATGTGGTCAGACCCTTCATGCCAAGACTCTGGGATTTATCCATCCCTCCACGCAGGAGTATATGGAAGTGGATGCCCCCCTGCCGGAATATTTCTCACATCTGCTGGAAATATTATGATGATGGGGATTTTGTACATACAATTTGGAATCATTGGTAACAGTTCAGCCTTGCACCAAGTCACGCCGCCGGACCATAGTTGTTCCTATGAAGGCTGTATAAAAACGTCGGCACTTAGGCACCGTACTCTGGTGCCTTATGTGTCCGTTACGTTTTTATTCGTGCCAATTTTATATTGGCACTGTGGAACACGTGCCTGAATAGGAACAACTATGGTCCGGCGGCGTGACTTGGTGCAAGGCTGAACTGTTACAAGCATTGAGAAAATATTATGAAAATTGGTTGAGAAAATTTCGTTTTTATCGTATAATAATAAAAGATAAATACATCATAAAGGGATAGAGAGGATGTATTTATACTTTCATAAAAGGGCAGGTGTTTGCTATGGATACAGTGATTACGATTGGACGTCAATTTGGTTCCGCGGGAAGAGAGATTGGTGAAAAAGTGGCAGAACATTTTGGAATTAAATGTTATGATAAAGAACTTTTAAGCAGGGCTGC
>CAZRZM010000154.1:0-7612 GCA_964604575.1 uncultured Acetatifactor sp.
GGTCAGATGAATGAACCGCCTGGAGCGAGAATGCGTGTTGGTCTGACAGGACTTACCATGGCAGAGTATTTCCGTGACAAAGGTGGAAAGGATGTCCTTCTTTTCATTGATAATATTTTCCGATTTACCCAGGCGGGTAGTGAAGTATCCGCGCTTTTGGGACGTATGCCTTCAGCGGTAGGCTATCAGCCCACCCTCCAGACAGAGATGGGTGCCCTTCAGGAGAGAATTACTTCTACCAAGAATGGTTCCATTACTTCTGTCCAGGCAGTATATGTACCTGCGGATGACTTGACAGACCCTGCGCCTGCAACGACTTTCGCACATCTGGACGCGACAACAGTACTTTCCCGTTCCATCGTTGAGCTGGGTATTTATCCTGCGGTTGATCCGTTGGAGTCCACTTCCCGTATTCTGGACCCCAGAATCGTTGGTGAGGAGCACTATGCTACCGCCCGCGGTGTGCAGGAAATTTTGCAGAGATACAAAGAGTTGCAGGATATTATTGCAATTCTTGGTATGGATGAATTGTCTGAGGAGGACAGACTGGTGGTGTCCCGTGCCCGTAAAGTGCAGAGATTCCTTTCCCAGCCTTTCTTCGTGGCAGGACAGTTTACCGGACTGGAGGGTAAATATGTTCCGATTAATGAGACAATTCGTGGATTTAAAGAGATATTGGAAGGCAAGCATGATGATATCCCGGAAAGCTATTTCCTGAATGCAGGCAGCATCGATGATGTAATTGCAAAAGTGAAGAAAGGATAAGCATTATGGCAGAAAACAAAAGCTTTGGACTTCGCATTATCACTCCCGAAAGAGTGTTTTACGAAGGTGAAGTGGAGATGGTTGAGTTCAATACCACAGAGGGAGAAATTGGTGTCCTGGCAGGTCATATTCCCCTGACTGTGATTGTGAAACCGGGTATCCTCCACATTTATGAGGCGGATGGCGAAAAGACGGCGGCACTTCATGCCGGATTTGCGGAGATTCTGCCTGATGAGGCAACTATTCTTGCGGAGATTGTGGAATGGCCGGAAGAAATTGACGAACAACGTGCAGAAAATGCCATGAAACGTGCGAAAGAGCGTCTTGCGAGCAAGACCCCGGAAACGGATATCAGTCGTGCGGAGACAGCGCTTCTGAGGGCAGTTGCCCGTATAGAGGCATTAAAGTAAGAAAAGCATAAAGTAACACCCCATACGCAGTACGCATATGTTATAGAAAATGACATAGAGGTACTGCGTATGGATTTTGTACCCGGAGCAGGAGAGAGACGAATATCTCCCTACAGTATTCCACTTCCGTTTTATATGACTTATCCCGGATATCTTGGACCGAGACAACAGAATACAATTATTCAGGATATGGAATATCTGCAACAGTCATATCCCGGTGAAGTGAAACGTTATCAGCGTAAAGTGGCTGAAATATTGGACAAAGTGGATTATGAAGGAAGCATGATTTACGATGAGTACCCGGATAAGTATAGCGTGATGCAGCTTGCCGGTACCATAACCCGCATGTTGCGGAAAGAGGAAGAAGAAAATGCCGGGCAGGAGCCGGAGGGTCTTTCTGAAAAATGGACTTGGATGGAAGGACTGATTCAGGTACTTCTCAGCGATGAAATATATAAACGCAGACATGGCGGAAGAAGAGGATTTTTGCAGTTTTGAGGAGTGACCCTTTGGGGTCATTCTTCATGCCTGGAAGGATTATATTGAGTATGGATGAATTAAGAGAATTATTGGAACAATTTTTAAATAAAGAACTTACACAAATTATTCTCAGCAATTCCCGGAATACAGAGCAGGGAACAAAAGTGAAAATCAGACCGGTACTGTTGAAAGGGGAATTATATTTTCAGGAAACCTTATATCTGGAAAAACAAGTGCTTCATAAAAATTTCAAAGACAAGGATATGCAGGAGCAGATTGTAAATTATATGGACAGGCTGTTCAGACAGTGTGAGTGTAAAGCGCCGGGCAGGGAGGCAGTGGTTCTGGTAAGCAAAAAAGGGAACATGAACATCAAAGTCCGTAACACAAAAATACAGAATAGGGAAAAGCAGAACCAGACTCCCGGATTATTAGAACATAACCGCAGGAAACAATATATTCTGCAGGAGGGGGAACCCATAGATTTTCTGGTGGGCTTAGGTGTACAGACTGAGGATGGCAGAATCACCAAGGCAAAATATGATAAATTTCGGCAGATAAACCGTTATCTTGAATTTATTGAGGACGTGCTGGAACAGCTTCCCACAGACCACACTATACGAATCATTGATTTCGGATGTGGCAAATCTTATCTGACTTTTGCAATGTATTACTATTTACACGAACTGCATCATAGAGATATAGAAGTGACAGGACTGGATTTGAAGACAGATGTCATAAACCACTGTAATGAGCTGGCCTGGAAACTCCATTATGACAGACTGCATTTTGAGCGGGGCGATATCAGTACTTATGAAGGTGCAGAGTGTGTGGATATGGTGGTATCACTGCATGCCTGTGATACGGCTACCGATTATGCTTTGGAAAAAGCGGTGAAATGGGGAGCATCTGTTATCATGGCAGTTCCATGCTGCCAGCATGAGATTAACAGACAGATTCAAAATGAAATGCTGCGCCCTATTTTGAAGTATGGTCTTTTAAAAGAGAGACTGTCCGCCCTGGTTACGGATGCGGTGCGCGCCAATCTTTTGGAGCAATGCGGATATGACACACAGATATTAGAATTTATTGATATGGAGCACACACCGAAAAATATTCTGATACGCGCTGTGAAACGAGGTAAAATGCAGTCATCAGGGAAGCGAAACAGCCTTGGGAACCTGACAGATTTTTTGCACATTTCTCCCACACTGGAGAAATTGCTTGGGGAGCATTATGAAGAAAACAATTATTAAAATTTTTGTATTTGTACTTACATTTCTCGTCGCACTGGTCGTGATAGAGAGAGTTATGAACAGAGGACATAATAACATGACTATGGAGATGGCAAAAGCCACTCTTCCTGTGGTAAATATGGAGAAAGAGGGTGCCGAATATAATCGGCTTTTTGGATATACACAGCCCATGAGTGTGGCTTTCCAGAAGGATACCGTCACAGTTCTTGGGGAGAACAGGGAATTTACGTTTACGATTAATCCCTATGGACGTGAAATAACGGGAATCTTCGTAGAAGTGCGTAGTGTGGACGGAGAACGTCTGATAGAAAATACAGAGATTACGGATTTTAGTGATAAGTCAGAAAAGATAAGAATTTCCTATGCTTTAAAGGATTTGATTGAGAAAAATACAGAATATGCCTGTAGTATTGTGCTGGAACTGGGTGGAGATGAGGAAGTACGTTATTATACCAGAGTTATCTGGGGGGACAATCTGCATCTGACAGAGAAACTGGCATTTGTGCAGGATTTTCATAACAGAATTTTTGATAAGGAAGAAGCGAAAGAGATTACCAAGTATCTGGAGACCAACTCACAGCTTGAGAGCAACCAGTCCTTCCACAAAGTTAATATCCACAGTAGTTTTAAGCAGATTACATGGGGGGATTTGAGAGTACAGAGGGTTGGGGAGCCTGCTGCCAGACTGACGGGAATTGCCGAACAGACAGCATCCATCCTGGTGGACTATATGGTGTCCACCCAGGGGAGTGGTGAAGCGGTTTATTACCGTGTACAGGAATATTACCGGGTGAGATATACCACAGAGAGAATGTATCTGTTGGATTATGAGCGGACCATGACACAGCTTCCGGATGTGGGGCATATGTATGCCAATGATAAAATCCTGCTGGGAATCACAGATGAAGCAGTTGCCATGGAGGAAAGCGCCGATGGTAATGTGGTGGTTTTTGAAACGGGAGGACAGTTGTTCAGTTATAATGTTGTTACGAACAAGCTGACGGTCATTTTCCGTTTCTTTGATGAAGAAAATGCAGATGAAAGAACCCTGCATGACGACTACGCAATTAAAATTCTGGATGTGGATGAAGGCGCCAATGTACGTTTTGCAGTATATGGATATATGAACCGGGGACGGCATGAAGGGGAAGTGGGGATACAGATATATGCCTACGACAGCACTCTGAATACAGTGGAGGAGCTGGTGTATATTCCCTATGACAAGAGTTTTGCCGTACTACAGTCGGAACTGAAGCAGTTGCTTTATATGAACAGGGAACAGCAGCTTTATTTCTTTTTGGAAAATACAGTTCTGTATGTTGATTTGATAGAGAAAACATATCAGGATATGGTTCAGATTACCCAGGACGAAAGTCTTCAGGTATCGGATAACCACAAAATTATTGTCTGGCAGGCGGGGGATAATCTTTACCACTGTGAACAGCTTAATGTCAGGGATTTGAACAATAACTCCCAGAGAGAAGTGTCTGCAGGCACTGGTGAAGCAATCCGTCCCCTTGGATTTATGGGCGAGGATATTATTTATGGTGTGGCGAGGAAAGAAGATATTGAGACAGAAAATTCAGGACGCGTATTTTTTCCCATGTATAAAGTATGTATCTGCAATGCAAATGGAGAGCTGCTGAAAGAATATCAGCAGGATAATGTCTACATTGTAGACTGTTCAGTGATGGATAACCAGATTACGCTGGAGCGTATTACAAAATCACAGAATGGCACATATGAACAGATAGAACCGGACCATATTACAAACAACACAGAAGAACATGTGGGCAAGAATACACTGGTGGTTGCAAACATTGATGTGTATCAGCGTTATGTGCAGATTCAGACCAGAAGTACCATTGATGCCAAAAGCATCAAAATTTTGACACCGAAAGAGGTTGTATTTGAGGGAGAGAGACGGCTGGCACTGGATATGGAAAGTGAAGTGCCCCGCTACTATGTTTATGGACCCTATGGCGTAGATGCCATTTACAATGCTCCGGCAGCGGCTGTGAACAGAGCCTATTCCATAAGCGGAAATGTGACGGATGATAATGGAAAGTGTATCTGGCTGAGAGGGAACCGTGTATCCAGAAACCAGATTATGGCGATTAAGGAAAACAGTGCAGATGAGGAGCGCGGCAGTCTTGCAGTATGTCTGGATACCATACTGCGGTTTGAAGGAATTACGCGCAACTCTGCGCAGTTGTTAAACCGCGGTCAGACTGTTATGGATATCATGCAGGATAGTATGGAGGATGTGCAGATTCTGGATTTGACGGGATGCAGTCTGGACGCGGTGCTGTATTATGTGAACCAGGATATTCCGGTACTGGCATTACTCGATAATGGGGAAGCGGTACTGGTAACAGGATTCAACGAGTATAATGTGGTAATTATGGAGCCAAGTACCGGACTGCTGTATAAAAAGGGTATGAATGATTCCGCGGAATGGTTTACAGAGAACGGAAACCGCTTTATCACATATATCCGAAAGTAAGTGCTATTTTGGAAAAGTACTTACAGCAGGCAGGCTTTTTCCAAACGTGTGCGTAGCTGCCAGCCGACTGCCATGGCGAGAAACAGTTTTACCAGGTCGGCGGGAATGTAAGGAATCACGCCTGCCATGAGTGCTGCAAAGAAGGTCAGCGAGAGCTGATACTTCAACCATAATGTGCCAAAGAGATAGCATACAACAGTTCCCAGAAGCATTCCCAGAAAGGAAATGAATATATTGTGTTTCCATTTGTCCATAAAAAAGCCGCAAATCAAAGACATAAAAATATAGCCGATAATATAGCCGCCGGTGGGACCAAATAATTTGCCGGCGCCTCCGCTGAATCCGGAGAAGACGGGCAGACCTGCCAGACCCAGCAGAATATAGATAAGGACGCTGATGGTTCCGCGCTTCATGCCCAACACGGTAATGACAAAATAGATGGCGAGGAGTCCCAGGGATATGGGAACCGGGCTGATGGGGATGTAAATGGAAAAGGGTGCAAGGACACAGATGACAGCAGTCATAAGACCAATGAGGCACATCTGCTGGATGGGGATAGAGGTTTTTGGCTGTGCTATGCCAGAGGTATTTGTTTGATTGGTAGTGTTTGAGGTATTCATCGTGTAATCTCCTTTTTGATATGTATTATGTGTTTTGGTGAAGAGTGTCGGCAGAGCGCGCCGTTTCAGTTTTTAGGTGACATTATGCCGGACATTCCGGCAAGCCTCTGGCGTATTGATTCTGCCAGCATTGGCTGTCATAATCAATAGAGTCTTGCCTCCATGGCATACAGCCACCTAAAAACTGAAATGGCGCGCTCTGCCTGATAGCTGACTTCACTCCCTAATTTTGCCCGTTTAATCTTGCATATTGTGGAAAATATGGTGTAAACTTAGAACTTAATAGGTAGTGGGCGAATATTTGGTTCTTGTATATGCGGCATAAATGTAAATAATACAAGCGAATGTGAGCAAGTATAAATCGTAAAAATGTAAACCATGTATATTAAATGGTTGACAGTAGAAGTATATACTTAAATTGCTTCATTGTCAACCACAAATGCAATGCGGTAAACATTTTGCACTATCAGATATAATGAGGATTTATGTAATACAGAATTTATGACAAAACTTCATTACATTATAAGGTGTTAATTGATATATGTATGGTTATTATTTTTATTGCAATAAAATAGTTGTATATATAACATAGTCGAATAAAGCAATACTTGGCAGAATATGTTGAAAATCTGAGAGGTTGTAAATATGATAAAGCGTATTGAAAAAGAGCAGCTTCCTATATGTCTTGATATCATGCGGAAAGGTTATGAAGATAGCGCAGTGAATTTTGGTATGACGGAAGAAAACTGCCCTTATAGGGGAAGAACTCGTTTGCCGTTACATATATTGGAAAAGGAATTTTCAGATGGATATCTAATGTATAGTTATACTCATGAGAATAAAATAATAGGTTTTTTGTCAGTGCAGTTAAAAGAAGCGGAGATGTATATTCAGGATATAGTTATACTTCCTGATTATCAAGATAACGGATATGGTAATGAGCTTTTTCTGTTTGCAAAAGAAAAAGCGAAAAGTCTGAATTGTAAAAAAATAATGTTGGGTATGGTGCATGATAACATACCATTAAGGCAATGGTATAGTAAGAGAGGATTTAAAACAGTGGAGTTGATAAATTTTGATACGGTGGAGTATACGGTTGGTATCATGGAGTTGATTTGTTGACTTTAATTTTGTTTAATAGGTTGCTAATCTGGCATAATATAGATATAATAAGAATGTAAGAAAAGTAAGGAAAACATTCATGGGAGGTATTCACTATGGAAATAGCGAAAGTTACATCAAAAGGTCAGGTTACAATACCCATCGCAATAAGAAAGATGCTTGGGATACGAGAAGGTGATAAAATCCTTTTTGTAGAAGAGGGAGAGAAAGTTGTATTGATGAATGCTTCAACGAATGCTTTATTAAAAACACAAAAAGCCTTTGAAGGTGTGGCAGAGGAACTCGGTATTAAGAATGAGCAGGATGTTGTGGAGCTTGTGAAAGAGATTCGTGCGGAAAGAGGAGCACAATACAAATGCGAATAATGTTAGATACAAATATTTTGATTTCTATGATGCTTTTTCCAAGCGAGAAATTCAAGCAGATTTTGGATTATATTACAAGAAACCATAA
>CAZRZM010000154.1:7623-7920 GCA_964604575.1 uncultured Acetatifactor sp.
GAAAAAGCAAGCGGTGGATTCTTTTTTATCCGACCTGGCATATGAACTTGTGTACACTCCTTATAATATTCCAGGAAGCCTTTTTGAAATCAGAGATATAAACGATTACCCAGTGCTATATACGGCAGTTATCGAAAATATTGACATTTTCATTATAGGGGATAAGGATTTTTCTGATGTAGATATTGATATGCCGGAGGTTATGACACCCATTGAGTTTACTGACAGATATTTAGATGAATAAGCATATTTCTTTTTTATTTCGGTTATCAAAGGGCAACTCTGTTATCTCCGGCA
>CAZRZM010000155.1:0-7857 GCA_964604575.1 uncultured Acetatifactor sp.
AGGACGAGGGTGGCCGTCATACACCTTTCTTCAACAACTATCGTCCTCAGTTCTACTTCAGAACTACTGACGTTACTGGTGTTTGCGAGCTTCCTGCAGGTACTGAGATGTGTATGCCTGGTGATAACGTAGAGATGACTATTGAACTGATTCATCCTATCGCTATGGAGCAGGGTCTTACTTTCGCTATCCGCGAGGGTGGCAGAACTGTAGGTTCAGGCCGTGTTGCTACTATTATCGAGTAATCTTTGATTACTATAGATTTACTTACCAAAGATAAAAAGGACCGCAATTCCCTTTAGGGAGTTGCGGTTTTTGATGTTATGATGAAATTTTAAGTTGCTTTATGGATAAAAAGAGAACTATAAAGTTGGTAGAGTTGCTCTGGAAAATATTTTAAAATGGTTTCATCAAAAGAAAAGGAGATGAAGCAGAATGAGTTTTGGACAGAATTTGCAGTTTCTTAGAAAAGTGGGAAATGGAATGACTCAGGAGGAGCTGGCAGAAAAACTGGAGGTCAGCAGGCAGACAGTGTCGAAGTGGGAATTGGATATGGGATATCCTGAGATAAGTAAGCTGGTAGAGTTATGCAATCTATTTTCCTGTTCCATGGATGAATTGGTACGGCAGGATATGAATATCAGTGATGAAGCGTATTCGGATATCCGGTTTGAGACGGTGAAAGCATTCCGTTACGTAAAATATGCTGTTATCAGTACGGAACCGGAACATGATGCTCTTAATCATGTGAGGGAGTGGGCAGAGAAACTGGAGATACCGAGTCCGGAAATCATTGGATGGGATTTTCCGCTTTTATCCCAGGAGCAGATAAATGTATATAATATGCACGGTTATGCTGCGGCATTGATTTTGGATGATAAAATGCAAATAAATGATGTGGGTATGAATGTAATTAGTCAGGAAGAGCAGAAGTATATTGCAATTACAATCAGACAGCCCGAAATGATGCCCTTTCGGCTGATTCCAAATGCATATAAGGTTTTAATGACGTATATGAAAATAAACGGAATCGGGCACAAAGAGGATAGAAAGACTCTTTCCTGTTTTGAAAAAGAATATGATGTGGAAGGAGTGCATTACATGGATGTGTATATCGCAGTTGAGTAGTTTTAAGGAACGGTTTCCGAAAAATCACATGCCGGAAATTACGGAATTGGAAAGCTTCTGGGATGATACTGTTGATAATACAGCAGCTTTATTCCGCAGCTTTGCAGAGTATGTCCTGAAGCATTATGATTTGCGGTTTGGTATTCCCACATGGTCCGAAAAATATGGGTGGGTATATCGTATTGGCAAATCAGGGGTATATCTTATCAAAGGGATAAGAATCGATAAAAAAGGCTTTATAGTTGATGGAATTGAGGTAACAGACCAAATGAGCTATAGTCGATTGTTAGAGCATGTAGAAAGTTTATATGAGCAGAATAAAGAGGAATTTCAGAAAAAAATTGCAGACATAAATGCAAAGCAGGCGCAGCGGAACAAAGAACGGATAAAGCGGGAGCGGGAGGAGCTTACTGCAATTCAAGATAGAATTATTCCTGAAAGATATAATGTATTTCACTGGCCCTCTAAATTAGATGTGCACAAATTAAAACGGTTATATATGCTGGATGCAAAAGGGATTTGGGATGAGGTACTTGTAGATGAAATTGGATTAACGCTGTACCTGCGCTGTAGATATGGAAAAGAAGATATGGAACGCATGGAAAAATCCATAATAAGATGTCATAACTGTGGCAGGGAGCTTGGCGGGGAAGATGACTTCAGGCAGTGCGGCTGCGGATACCAATATTCTTATAGGGAGTATCGCAGAAGCTTCCGCAGAAATAATATGCCCACTGGTCTGGCAGCCAGGATTTTTGAAGAGTTTATGAGAAAGTGGGAGCGGGCAGAGGACTACAGTGAGAAAATGATACTGATTGATACACTGCTGCATCAATTTCATTTATCCTTTGTTTCCGGGACTGTGAACAGACCTGTAGCCATGAATTTTCTGGATGGAACAAGACAGCAGGTGGAAAGGATTATAAATGAACTGGCAGGAAAGTGAGACCAGCCTTTTTCCTATTGATATAAAGAATTTGATATTAATTGGGAAAAAATAATAGAAACTATGGAAAGTATTTTTATTCTATGCTAAAATCTCCATTGGAACAAGAAAGCAATTCATTGAAAAAGAGAAAAACGCAAAGGAGAATGGTCATGGATATCAAGAAATTATTTTCTGCATTAGGAACAAATGTTATTATGCTTTTACTGGCCGGAGGATTGGTGCTTTATCTTTCAGTACCGGATTTTGTGGTATCTTTCAAGCCCGCAGTATCTTTTGAAGATATGCTCGATGGAAAAGAAGTAAAAGCCGGGAGTCATGTGGCAGGTGATGTACCTTATGCCCTGGGCTATTTTGCATCGGAAACTACTCACACAGAATATAGTGACGGCTCCCGTAGCGGCGACCGTGCATCCGGCAACTATTACCTCATTCCTACATATGATAGTTTTATCGGCTTAAAGAGCCGTCAGGCGGATGTGGCTGATTTTAACAGACTTACGGATGAGAGCTATGAGTTTATGGTATCTGGTACGGAACCGACTACAACGATTTTCATGCAGGGTACTGTCAAGGTTATGGAGGACAAATTAGTCAGGTATTATGGGGAATATCTGGAGGAGATGGGATATACCGATACGGAAATTGATGCCATGGGAGAACCGCTTGTCATTCAATATGTTGATTTTAATGCAGTACGGATTATGTTTGTTATCGCTGTGGTTCTTATTGCCCTTGCCCTCTTCCTCTGGTGGCGCAGATATAAACGTGAGCTGAGGGAGTCGGAACCTGAAAACAGCCAGCTTTCCTGAAAGGCTGGTTTGGTGGCATGTAAAGACTGCCTGCAGTACTACCTTTTGATTGGGTAATGTTTATATATTGTTATCATAAGAAACAGCAGTTCCTTTTTGGAGCTGCTGTTTTTGTCGGATATGGAGGCAGAAGGTTGTAGGGATATTGAAAAGTTGGTATAATAGGATTTAAGTTCCATTAAGCTGCTACAGTACACCAGAAGCCTGCTGTAAAGCAGGAAATATAGTACGGCTTATGGAATTGAAATTGTACATAGGAAGGAAATAATTTTATGAAGACATGTCCAAATTGTGGTGAATTATTAGGTGATTCTGTTAACGTTTGTTTTAGTTGTAAGTATAATTTTCAACTTAGGCGCGTTATTATGAATGAAGAAGAAAAAAGGGGACTACAACAACGGAAAAATGAAAAAGAAGAATGTAAAAAAAATCAACTGTCAAAAAATCCCCTTTATGAGTATCAAGTTGTTATTGTAAATAATTTAGAAACAGGTGAGGTGAATTTGGAAGAGATGCAACAGACTTTAAATTATTGGTCTGAAGCTGGGTGGAAACTTCATTCCGTCTTTAATAATGAATTAGGAAAAACATCTTCCACAATACATCTTGGATTTTTAGGAACAAATGTAAATGCCACTATAGACCAGACAGTTATGATTTTTGAAAGATGTATCAAAGGAGAGTCATAGCAATACTTATCAATAAATATATATTCAGGTTACGGATTTGGAAGATTGCTTATTCTGTTAAAGGCGGAATGAATTATGGAAAACAGCATCATCTGCCTGATGGAAAGCAGGCGGCAAACAGCCTGACGGAAGAAGAAAAACAAATGATTATGTATTTTTTGGAGCGAGAATGAAGATAGTAAAAGCGGAAATAGAAGATGCAGAGATGATAGGGCAGGTTCATTCCAGAGCGTGGAAGCAGGCATATAGGGATATATTTCCGGAAGAATATCTGAACGAGGATACACCGGACAAAAGAACAGAGGAATTTCTGGAATCGCTTCATCATAAGAATATATTTTATTATGTGATATATGAAGAGGAGAAAGCTGTCGGAATTGTCAAGGTAACAGGTGATTTGGACTGTTATGAAATATCCGGTTTTTATATTCTGGAAGAGTACCGGAACCGGGGATTTGGCAGGCAGGCTATTACATATTTGCGGGAGATATTGGATAACGCGAAAATACAGCTATGGGTACTGGAGAACAATGTAAAAGCAAGACGCTTTTATGAGAACAGTGGTTTTAAAAATACAGAAGAGACAAGAAGCATTTACCGGGGAAATGACTATACGCAGCTTCGTTATGAGCTTCCGCCTCCGATATGGGCTTATGAGATGTACTATGATAAGGAAATAGATACAGAGCCGGATATATGCTGTATGCCGTTTGAAGAAAAATATTTTGAAGAATACATGTGTATATACAATGAGTGTTTTTATGAGATGCGCTCGACACTTGATATCCAGCCGTATAACTGGTACGCACAGTACTCCCAGATGGCGGATAAAGCAGAGAATGTATTTGTGTTACTGGAAGATAATCAGATGATAGGTTCCGTTGCGTGTTATGGAAATGAAATCGATGATTTGATTGTAAAAAAATCCTGTCAGGGCAGGGGATACGGGAAACAACTGCTGTTGTGGGCGATGAAGCATATCAGGCAGTATAGTGGCGCGGCAATTACACTACATGTTGCGGCGTGGAATAAGCAGGCCATACGATTATATGAAAATGCGGGATTTTTAGTGCGTAAGAAAGAACGTGTCAGATAATGGTTTTAGACAGAGGAGTAGAAGGCTGGATGAGAAAATGGAGAAATATTGGATTATTTACAATAATTAGTGCCTTGCTGTTTGGGCTGGCAGCCTGTTCCAATGAGAGTGATTCCAAACACGATGCTCATGAGGAAGGCACAGCAGTGACAACGGATTCAGAGGAACCGCCCATGGTGGAAGCACAAGATATTTTACCGGAAGAAACAATTGTCGAAGAGCCTGATAAGCCAAGTGATGCAGTAGAGACAACAGAAAAGATTACAACAGAAAAGATTACAACTGCAAAGGTCAATGTACGTGTGGAACCATCAACAGACAGCACCGTGTATAAGATTCTTGATGCGCGAGCGGTTGTAGAGGTTATAGAAGATGACACCGAATGGAGCACCGTCTGGTTAGATAATGAAGAGTATTATATTTTCAGTGAATTTTTAAGGGATTATGACAACACAAAAAACGGTTATCTTGTAGCTGTGGATGCGGGTCATCAGTCGAAAGCAGACACTGAAAAAGAACCGATAGGACCCGGGGCCGCGGAAATGAAGGCAAAAGTATCCGGCGGTACCTCAGGAGCGGTGAGCGGCTTGTATGAATATGAATTAAACTTACAAGTTGCTTTAAAATTACAGGAAGAGCTTGAGACAAGAGGTTATGAGGTTATTATGATAAGAACGACCAATGATGTAAATATCAGCAACGCTGAAAGAGCGGAAACTGCCAATGCTGCGGGTGCGGATGCCTTCATAAGGATTCATGCCAATGGCTCGGAAAACTCTTCTGTAAGCGGCGCCATGACGATATGCCAGACTTCATCCAATCAATATAATGGAGATTTGTACGAAGAGAGCAGGGCTTTGTCACAGAATATCCTAGATGAATTAGCAGAGTCCACCGGATGTAATAAGGAATATGTCTGGGAAACAGATTCTATGAGTGGAATAAACTGGGCGCAGGTTCCTGTGACTATTGTTGAGATGGGATATATGACAAATCCAACAGAGGATGCGCTGATGGCAACCGACGATTATCAAAATAAAATTGCAGCCGGAATCGCAGACGGCATTGATAAATATTTTTCTGAAATGGAGAGATAGTGGTCTGGGATGTACGATAAAATCCGGCTTTTAACTGGTGGTAAAAGTTAGTTTTTCTAAAAATAATTTGTGGAGGATGGAAATGCCAGACGAAACGCAGGTACTGAAAATATTAAATGAGCATTATTCTATTTGCTTTGATGAACTTAAATTTTTGCGGGACAGCGGGTGTGTGGCATACACTGCTTTTTCAGGAGGATGTAAATATTTTCTCCGCGTTACTAAACCTGTATTTTCCGATACAACTGTGAAGGCACTGGACATTCATCTGTTTTTGCAGAACCAGGGATTTTCTGTGCCGCAAATAATTTTTACTGGAGATGGTCTGCCTTATGTTTTGGTAAGTGGTACGGAGGGCGATTCTTTCTGTGTATTGTATGAATTTGTGGAAGGGGAAGCAGTGAATCCGGTGCAGGATGCTGAGATAATTGGTGCATTTGTAGGACAACTGCACTATGTCATGAAAAAATATCCGGGGGAGCTTGCCAGACACGACAAACAATTTTATATCAACAGATACATTGATATTATGCGGACAAAACAGTATGACAAGGTGGATGAGTTTATTGCATATGGAGATGCTTTGTGGGAAAGAGTAAAGGATTTGCCGTATGGGTATTGCCATGGAGATATGTACTGGGGAAATATACTGAAAACTCTGGGGGGACGTTTGTATCTATTGGATTTTGACACCTTCTGTGAAGGGTTTCGTATGTATGACCCGGCGTTAATCTGCAATATGACAGATTTTTTTGAACTGGAGAAGGATGGCTGCGTGAAGTCGGAAGAGGTGTTTGAGCGTTTTCTGCCGGAATACATGAAATATAACAGTTTAAGCAAAGCAGAAATGGCAGCCTTTTATGATTTCATAGCTCTTTATCATTATGCTTTGCAGGCCACCATAATTGAGATTTTTGGACTTGACTGTGTGGATAATGGGTTTCTTGACCGCCAGCTTGACTGGCTGTATAAATGGCGGGAGCAGTGTACGGAAAATAGAGATATTTGCATATTGCAGACGGACTTTTATTAAAAACGGTTACGGCTGCTGATATTGAAGAAGTGGCAAGAATGTGGAACTATCCGCATGGCAGTATATCATATGAAGAGGCGCAGAATGCAAAACCAGAATATCACGACAATATTATTCGATATGTACGGGGTCATATTGGAGGAAAGCAAAGGGAGGTTTATACCGTATACTTTTGAATGTTTCAGCAGTACAGAACACAAAAGATTAGTAAGACAGTTTAAGGAGGAGCAGCTTTTTACCAAGGCAGGTAATGGGGAGATATCTTCTGATACATTTCTGTCTATGCTGGGCTTTGAAAATCCGCAATACCATATGAAGAACTACATAGAAAATTATTTGACATTAGACAACGGGTTTATTGATTTTGCAGAAAAAAATTACTCCAGGTATGATTTTGTTCTCTTGTCAAATGATGTGTCCGAATGGAGTTCCTATATTACGGATTTTTATCATTTGAATAAATATTTCAAACATAAAATTGTTAGCGGGGATGTTAAATGTCGTAAACCGGAAAAGAAAATATATGAGTTGGCGTTGGAGAAGGCTCAAAAGACCGCAACAGAATGTATATTTATTGACAACAGTGTAAAAAATCTGGAAGCTGCCAGTGAACTGGGGATTCATCCCATCTTATTTAATAGAGATAAGGAAGCGTATATAGGGGAAATAGTTAATTCTTTTGCCGAACTGGCAGAACTGATTTGATGGTGGAATATGTGTTTTCGTGTCTGTTTGTTTTTCTGAATATAAGATAAACAAAAAAGTCAGAATATCTGTGGTACAATGTTTTTGGTGTTGCACAATATGCAAAATAATATTTGGAGAACTGCAGGCATGAGATACAAAAATGCAAATAGGGTATTACCCATGGAACTGCTTGAGCAGATACAAGAATATGTGCAGGGAGAATATATTTACATTCCTGTCAAAAATAGAGGTGTAGTGGAGACCATAACTGACTATAAAGCAGAATTGGAAAAGAGAAATGCACATATATACACAAAATATTTGGAAGGGCTGTGCAATAAGCGGTTGGCTGATATGTATAATTTATCG
>CAZRZM010000156.1:0-7221 GCA_964604575.1 uncultured Acetatifactor sp.
AAGTTCTTTGCGAAGCAGCCTTTGCTGCGAGCATTAGAACTTCTCTTCACACTATTGTTGTTGACATTACTTCTTTAGAAAATCGCTGAATTCCTTTAATTCTTTTTTCTTCTCTTCTGAAAGATTATTGAATTCCGTATTATAAATCGCACCCTCTAATGTATATAAATGTACCACACAAATCTGGGGATATGCCTCTTTTAGTTTCAAAAATGCTTGTTTGGCACCTGTCCGGGTAAGCTTCTCGGGAGAATCAATTCCAACAGAGGTCAGTTTTTTTGCCATTTCTTTGCCGATGTTCATCATAGATGTTAATTCTGCCATGGTTTTCTCCTATATGATATTATTTAGCAATCAAAGATAATTTGGTTTTATATATTTTTGTAAACTTTATTATACCATGTGCGTAGAAAAGGAAGCGCCACGCAGTGGCATTTACTTTTCAGACCATGGATTTCTGGTATAATACACCGCGAAATAGGTGATATGGCGGTAATAACCGACATGGATTCTGCGATAGCAGAATCATTATACCATGTGCGCAGAAAAACAAGCGGCTGCGAAGCAGACATTTGTTTATCAAGCCATGGACTCCGGGTATAATACACCGCGAAAGCGGTGGCATGGCGGTGAAACCGACATGGATTCTGCGTAGCAGAATTATTATACCATGACGTGTGAAAGTCTGTCAGCTATATTGTCAGATGCCGCAAAGTTTTTCATAGGGGTTGCAAGTAGATTGTGAAACTGGTAAAATATTTCACTGGTAGAAAGATTTACTGACTTGATGATGGATGCAGTATGTCACTAATATTACGGAAAATATTGTGGAAAGGCATGATGTTATGCGTAAGATGGAATTTAAAATGGAGCGTCCGGGGCTGCTTGAGGTGGGACAGCATATTACAGTTACGGAGGGTGTGCTTCCCAGTAACTATTATTATACTATAGACCCGGCTCTTGCAATGTCAGCGAATATTCCTTTTCGTAATCGTCTGCAGTGCAGTGAGGGCGTTGTGTCCGACATCATAGAGAATGCCAGAGGATTCTATGTGACGGCAGAGTTTGATGAGCCGGAAGTAGAGTAGCATAAGGACAATAGAAAAGAGAAAATATACCGCGCGGTTATGCGTGAGAATGGAGGATTATTATGTTAAAGAAAGTAGCAACTACAAATGCACCGGCAGCCATTGGACCGTATTCCCAGGGAATTATCGTAGGCAATCTTTTGTTTGCTTCCGGTCAGATAGCTATAAATCCCGCAAACGGCGAGATTGAGGCGACGGATATTGTGGGACAGACAGAGCAGGTTATGAAGAATATCGGAGCGATTCTTGCAGAGGCGGGCACTGATTATACGAAAGTAGCCAAGACCACCTGCTTTCTGGCAGATATGAATGATTTTGCCACGTTTAATGAGATATACGCAAAATATTTTACCGAAAAGCCGGCGAGAAGCTGTGTGGCAGTCAAAACACTGCCTAAGAATGTTCTTTGTGAAGTAGAAGTAATTGCAGAGATTTAAGAAGAGTTAAGCAGATTGCAAGGAGAATCGTCGCCGTGGGCGGCGATTTTCCTTGTGTATAAAGGCAGCCTTCTTATTTGTTCGTGTGCCCGTGTATCTGGAAATCAGGAGTATTGTAAAGGGTAATATTGCACTAAAAATATGTCATGACATAGTACTAAACCGGACAATGGTTTAAATTAGTACGATGGGATAAAGGAAATTTTGTTATGGTATAGTACTAAATCAAGGAAAAATTTTGATTAGTATGATGTGATATGAGGAAATACGTCATGACGTGGTACTAAACCAGACAAAGGTTTAAATTAGTATGATGAAATATGATAAAATTTGAAATGATGTAGTACTAAATTAAGCAAAAGCTTGAATCAGTATGACGAAAAGTTATAAGGAGCGACAAAACGTAGTACTAAATCAAACAAAAGCTTGAATTAGTATGACGAGGAGCCGCAAAAAACGACAAAACGTAGTACTAAATCAAACAAAAGCTCAAATTAGTATGATTAGAAGCCGCAACCCGCAAAATTCTATGGATAACAATGTGACATGATAATATAGCGATGGAA
This sequence comes from uncultured Acetatifactor sp., assembly GCA_964604575.1. GTDB lineage: Bacteria > Bacillota > Clostridia > Lachnospirales > Lachnospiraceae > Acetatifactor. The sequence continues at coordinate 2,092 of CAZRZM010000156.1, forward strand.
ATAGCTGTGCAGCGTAAAAGCACTGTATATATGCAAGTCAAATAGATTGACTGGAGTGAAAGGACAGGCTGTAAAATGATAGATAAGACAGTTGAAAAAATGGCAGATAGGGTAACAGACAAAACAATGGACAAACTGGCAGATAATACATCAGATAGAATGACAGACAGCCTGACAGAAAATATGACAGACAATATTGTAATGATTGGTATGCCCGGTTCCGGCAAAAGCACTGTGGGAGTGGTGCTTGCCAAAAAAATGGGATACCGTTTTGTGGATTCAGATTTGGTGATTCAGGAGCAGTATGGCAAACTATTGCATGAATTAATTGAGGAGCATGGTGTGGAGGGCTTTTGGCAGATTGAGAATGATGTCAATACTTCACTGGAGTTACACAAAAGTGTGATTGCCACGGGAGGAAGCGCTGTCTATGGCAGGGAAGCGATGGAACATCTTCACAATATGGGAACGGTTGTATACCTGCAGCTTCCCTTTGAAGAAATTGCAGAGCGTCTTGGCGATTTGAATGCCCGCGGCGTGACCCTGATGCCGGGACAGACACTGCATGACTTGTATCTGGAGAGAACCCCTCTTTATGAAAAATATGCGCATATAACCATTGACTGTAGCGGTAAATCCCTGCGTGAGATTGTTCTGGAGATAGCGGAAGAAGCAAAGAGATAGAATACACAAAGAGGTAGTATACGCTGGAAGGAAACCATTTTGTGAAAAGTTGAGGTGTAACAATGAAAAGGAATTCTATAAAAAGCAGTTTTCTGTTATTTTTGACAGCGTGTATCTGGGGAATGGCATTTGTATCCCAGAGCAAAGGAATGGAATACATGCACCCCTTTACATTTAACGGAGTGCGCTCGCTGATTGGTTCCTTTGCATTACTGGTTTACATATTGGTATCCAGAAAAGTGGTGTCAAAAAAAACTGCGGGCAGCAGTGTAAAACCCATAGAGTGGAGTGTCACCATCCGCGCAGGGCTGTGGTGTGGACTTGCCCTTACCGTTGCCAGTACGCTGCAACAGTTTGGAATTAAATATACAACAGTAGGAAAAGCTGGTTTTATCACCACGCTTTATATTATATTTGTGCCCATAGCAGGTATTTTTTTGAAACGTAAAGTATCCCCAATCGTGTGGATTGCCGCCGTTCTGGCAGCCATAGGTATGTATCTGCTTTGTATGACGGAGAGCTTAAAGCTTGGCAGCGGGGATATTATGGTGTTCTGGTGCGCTGTGGTATTTGCAGCGCATATCATGATTATAGATTATTATTCCCCGAAAGTAGACGGAGCAGTTGTTTCCTGCATCCAGTTTGCCATATGCGGTATTCTGTGTGGGGCAGGTTCCCTTATCTGGGGAAATCCTACGCTTTCGCAGCTTGTGGAGGGTTCCGGTACCCTGCTGTATGCAGGTGTTTTGAGCTGTGGAGTTGGCTATACTCTCCAGATTGTAGGACAGAAAGGTATCAATCCCACAATTGCTGCACTGATTATGAGTCTGGAATCGGTGATAGCTGCAGTGTCGGGATGGGCAGCGTATAAAATGGGAATGCTTGGAACGGACCAGACTCTTACTGCCAGACAGATTGCGGGATGTATCATCGTATTTGCTGCGGTTATACTGGTGCAGATACCGGAGGAATGGCTTTTCTTTTGGCAAAAGAAAAATGAAAAACAAGTATAAGATACATAATTCTTTTGTATCTGGCAAAAACTAACTCCATGTCGCCCTAACTTTGTGGCGAAAGTAGGAGGAAATACAATATGGATTATGTAAATGCTTTTTGGGTTGGCGGACTTATCTGCGCACTGGTACAGATATTGATGGAAAAAACGAAAATGATGCCGGGAAGAATTATGGTATTGCTGGTGGTGACAGGCGCCATTATCAGTGTATTTGGCTGGTATGAACCATTTCAGGAATTTGCCGGGGCAGGTGCCAGTGTGCCGCTGCTTGGATTTGGAAATGTGTTGATGAAGGGTGTCAAGGAAGCCCTGGACGAGCAGGGGTTCCTGGGGCTGTTTGCAGGAGGCTTCAAAGCCGGTGCGGTGGGATGCAGCGCGGCTCTTATCTTCGGTTATCTCGCCAGTCTGATTTTTAAATCCAAAATGAAAAAGTAAAGCATTCTGTCAAAAAGAAATAGCCTGTAAAAAAGAATAAACCGTCAGGTCAGGTTTTCGCAGGGAATTTCTTTTTGGGACAAAAAATGAAGCAGGGCATTGTCCCAGATGGAATCCGGCTCTTTGCTCATGACAAACGTGTGGTAAGAGGTTCCGGTAGTCAGAGTGGCTGTAGTGCCATCGTAACGGATGTTCAGTACAAAGGCTTTTACGTGGGAGGAGTCAATGGCACTCAGTTCCTTTTCCAGCAGCGATTTTACGGCTTCCGGCTTTAAATGCAGTACAAATTTGAAATATAGGGGTGTGTGTTTTCCTTTTATCAGGTTAAAACACAGCCCTTTTATTTCACGCCAGGGCTGCAAATCATAGGGAAGATGTTCGGTATCCCGTTCTTCGGCAGGGTAAAAATCTTTGTTGATATGTCCGTCAATGGTATAAGTGTTGGCAGTACTGATGACTGCTTCCTCCAGCAGAAAAGAATCAAAAGTATCGCTGTTTAATAACTGATTCATAAAAATCTTCATGGAAGTAATTTGAAGTGCTAACATAGATTGCCTCATTTCTGTTTTCTTTTTGCGAATGGTTCTAAACAGTTACATCATATATAAAAACAATAAGAAACACAAGCATAATTCCAAAATACAAATATATTTTGTTCTTTCTATAAATTTTACTTTACTATGCAATATGTCTGTGTTATCATATGTAGTAACGAGAACTACATGCAGAGGTTTCGAGAGCCGAACATGAGCAAAATGGAAACTGTGTAGCAGTATTTTGCAAATGGTTCGGAACAGTTACTGCAATATATAGTTTTGAACTGACAGAATGGAGATTGTGTTATGAGTTACAAGATAGTAGTGGACAGTTGTTGTGAGCTTCCGGAAGAATATTTAAAGGATGGCAGATTTCAAATAGTGCCTCTTGGACTGGAGGTTGGAGAATATCAGATTTTGGATGATGAGACTTTTAACCAGGCAGAATTTTTGAAAAAGGTGGCAGAATGCCCTGAATGTCCCAGGTCGAGCTGTCCGTCTCCCGAATTATTTATGGAGGCATACCGCACAGACTCAGAACACGTTTATGTGGTTACGCTTTCTTCTCATTTGAGCGGCAGTTATAACAGTGCAGTTCTGGGCAAGAATCTGTATCATGAAAAGTATGGTGAGAAGCAGATTCATGTGGTGGATTCCGAGTCTGCAAGCTGTGGAGAACTGCAGATTGTATTTAAGTTGATGGAACTGGAGGAGCAGGGACTTCCCTTTGAAAGCATTGTGGAGCAGATAGAAGCGTTCCGCAGTACCATATCCACCTACTTTGTATTGGATAATCTGGAAACCTTCCGCAAAAATGGTCGTCTTTCCGGGGTGAAGGCACTGGTGGTTTCTTCCTTAAATATTAAACCCATCATGGCAGGTGACAAGGGAGTTATCGTGCAGAAGGGACAGTCTATCGGAAGCAAAAAAGCGCTTACCAAAATGGCGGAATACGCCATTGAAGACGGTAGAAAAATGGAGAACAGACGCCTGATGATTACCCACTGCAACGCGCCCGAAAGAGCGGAACATGTGCGCAGTATTATCATGGAAAAACTGAACTGTAAGGAATGTATTGTTCTGGATATGAGAGGTGTCAGCAGTCTCTATGCCAACGATGGCGGTGTTATCGTAACTATTTAGAACATATCCGCAGAGGAAAATAATAGATATATTCCATATCAGATGAAAATAAGTATCAAATATTACTAAAAAAAGGGTGCCTTGGAAGTCTTATTATGACTTTAGAGGCACCCTTAAAATCTATCCCTGATATTCTTTAAAAATCTCTTTCGCATATTTTATGCAGTCTCTGTGAATTTTGAAAACCGTTCCGTCCGCCATAGTGGCTTTGTTTCCCGATAATTTTTGGATATGTCTGCCGTTTACCATGGATTTTGCACTTGCCATGAAAAAAGTGGGATAGGACTCTATCTGGGCAAATAAATTGTCCAGCGTGGAGAAAACCTTTATCTGCCGCCCATCCACCAGAGTGACATAAAGATAGCGTCCCTCTTCCACACCATAGAGAATATCGCTTTCTGCCACATAAACAGTCTCCTGGTCCTGGCGAAGCTCTATGGGCGGCTGAAGCTGTGAACAGATATCTAAGGCATGGTCGATACAATTACCCAAATCCGCTACTTTAATAGGTTTGTCCAGAAACAGAACATTCTCCGGGCAGGAATGTGCGCGGTAATTAATGCCAGAGCAGCACATGGCGATGGGAGCGGTAACTCCCTTGGCGGAAAGCCTGGCCAGAATATCCAGTCCGGTGGTGCCTTCGGTCTGACATATGTCAATGAAAAACAAATCATACTGCATGGGATTTGCCAGCAGAGAATCTGCATTACCGAAAGAATCTGTATAGAGGATTCCTATAGTCTGTGCGCGCTTATCGGACTCCCTTTTTAATAAACGTTCTAATTGTTTGCGGTCGGCTATATTGTCGTCACATATGGCAATGTGCATGGTTTTCCCTTCTTTCGCAGATAATTTCACTATGCAAATAATATCACTATGTAAATAATATCACAGTATGATGCGTGATAAAAGCAAAATTATTATAATTTGTACCATCCAAATGGCGGGCATACCGTATTTAAAATACCAGTGTTTTGTTTTGTGGCGGAAATGCTGCATACCCAGAATACAGCCCAGACTGCCGCCCAAAATGGCGGTTAAAAAAAGAGAAGCCTCCGAGATGCGCCAGGCACCCCGGATGGCTCTTTTCTTGTCAACGCCCATGATTACAAATCCCACCAGATTAATTACCACAAGATAACCAGCCGGTAAAAGAATCAAATATCTCATAAGCACCTCTTTTAGATTAACTGCTCTCCCTGTTGCTGCATCTTCATCGCCCTTACTTTGCAGGAGAGTCCGAACAGATTAATAAATCCTTCCGCGTCGTGGTGATCATACAAATCACCTGTGGTAAAGGATGCAATGCTCTCATTG
>CAZRZM010000156.1:7231-7827 GCA_964604575.1 uncultured Acetatifactor sp.
TGAATATGGTGAGGTAGTTCCTGCTTTGATGATATTGCCTTTATAAAGCTTGAATTTTACTTCACCGGTTACATACTCCTGGGTTTTCTCAATGAAAGCCTGCTCTGCCTCGCGCAGAGGAGTAAACCATTTGCCTTCGTATACCAGACTTGCAAAACGGCTTCCCATTTCCTTTTTCATTGCATAGGTATCGCGGTCCAGAATCAGTTCCTCCAACTGCTGGTGAGCCTCCATCAGAATGGTTCCGCCGGGAGTTTCATAGACGCCGCGGGATTTCATACCCACAACGCGATTCTCTACGATATCAATAATGCCGATGCCGTGTTTGCCGCCAAGTTCATTTAACTTACGGATAATATCGGAAACTTTCATTTTTTCGCCGTTTACACTTGTCGGCACGCCGTTCTCAAAGGTCATAGTTACGTATTCCGGCTCGTCTGGAGCCTTCTCGGGGGTAACGCCCAAGACTAGAAGATGTTCATAATTTGGTTCGCAGGATGGGTCCTCAAGTTCTAAGCCTTCATGACTGATATGCCATAGGTTACGGTCCCTGCTATAGCTGTGACTGGCGTCAAATGGAAGGTCGATTCCATGTG
>CAZRZM010000157.1:0-7750 GCA_964604575.1 uncultured Acetatifactor sp.
ATTCCTTTGGAGAGTTCGTCACATAATGCGCCTATGGCTGTTTTTTCGGAGTATTCCATTTTCGCAGCAAGTTCATTGGTTCTAATAACCTGTGTTGCAGGTGCCATAGTATCACTTCCTTTCATTTTCTAATGATGCGTAGCTTCTATTTTCATTATACGGTATTTAGCGTTGGCTTATCAACAGATTTTTATTCTTTTAGTTGCTTTTTTACAGAATGATTTTTAGTGCATTTCCCTCATAAATGAAAACATTTTCACTTCTTCCTGCGTATCATTGCCTCCGAAATTCCTAAAACCGCAAACATCAGCGGAGTGGAAACTGCCTGCTGGAAACTGACTATGCCATACATACAATATCCACTTATCGCCATAAGCCCCAAAAGTACAGCAGAATTTTTTTCAATCCGCCTCCACAATCTGACATATAAAGTAACGAAGATTCCTCCATAGGCCAATAATCCCAAAATTCCCTGATTAATCAGCATATTCAGCCATTCGTTATGGGCATTGGCGCATACAGCCCCTTCCCACTGTCCGGTAATATACATACCGGCACTGACCGAATCATATTCACGAACCGCATAATAAAAACAGTCCGGCCCTGCTCCAAACAGTCTGCTTATTACTCCTCCGTTGAGAAAGCTTTCCATTCCCATACGCCAGATTGCCCCTCTGTTATTGCCCCATGTATTCGTCAAACGCAGAAGCTCCTTGCGCCCCAACAGCTCCCAGACTCTATCAGATATCTGACACAAAATGAACAGAAATGCTCCTGACACAATAGCAGCGGCTATCACCCCTATGACTATTTTCCTCACTGCTTTACTCTGTAGCTTATCTTCACATCCATTCCTGCTCCTCATACATAACAAAATCAAAAATATTACGAGCAGAACCAGCATGGGCAGCCAGCCTTTCCAAAATAAAAAACCGTTTAAAGTTCCGTCTTCCACCAATACCAATCCCCGGAACCTGATACAGTACTGTCCCAGCAGTCCGGCCAGAGGACAGCACATTATGACAGCCAAAAAGGACAGCAGTTTTTTTCTGTTATCCAGCGACCATACCAGTAATACTGCCATTTGCGCAAAAAGAATCAGATAACCACCTTCACTGCCCTGTGTCAAAAGCGTCCAAAAAAAGAGCAGGCATCCTAAAAGCCCTGCTGTTCGCTGTACCTTATTTCCCGTACATGCAAAACAGATACACACCGATGATGCCACGCTGACATACCCACAATACCAGTTCTTATTTCCGACGGTAGATAAAAGATGCTCCCGGTTCCAATCCCCAAGATTTTGAAACAGACCCAGGACATCGACATTATAACAGTTTAAAACTCCCAGTGCCATTACTGTAACTGCTCCCGCCAGAAATGCCCAGAGCACTTCCCTGGAACCATCATACAATCTGGAGGCTGCAAAATAAATCCATACAAATATCAGTTGTGACAAAAGTCCCATGTACCACCCGGAAAAACCATACCATGCCACAGTTCTGTTCTGTGAAAAACACCATGAAACAACAGCGCTTACCAGAAAGCAGACCGCTGCAATATCCGTTCCGGAAAAAGAGGCTTTTATCCGCTTTGTTTCTCCTTTTACCGTCAGCCATATTACAAGCAGTGCCAGCATTACAATCAGAAAAAACAAAGTGACATTGCGAAAAAAACGATACTTTACATCGCCAATCATCGTATATCCATCCTGCATGTACAACGGCAGTACCAGTAACAGCATTATCAAATACATATTTACAGCCACCCTGGAAGCCTCTTGTATCTGAGTACGCATCTTTTTCCTTCCTTTCCAGATAGATTTATAAACAAACAGGCTGTTGCGTTCACACCCAACAGCCTGCCTGTTTGTAACTTCAAACGATGTATCCTAATTACCGGATTGTAATCTTCTGACCTACACGAATTCTGTTCACGTCTGCAATCTGATGATTCTTAGCTGCAAGTTCTCTAAGCGTTATACCATGCTGTGCTGCAATTTTGCTCATGGTATCACCACTTTTTACCACATACGAAGAAGCGCTGTTTCCATAATGCAATGCCAGATACAAAGGTCCATACCAGTTAATATCATCCTCTACAAACGCTGTCCCTGCCGGAATGGTTACTACATAATCCTGTTCCTGATAAGTATACTCCAGAACCAGCGTCACATCGCTTCTCTCCATCAGTTGCAACAAAACAGATTTGGATAAAGTCTGTACACCTGTGAAACGAACCGTCGCACCTTCCTCTGCTGCAGAAATCTGCGCCACAAGGTCTCCTACATACGCCTGTTCATTCGATGAACCGGATGAGGCGGTGTTGGATGAGGTGGTGTTGCCAGCCGAACCGGATGTGCCGGGTACCGTGTTATTTCCAGTCTGACTAGGTACCGTGTTGTTGCCAGTCAAACTGGGGACAGTATTGTTGCCAGTCAGGCTGGCAGCATAAGTCGCAAGCTGTCCTCCTACAGGTGCCACTACTAATGCAACTGCCATCAAAAGGGTTGCAAACATTTTCTTTTTCATATCATCTACTACCTCCTGAAAAAAATATTATAAATGCTTATATATGTAAAGAATACCTTGTCATTATTATACATTTTCACCTGGCAAAGCAAGCGTAATATTTAACATCTTTGTTCATGTTGCAATATGATGTCACCCTATCAGATTTTTTCACACAAAAAAGGAGCAGACAGCATCTGCCCCTCATTTTCACAAATATCACATAACTTAACAGTTACAGTCTTCACACATATCAAAGCCGGGATTGAATGCGTAGAAGTTCTTGCTGTCCAGTTTATCTGTTGTAATACGAAGCGCTTCACCGAATCTCTGGAAATGCACAATCTCACGGGCGCGGAGGAATTTAATGGGTTCGCATACATCCGGGTCTTTTACCAGACGAAGGATATTGTCATAGGTACTGCGGGCTTTCTGTTCTGCCGCCATATCCTCAAACAAATCTGTGATAATATCACCCTTGGACTGGAATTCACAGGCATTGAAAGGAATACCGCCAGCCGCCTGGGGCCAGAGTCCCAGAGTATGGTCCACATAATATTTATCAAAGCCGCTCTTCTCAATCTCCTCCATGGAAAGATTGCGGGTGAGCTGGTACACAATGGCTCCTATCATCTCCAGATGGGCAAGCTCCTCCGTACCGATATCATTCAACAGTCCTGCCACTTCCTTGTAAGGGGTGGCAAATTTCTGTGACAGATACCGCATACTTGCCGCCAGTTCTCCGTCCGGTCCGCCGAACTGTGAAATAATCACCTGGGCAAGCTTGGCATTGGGCTCCTTAATATTTACCGGAAACTGTAATCTTCTCTCATAATTCCACATTATCCGCACACTCCTTCCCATGGCAGAGGCGCTGCTCCCCATCTCCACTCTTTATTGCTGTCAGCCATATCCTTTGTCAATGGAAAATATTTCTGTGAAAATTCTCTTGTCATCTGACTTTTCACCCTGCTGTAATGATTAAAATACTCCATTGCACTGCGGTCAAAGGGATGTGTATCCAGATAGAGCATCAGCTCCACCATAACAAAATCCACGGTACTGATATCCCTTAACATCTGCTCCTTGCCACCCACTATACACATCTCCTTCCTGTAAACGGTTTATTCAGTTCCGGAAAAATGGTTCCGGCACAGAATGCCTTTTCCAAATCATCATACATTTTATCAAAATGCTGCCACGGTACATATGCCATAGCAACCGGGAAAGTATCTACTTTCTCGTTATATTTATAATCAGGCATACGTTTTCCTTTCATATTTTAAATATATCTTTAATATCATAGTATGTATACGCATGTTTTTTGTGCAAAAAATGACAAAAATTCAGCCTTGTACCGGCGTAGTGTTCCGGTGCAAGGCTGAACTGTTACAAATTTTCCACAAAATTATTTTCTGTTTTACCGTGACTCGCCCATGAAAAACAGTGCAATGGTTCCCGGACCCGAATGGGCTCCGATGGTAGGCCCCACATTGTTTATCAAAAAACGGGTAATTCCAAAGCGTTTTTCTACCATATCTTTTACAAATTCCGCATCTTCGAGAGCATCCCCATGACTGATAAAAACAATATTATTATCATCCCGGAAACTGCCCATTTTCTCTTCCATATAATCGACCAGTGCAGTCAACGACTTTTTACGCCCACGCACTTTGCCAATGAGAACCAGATGACCTTCATCATCTACATGAAGCCTGGGTTTAATACCCGCAAGGGTTCCTACCACAGCCGCTGTTCTGCTGACACGTCCGCCCCGGTAAAGATGGAATAAATCATCTACGGTAAAAGCATGAACCAGATGCAGACGATGTTCCATAATCCACCTGGCGGTTTCCTCCATAGACTTGCCTGCATCACGCATACATACCGCGTTATGGACAAGAAGCCCTTCGCCCAGAGACGCCGCCAGCGTATCAATCACAACAATTCTGCAGTCCCCATGCTCCTCCATCAGCTCTTCAGCAGCAATTTTCACACTATTATAAGTCCCACTTAATCCTGATGAAAATGCAAGATATAGAATTTCTTTATTCTGTTCCAGAATCTTCTCAAAGCATGTTTTTGCCTCATCCGGATTTACCTGGGATGTAGTGGGCATTTTTCCCCCTCGCATATAAGCATAAAACTCCTGCCAGGGCATCTCCTGCCCCTGCCCATATACCACATCATCCACAATATACTTAAGATTGATACACTCAATATCGTGTTCTCTCAGATATTCCTGTGGTAAATCAGCCGTAGAATCTGTTACCAGTTTAAACATAATACTAACCCTGTCCTTTTTCCCTTATTTTTTTAATGCTCCCGGAAGTCTTCTGCGCACCAGTCTTCCTTTTAATTTATTCCAGTTAAATGGTATCAGTGGATAAATATAACTCTGGCGGGAAACTGTCTTGTTGCATACCACAGAAAGGACGCTTATCACAATTCCCGCTATATATCCCCACAGACCAAACACCTGCGTCAACACCAGACAAAGGATTCGCATAAATTTCAATGCGTAACCCAGCTCATAATTTGCCTGGGTATAGTTGGCTATTGCTACAAAAGCCATATACAACATTACTTCCGAGGAAAACCAGCCACTGTTTACAGAAAATTCTCCCAGAACCAGCGCCGCCATTACACTTAAGGGGGTACTGAGCATATTGGGTGTGTTTACCGCCGCCAGCCTCAAACCGTCAATCGCCAGCTCCAGAATCAAAAACTGCCACAGCAGGGGAATATTGGGCGCCTCTTTTAAGAGGATAAAAGAAAAACTTTCCGGTACCCATTCCACATGATTCGTAAAAAGTAAAAATGTAGGTGTCAAAAGAAATGTCAATAATGCAATTAAAAACCGGGTCAGACGCAGGTACGTGCCTGTAATCGGCGGAAAATAATAATCATCCGCCTCCTCCACCACATCAAAAATTGTGGTAGGCATTATCATGGCAGACGGAGAATTGTCCACCAGTATGACAACATTGCCTTCCAGTATCTGCGCTGCTGCTGTATCCGGTCTTTCCGTATATTTAAACTTGGGAAATGGATTGTACCATCTCCTCCGGTAAAGGCACTCCGCCAGACTCTCCTGGTTCATGGTCAGGGCATCCACCCTGATATTCTGTATTTTATTCTTCATTTCCTCCAGAAAAGAATGATTTACCCTGTCATCCATATAGCAGAGAACAATATCCGTCTTGGAATTTTCCCCGGCATTCATTATCTCCATCCGTAAATCCGTACTGCGGATTCTTCTTCGTATCAGAGCGGTATTAAAGACGATTGTCTCCACAAAACCATCCTTGGAGCCTCTTAAAACCTTGTCTTTTTCAGGCTCCTCCACCCCTCTGGCAGGATAGGTTCTGGAATCAATCATAATGGCTTTGTCATAGCCGTCAACCAGTAAAATAAACACTCCCGACAAAAGCCCATTCACAATCAGATTCCACTGGGATTCAATATCAACCTCCACATAGGGAATTCCCTTCTTGGACATCTCATGGGCATCCTTCGGCATATTTTCCGGCGTCATATCCATACAATACTGTAACAGCTTCTGAATTAAATCATCCTTACAGAAGCCGTCAATCAGATACATACATGCTTCTCTGCCGCCCATATGCACAATCCGGTGAATCACATCAAAGTTGTGGGTAATATCCAGTACCTGATTCAGATACTGCATATCCTGCTGCAGAACTCCCGAAATCTTTTTGTCCTGCTGTCCGAAGCCCTGTTCTTCTTTGGAATATCCGTTTTTCTGTTTTTCCTGCTCTTTCAATAGTAAACTCCCTTTCTTGGATTTTAGTCTATACTCTCAGACTTAGTTTCACCGAAATGGAGCTTCTATATTCCAATTGTTACTATGTAGTTGTACTTCCAAAGCCGCCATTGCGGATTCCTTCTGCCGCATCATCCACTGTGATGCCGTATTCCAGAAAGATTCCCTGTGCAAATCCGGTTCCCGCAGCTACTTCCACTGTTTTCCCTTCATTGGAGGCATTGGTCATTTTTATAAAAATATGTCCCTCGTTATCGGAATAGTAATAGTCACTGTCAATAATTCCCACTGTATTATTCATCTGCAGACGGTATTTAAAACCCAGTCCGCTTCTGGGATATATTTTTAAAACCCAGTCCTCTTCCATCTTCACGCGTATTCCGGTGGGAATCTTAATCGTCACCCCTGGAGGAAGACTAAAAGCAAAAGGTGCAAAAAAATCATATCCTGCACTCCCCTTCGTGGCACGGACCGGCAGCATAAGATTTTCATACATATCCTCAATATCCTTCTGTGCATATTGCGGAAACTCTTCCTGCACCGCCTGTAGAAAATTATCCCGGCTTACCTTAAAAAATTGTGCTATTCTACGCATTTTATCTCTCGCTTCTCTCAATTTTTAATGTAACTATAAGATACAGGATGTGACCGCCGCACTGGCAACCGGCTTAGTCTGCACACTGTCCCCGGCATAATCGCCACAGTGCAGTATGGGTATGGATGGGTCTTCCTGCTTCAAGGTACGTTTTACATCAATGACCCTCTGGTTTTTGCTTCCTTTCCACAAGAGTTTCACATCTTTTTCTTCCACATGAAATTCTCCGTCAACCACCACATCCAGATACTGCATGAGCGGATAATGATAAATATTCTCCCAACTGTCTCCTGTATACATCCATATAGTTTTATCAGGATATCTTTCTTTAATCTCTGCCATAAAATTACGCACATCCAGACGGTTTCCCGGATAGAGCGGGTCCCCTCCCGAAAACGTAATTCCGGAAATATAAGATTTATCTAACTGCTCATAAATCTCCTGTCTGGCTGCCTCGTCAAACAGCAGACCGCCGTCCGGGTCCCAGGTAACCGGATTATGGCATTCTTTACAACAATGGTTACAGCCTGCCACCCAGAGTACAACGCGCAGACCATCCCCATTTAACATATCGTCTTTGGTAATATTGTGATATCTCATATCACATACTCTTCCTTTCCGCAATCTCTGCCATTTTTGCATCGTTAAGTCTGGTATCGCCATGTACTCTGGAGTAAGACAGATATCCATTCATCCTGTCGATTTTGGTTAAATTGCGGCTGCCGCACTTCGTGCATACATACATCTCCAGTTCCTGATGTCCTCAGTCGTCACAGTACGCAAGTGACAGGTTCACGCCTTCATAAAATCCCATATCCATAGCGCGGCGAATCAGAGTCTTGATTGCCTCCGTATTGTAAT
>CAZRZM010000158.1:0-7474 GCA_964604575.1 uncultured Acetatifactor sp.
AATGGATTGATAAAATAAGCATCGGGCAGTCACAATACCATCCTTACTATGGCAGGAAAGAATCGTGAATCTGGTCAACAGCCCCATCTTTCAGCTGTAGATATGCTCCCATTTCCTTGCAGGCAAAATATAATTTTTCCCACATATTCATTTCCTTATATTTTATTAAAAAACATAATTACATTACAAAGTAAGAATGACAACACGGCGGAAATCATAACAATTTTTCCGTTGCTCATCTTTTTACGATAATAAAGAAATACATCCAACCCATATATCAGAACCATAATGCCAACCGGAAACCACCCTATGGACTCCGTTATCCCCAACTTTCGATTCTGATATACTAATGCCAAAATCACTGTGAGCATAAGTCCCGACACAATGGGTCTTATCCAGCGCTTTATTAATTGAAAAACCTCTAATTTTTCAAAGCTGCCGTATATACATCCAACTACCGAAAAAACACCGCAGGAAGCCACTATACTACAGATAAACCCTGCCAATGCCGCCAAATATGCCAAAAACACATTTCCTGACTGGTTATAACCGACAAAGAAGCCTACTCCACTCAACGTCTTGCACAAAATAGATCCGGGAAGTATATTTACTAACGGTACAATGCTTCCATAAAAAGCTTCTTCTGTAATAAGTTCCGTATTTACAAACATCCCCTCCGCAACAGTCAGATAGGCGTCTCCTCCACCAAAGGAAATAATAGAAGAAAGAAACCCATTGGCTATATACAAAAAAGCCTGATCTGTTACCAGTAATGCAATCACATAGGCAACTGCCAGCAAAATGGTCAACACCAAAATTTCTTTCCCGGTTTCTTTTATTTTTAAATTATGCATTTTATTGCCGTTTGAAAATTGTTTTCTCATTCCATAGCACGCCAAAATAATCATCAAACCAACAACGCAGTAATATACTATCGGGTTCTGAATACACTTATTTTTTCCGACACACAGAATATACAACAGACACATGACAGCTGCCACACTAATATGAAGCAAATCTGTCGCGCCGCAGGTAAACAATATCACAAAAAAAGCCATAACAAAAATGTGAATCGTAGACAATGCAAACAAAGGCGAACCGTCTACCTGAAATAGTCGAAATAAATTCTTTCCGCAAGTTAAAGCAAATACACCGACAATAATCATTACTATATTTCTAATTTCCGCCTTTGAGCAGGCTTTTCCTATCGTTCCTACAATGTAGTCCGTCAACAGACAGGCAATAAAAGCCGTAATTCCTACTGTTAAGAACTCAATCTGCCGCAGCACATAATCGTTCAAATAGGAAAAGACGGACAGCAGAAAAACCGTTAAGAACACCCCCGGGAAAGCCATTCCCATGGAACCGGCAAGCATACCTTTCCAGCCAAACACTCTCTTTCCGACCCCCCCCGCAATCTCAACGGGAAGTGCCCCCGGAGTAATGCTTGCAATAACCACATCTTCCTCATATTCATTTTGTTCTACCATTTTCTCTTCCTCTACAATGGTTTTCTGGATTACCGGAATCAGCGCATTACCTCCGCCAAAACCGATACAGCCAATTTTCATCATAGAAGAAATCAGTGTTTTCACCTTCTTATTTCGATTTTTATCCATCTGTCTCCGATTCCTCTTTATCTATTATTTTGTCTACAAATAATTTTGAATTTTCTTCAAAATTATTTCCGTCGCCTCCTCCAGTGTACATCTGCTGGTATCAATTTCGATTTCCGCACTCACCGGTGGTTCATAAGGACTGGAAATTCCTGTAAAGTTCGGGATCTGTCCTGCCCTCGCTTTTTTATATAAGCCCTTTACATCCCGCCTTTCACATTCCTCCAAAGGGGTACTGACATAGATTTCCACAAAATTACCCTCTCCGATAATCTTTCTCGCCCGTTCCCTGTCGCTTCTATAAGGAGAAATAAAGGAGGTCAAAACAATCAGACCGGCATCATTCATCAGCTTTGCCACCTCTGCGATTCGCCTGATATTTTCAATCCTGTCCTGTTCCTCAAAACCAAGATTCCGGTTCAGCCCCATTCTCACATTGTCGCCATCTAAAAGCATTGTATATTTGCCCTGAACACCCAACGCTTTCTCCAGTTCATTCGCCAAAGCAGACTTTCCTGCGCCGGAAAGCCCGGTAAACCACAGCGTCATGGGCTTCTGTCCCATTTTACCTGCGCGGATTTCGCGTGTGATATCCAGCTTCTGCCACACAAGATTTTCTGACCTTCGCAACGAATGCTCCACCACTCCACAGGCAGAGGTCATATTACTTACACGGTCAATCAGAATAAAGCATCCTAAATCCCTGTGCGCCTCAAAAGTATCATATACAATCTCTTCTGCCAGAACGAGATCACATACCGCAATTTCATTTTTGTATAGCTTTGATGTTGCCAAATGCTCACCCGAGTTAATATCTACCTTATACTTAACGGACATGACCGTTGCAGGTATCATCTTCGTTCCTAATTTTAACATATAATTTCTGCCCTGAACCAACGGCACATCATCCATCCAAAGTATGGAAGCCGTAAACATGCTGCTGACCTTCAATTGTGTATCTTTTGTCAGCACGCACCCTCTGGACACGTCGATTTCCCTGTTAAGCTGTATGGTAACCGGGCAGCCCCTTCCTGCGCTCTGCGCAGCTTTATCCGCCACCAATATAGACTGCACCTTAGCGCTCTCACCGCTTGGCAGCACTGCAAGCTCATCGCCTACTGAAATACTGCCGGCTTCAATCTGCCCCTGGAATCCGCGGAAGCTGTGATTAGGTCTGCACACCCGCTGAACCGGCATCACAAATCCCTGTTCCGGGTTGCCGTCATCCACATTCACAGATTCCAGATACGCCAGCAAAGTTTTTTTTCTGTACCATGTCATATTATCGGATTTAAAAGTAACATTATCGCCTTCCGTAGCTGATACCGGTATCACTTCCACATGAAAAAGCTCCAGGTCAATTGCAAGCTTCTTAATATCCTTCTCAATTCTCTTATAGACAGACTGGTCATAACGCACCAGATCCATCTTATTCACAGCAAATACAAAATATTTAATACCCATCAGGGCACAAATTCTGGCATGGCGTCTGGTCTGCACCAGAATACCCTGTGTGGCATCCACCAAAATCACAGCCAGATCCGCAAAGGAAGCGCCTACAGCCATATTCCGCGTATACTCCTCATGTCCCGGGGTATCCGCCACAATAAAGCTTCTGTGCTCCGTGGTAAAATAACGATAAGCTACATCTATTGTGATTCCCTGCTCGCGCTCCGCCATTAATCCGTCCAAAAGAAGGGAATAATCAATCTGTCCTTCCCTGCTGCCCACTCTGCTGTCCAGCTCCAACGCACGTTCCTGGTCTGCAAACAATAGCTTGGCGTCATAAAGCATATGTCCGATAAGCGTAGACTTTCCATCATCCACACTGCCGCATGTAATAAACTTCAGTAATCCATTCATCCTAGAAATACCCCTCCCATTTACGTCTTTCCATACTTCCCGCCGCTTCATGGTCAATCACCCGGCTGGTTCTCTCCGAAGTCACCGCGCCAAGCGTTTCCTCCACGATAGCTTCCAATGTATCGGCAGCAGACTCCACGCCACCGGTCAGCGGATAACAGCCCAGCGTCCTGAAACGGACACATTTATGCTCTACCTTTTCCCCCGGGAGCAGACGCATCCTGTCGTCATCTACCATGATAATGTTCCCGTCTCTGTATACCACCGGACGTTCCTTGGCAAAATACAGCGGAACGATTTCGATTCTCTCCCTGGCTATATACTGCCAAATATCCTTCTCCGTCCAATTGGAAATCGGGAAAACACGAATACTTTCTCCCTTGTGAATCCGGGTATTGTACTGCTTCCACATTTCCGGACGTTGGTTTTTGGGGTCCCACGCCTGCGCTTCATTCCGAAAAGAAAAAATCCTCTCCTTTGCCCTGGACTTTTCCTCATCACGCCTGCCGCCGCCAAAAGCTGCCGTAAAGCCATATTTTGTAAGGGCCTGTTTCAACGCCTGGGTCTTCATAATATCCGTATACGCCGAACCATGGTCAAAGGGATTGATGCCCTGTGCCACACCTTCCTCATTGGTATATACCAGCATCTCGATTCCTTTTTCTCTGGCTATTCTGTCACGAAATGAAATCATTTCCTTAAATTTCCATGTGGTATCAATATGCAGAAACGGAAAAGGCGGCTTCTCCGGATAAAATGCTTTCATAGCCAGATGCAGCATTACCGAGCTGTCCTTACCGATGGAATACAGCATCACCGGCTTTTCACATTCTGCTGCCACTTCCCGTATAATATAAATTGCTTCCGCCTCCAGGGCGTCTAAGTGCGTGTTATTTTCCTGATTCTGCATTTGTGTCTCCTCTCAATATATATCTGTATTATTATAACGACCCTTTATACCTTTTTCTACCATTTTTGCAGGAAATTAGCAGCAGACCCGCGAAACTTCCCTTACTACATCTTTATACATCTCCACCAAATTCTTTGTAGGCTGCCATCCCAGCTTTCCAAGCTTTTCACCGGATAACCTCAGCCCCGTATCAGGTGCATAGCCCGTTTTATTAGAATCTTCCAGCTCTATTTTCACTTTAATGCTGCCGCCTGCCACCTGTTTTGCCACCAGCTGTGCCATATCTCTTATACACATAGTATTCGCTTCATTTACTACATTATAAGCTTCTCCATCTGCCCCTTTATATAATATTGTAAAAATTGCATTAATGGCATCCTCTGTTGCACAGTAATTGCCCATGGACAAGCCTTCCGTTCTTAATACAATATCCCTTTTCTCTGCAACAGATCGGGCAAACTGCATATATACACGATTATCCTCTGGTCTGGCACCTGTTCCAAATGTCTGCGCAAGTCTTGCAATTTTAACCGGAATACCATATTCCTGCGCATAAATATAGCAATAATGCTCTGCCATGCGTTTGCCCAATGAATAACAGCTCCGCGCATTATCAAGCTGAATCTCTCCGAGTTCTTCTTCACGCCTGGGTCTTCCAATGTCCGGCACCTTCCCATAGACTTCCATGGAGGAAAGATATACCATGCTCTTTATCTTCCTTTGGCGTGCCAATTCCAGGATATTGTGCGTTCCCATAACAATACTGTCCGCTGTCTCCACCGGATTGGAAATCATATAGGAAGAGGTTGTAGCAGATGCACAATGAATCATATAATCAATCGAATTCAAAGCCGCCTTATCCGTCAGATTCTCACTCAGTTCTCCTTCGAGCAGCATTACACTGCTGCAATCGTAATCCTTATACATTTCCTGAAACTTTATTGTATTTCTTACCAATGCAGTGATTCTTACATTTCCTTCTGCATATTCTTCTGACTGTATGATTTTCTTCATTATCAGACTGCCAATCAGACCTGTGATTCCTGTTATAAAATAATTTGTCATTTTATCGCCATTCTTTGTTTGCATCATCCGGATTCAGCACTATTATTCCCGTGTTACCGTCAATTATCTCTTTCACTTCAGATCAATATGTAGCCATTCGTTAGATTTAGCCATAATCTCGTCCAATTCTTCACGGCTGTCGAATCTCAGAAACATATCTCCAAGTGCCATGTTTGCTCCGGTAAACGGTTTAACCAAATCACCTTCCTTAGCAGATATATCTACCATTTTTACATATTTTTTCTCAATTTCAGAATCAATTCTTATACCTTTTAATACACCGCTCCGTCCAGTTCTGGCATGAACCACCAATTCACACCAATGACCGTCACACTCTGATTGGCAAACATTTTGAACGGAAAGTCCAACTGCTTTTCTTACCTCATTTTCTATTAAATCTATTCCATAAGCCAATCTCTGCAATTCTGCAATCTTACAGCCACCACCTCTTGGAGATACCTCCATAATATATGGTTTGCCATCGATGCCTACACAAGTTTCAATATTATAAATTCCCGTCTTCATGTTCAAAAGTTTCATCAATCTCTGTATTTCAGTTGATAAAATTTCCTGATGCTGTTCTTTCATTGAAGAAGGCCAAATAATATACGCTGGTGTATACGGATTCTCAGCCTCCCTATCAAATAATTGATCCGAATATGTCACAAACTTTAATTTTCCATCTACAGTAAACATATCTGCAGACGAATGGTATCCAGCAAATGTAATAAAATCTTCAACAATAAATGCCTCGTTATGTGAACCTTTTACTGCTATCTCAATTGCTTTTTCCAACTTAGATGGGGAATCCACTTTATTTACACCTTTACTCCCAGCAGAATCAACCGGTTTTACAATTACAGGCCAATTAAAGAAATCAATATCCTGAAATGGCGCTTTCATATCAGTATACCTCTTAGCATGAGGAACATTAAAATTATTGTCTGCCAAAAACTTTCTAAACAGTCCCTTATCTTGTAATATCACTGTTGATTCATAGGAACCCTGGAATGGCACTCCTATTTTTCCTGCTACATACGCCGCTGTAACAACCCCTGGGTCACAAGCAAATGACATTACACCATCGATTTGCATTTCCTCTGCTGCTGCCAACACTGCTTCTTTATCTATAATACTAATATTACGATATTCATCTGATAATTTATGAGCATCGTTGTCTGGCAAATAATCACATGTAATAACATATAACCCCAAATTATGAGCCGCTTCTATAACTGGCACCAAATAACGTGAACCACCTAGTAATAATAGTTTTTTCACTCTTTTCCCTCCTGTGCCGCCTCAAACTCAAATACAATTCCCACTTCTATATCCTCTTCTCTCAGCTTATCATTACCTATCTTTCCCTCCAGCCTTAATATACTGTAATCAGCACTTTCAACTGCCCCGACAGGATTCCAGCCCTCTGCTTCCTTCATTAATTGCTGTTCGTCGGTCTCTGTTCCGGTTTCATCCAAACCTATATAAAAAGGAATAAAATTTCCTCTCTCATATGGAACTACATACTCATCTTTTTGGAACTCCTTTACCCGCAAAAATAAACAATTGTCCTCTCCCGTTTCTTCTGTGTTTTCTTTTATCGTGCATTTTATATCTTTTACTTTTACATTTACCGGAAAACCACTCTTATTAATCAGCAAAATATCCTGGCTTTCTAATTTCATGACGTCTTCTCCGGGTTCTTTATATAGTAAGACTGTGAACTCCGTGGGCAACAGCACTTCAACAACTTCATTCACCACAGTCGCATTTCCCGATGATACATCGCCTGAAGACACATCTAAACTCTGTGCAGCTGTGGGCATACAAACAGGCAAACAAATTAACAAAAACATAATAATACCCAGTGTCAATTTTGCTTCTCTTATCTGTTTTAACATCCCATATCACCTCCAAACAAATTTAGTTTGCTTTATTATATCGACTATTTAAATTAATTTCTATAGATTTATACTTTATTTTTTGCATTCTCAAAAATTCTCGTTTATCAGACGCAGTG
>CAZRZM010000159.1:0-7449 GCA_964604575.1 uncultured Acetatifactor sp.
GAATCCCTCAGATTGAGGTTACTTTTGATATTGATGCCAACGGTATCGTAAATGTATCCGCTAAGGATTTGGGTACCGGTAAAGAACAGCACATTACCATCACTGCAGGTTCTAATATGTCCGATGAGGATATCGAGAGAGCAGTGAAGGAGGCGGCTGAATTCGAGGCACAGGATAATAAGAGAAAAGAAGCAATTGAAGCAAGAAATGATGCAGATTCCTTTGTATTCCAGACAGAGAAGGCACTGAATGAGGTTGGTGACAAGATTGCAGACAGTGATAAGACTCAGGTTCAGGCTGATCTGGAAGCTGTCAAAGCAATTCTGGAGAGAACCAAAGATACAGAGATGAGCGACAGTGATGTGGATGAGCTCAAAGCGGCAAAAGAGAAGCTGACGAACAGTGCACAGTCTCTGTTCACCAAGATGTATGAGAACATGCAGCAGGCACAGGGAGCAGCAGGACCTGACATGAGTAACATGGGTGGTGCCCAGAGTGCAGAGAGCAGTGCGGCAGACGATGACATTATTGACGGAGACTTCCGCGAAGTATAAGGAATAGTTTGGAGAGGCAGTATCATGGCAGAGCAGAAGAGGGACTATTATGAGGTCCTGGGCGTAGATAAAAATGCAGATGAAGCGGCAATTAAAAAAGCATACCGTGTTCTGGCAAAGAAGTATCACCCGGATATGAATCCGGGTGATGCAGAAGCCGAGAAAAAATTCAAAGAAGCATCAGAGGCGTATGCAGTCTTAAGTGACCCGGAAAAGAAACGTCAGTACGACCAGTTCGGGCATTCCGCATTTGACGGCGGAGGAGCCGGTGGTTTTGATTTCAGCGGCACGGACTTCAGCGATATTTTCGGTGATATCTTCGGTGATTTCTTTGGCGGCGGACGCAGCAGGAGCAGTGCGCGCAATAATGGACCAATGAAAGGCGCCAATATCCGCACCAGTGTAAGGATTACTTTCCAGGAAGCGGTATTTGGATGTGAAAAAGAGATTGATTTGACGGTAAAAGAAACCTGTAAGACCTGTAACGGCAGTGGAGCAAAGCCGGGTACTACCCCGGAGACCTGCTCGAAATGCGGCGGCAAGGGTCAGGTGGTATTTACCCAGCAGTCTTTCTTTGGCACAGTGCGTAATGTACAGACATGTCCTGACTGTCAGGGCTCCGGTAAAGTAATCAAGGAAAAATGTTCCGATTGTCATGGCAGTGGATATATTCCCATGAAAAAACGCTATGCGGTGGATATTCCTGCGGGTATTGACAACGGACAGTCCAAACGTATGCCGGGTCTGGGTGAGCCGGGAATTAACGGCGGTCCCAGAGGCGATGTGCTTGTGGAAGTGATTGTGGGGCGCCATCCCATTTTCCAGAGACAGGATTACAATATTTTCTCAACGGTTCCCGTATCTTTTGCAGTAGCCGCACTGGGTGGAGAAATTATGATTGACACTGTGGACGGCAAGGTTATCTACGATGTGAAGGCAGGAACCCAGACGGATACCAAGGTAAGGCTGCGCGGAAAAGGTGTTCCTACGCTCAGAAACAAAGAAGTACGTGGAGACCATTATGTAACTCTGGTCGTGACAGTGCCCGATAAACTAAGCAGCGAAGCAAAGGAATTATTGAGACAGTTTGATGCAGCGGCAGGTGATTCCTTAAACGCAGTGAAGAAAGCTTCGGATGCCGGTGATAGTGGAGAAAATAAAGAAGGTAAAGATTCCAGGGACTCCAAAGACGGTAAGAAAAAGAAGTTCTGGAAGTAAACTGTGGACACAAAAAAGCTTCCCCAAAAGACAGTTTTAAGTCTTTCGGGGAGGCTTTTTTAACGCAGCAGTTCAAAAACATCATATTTCCCATTTTTGTATCTGTCATATATTTCCTCGAAGGAGTCGGTCAGATAGTGGTCGGAGGAGGTAAACACATCCTGTTTTAAATAGAAAATTACTTTATTGATAAAAGCGTCCCTGCTAATCAGGTCATCTTTGCCTGCAAAAAATACTCCCAGTTTCTTATTTTCGGGAATCCTTGCCAGATGAATATTGCCTGCATGAATAGACTGTTTGTTCATCCAGTCAATTAATTTATTGGTAAGGCGTGCAAAAGTGGGCCAGTTGCGAACCAGTCTGCCCTCTTTGTCCAGTTTCTCTGCGTATTCTTCCAGCGGTGTGTTGCGAAACAGCATAACAAGAGGCTGTGCTCCCTGGAAAATATCATAGCAGGCACTCCAGTCGTCCGGTACATCATCAAAATGAATGGGAACATATTCCAGAGCAAAGCGGCGCTTAAAGGCATTGTCCAAAACAAAAATATTTTCATCCGCAGTATTCATGGTTGCTATAATATTGAAATTAGCAGGAAGCCATATTTTGCCGTCTATAAAAAGATTCTTGAGTCCGGGGTCTCTGGAAAGGTAAGTTACCAGGTTGGTACTCTGAATAGCGTAAGCGGACCTGCCTCCGGGCTGTCTGTCCAGTAACTGAAACAAATCTCCAAAAATAGCAGGGGCATTTCCGCGGTTGATTTCCTCTATTATCAGATAAAATGTTTCATAAGGGTGCAAAAAAGCCTCTTTTAACAGTATGGTAAAAGGTCCTGCGGTAAAGACATAGTCAAGAGGTCTGTCAGGTGTGGTTAAGGGTCTGATGCTTCCCACAAAATCTTCATAAGTATAGGTGGGATGAAAAATGGTGCGTCTGCAGTGACTGTCCTTTTCGGAGGGTATGGGATAAAGCTCAGTCAGCATCTGATTGACAGAATAGGATTTACCGGTACCCGGCGCTCCATAGTAAATTTTCTGGACAGGCGTCATGGGAACCTCGGTATAGCGGTAGACCTCCTGGGGCTCTTCCTCCGTTTCATCCGGGTCGTTTGAAATAGCAGTATCGCCATGAAGAGCAATTTCCCTTCTGGTTGTGGAATAAAAGTCTTCCTGGGGGATATCGGTTGGAGCCTGACTGATTTTGAAATATAAAGGTACCGGAACAGCCTCTGCCGCCGTCTCATCATCATGCAGGAAAGCCTGGTATAATTTTAAGGCAGCCAAAAAAGCTCCGTTAGAGTCGTTGTCCAGTTCCTCAAAATTGGCGGAATTTATTATTTTGGCATAGACATTGTCAAATTCTGATTCCGATATAACCTGAAACATATTTCCTACTGCAAAAGGCTCGATTTTGCGACAAGTGCGGCGCAGGGAATGACAAAATGAAAAAATGGCAGTGTCCGTAAACCGACGTATTCCGCTTGCCAGGTGTATATCCGATAACCATTTCCGAAACTGCTCCTCTACTTCAGCATATGACATATTAGCATCTACCATTAGCTGCATACCTCCCAATTGTACTCTTATAATATCTCTACATACCAGTATGCGATAAAATGAACGGACTTGCAAGCAGAAGAACAACAGAAATATTTAATGGAAATATAAAGACATCTGTGGTATAGTTATTGCTGTGAAACGGCTGGAAAGGTATGGTTATAAAAATGAAATGGGTTAAATTTAAACTAAAGACAATTACAGACGCAGAAGACGTTATCATAAGCACCTTGTATGACATCGGACTGGAAGGCGCCCAGATTGAAGATAAGGTTCCTCTGACTGCTTTGGAGAAAGAGCAGATGTTTGTGGATATCCTGCCGGACGGACCGGAAGATGACGGGGTGGCGTATTTAAGCTTTTTTGTGGAAACAAAAGAGGATGGCAGCCTGGAGGTGCAGGGGAAGGCGACGGACCGTGATACCGTATTGGCAGATATCAAACAGCAACTGGAGGAACTGCGCCAGTTTATGGATATCGGTGAGGGAACGGTCACTGTGGACGAAACGGAAGATATTGACTGGATTAACAACTGGAAACAGTATTTCCACCAGTTTTATATAGATGATATACTGGTAATTCCCTCCTGGGAGGATATGAAACAGGAAGATAACGGCAGGATGGTGCTGCATATTGACCCCGGAACTGCCTTTGGGACAGGTATGCATGAGACGACGCAGCTTTGTATCCGTCAGCTCAGAAAATACATTACCCCAAAGACAAAGCTGCTGGATGTGGGAACAGGAAGCGGTATTCTGGCGATTCTGTCACTGATGTTCGGAGCAGACCATGCGGTGGGAACGGATTTGGATATCTGTGCAGTGGATGCGGTTGCGGAAAACTGCAGGGCAAACGGCATCGCACCTGGACAATTTGAGATGATGATAGGCAATATTATTACCGATAAGGCAGTGCAGGATAAAGTGGGCTATGAATGTTATGACATTGTTGTGGCGAACATTCTGGCGGACGTTCTGCTTCCCCTGACTCCGGTGATTGTGAACCAGTTGAAGCCGGGCGGTATCTATATTACTTCGGGTATTATAGATGATAAAGAACAGACCGTTGTGGACGCGGTGAAAGCAGCGGGGTTTGATGTGCTGGAAGTAACTTATCAGGGCGAGTGGGTCAGCGTGACAGCGCAGAAATCGGAGTAAACCATGTATCATTTTTTTGTAGCACCGGAACAAATCCATATAGACGACAAGAGTGTTATAATTACCGGAAGTGATGTCAACCATATTAAAAATGTGCTCCGCATGAAAGAGGGAGATGAGATTGCCGTCAGCAATGGAATAGACGGCAGAGAATACCGCTGTGGTATTCTTTCCTTTGCGGAAGATGCGGTATACTGCGGACTGCGCTTTATCAAGGAAGATGGGGTGGAACTGCCGGCGGAAATATATCTTTTTCAGGCACTGCCCAAAGCGGACAAGATGGAACTGATTGTGCAGAAAGCGGTGGAGCTGGGAGTGGCAGAAATTATTCCGGTGGCAGCGAAACGGTGTGTTGTGAAGCTGGATGACAAGAAAGCGAAAGCAAAGACTGCCAGATGGCAGGGTATAGCAGAAGCTGCCGCAAAGCAGAGCAGGAGAGCGCGTATTCCGCAGGTTTTGGATGTGATGTCTTTTCGCGATGCGGTAGACAAGGCATCCCGGATGGATGTGAAACTGATTCCCTATGAGCTGGCAGAGGATATGAACCATACCAGAGAGATACTGGGAAAAATAAATCCGGGAGAAAAGATTGCGATTTTTATCGGACCGGAGGGAGGATTTGAGGAGTCTGAAATCCAGTCTGCCTGTGAAAACGGAGTGGAGCCCATTACGCTGGGAAAAAGAATTCTGCGGACGGAGACGGCAGGATTTACAGTGCTTTCCTGGCTGGTATACCTGCTGGAAGGCAGGGATTTGTGACGGACATATGGACCGTCTGCTGCATATGATATCATAAGACATAGACCGAATGTATAGGTTTACTATAGGAGAGTAAAAAATGGAAGTGTATTTTGACAATTCTGCCACCACAAGAGTCTTTCCAGAGGTGGCAGAGTTGATGACGAAAATAATGTGTGAGGATTACGGAAATCCTTCCAGTCTGCATATGAAAGGAGTTCAGGCAGAGCAGTATCTGCGCTATGCCAAAGAGACTCTGGCAGGCATCCTTAAAGTGAAAGAAAATGAGATTTTCTTTACTTCGGGGGGAACAGAGGCAGACAATCTGGCGCTCATAGGCTGTGCCATGGCGAACCGCAGAAGGGGAAATCATCTGATTACCACAATGATTGAGCATCCCGCCGTTCTCCAGACCATGCACTATCTGGAGAGCCAGGGGTTTCGCGTGACATATCTTCCGGTGGATGGATATGGGCAGATTCATCTGGAAAACCTGCAGCGTGCCATGACGCAGGGAACCATTCTGGTGTCCATCATGCACACTAACAATGAAATTGGTTCGCTGCAGCCTATAACGGAGGCAGGGGCGCTGATTAAACAGATGAACCCGAATACCTTGTTCCATGTGGATGCGGTGCAGGGATTTGGCAAGGCAAAAATTCTCCCCAAGAAAATGAATATCGACTTATTATCTGTCAGCGGACATAAGATTCATGGACCCAAAGGTGTCGGTTTTCTATATGTGGGTGAAAAAGTTAAAATCCAGTCCATTGTACATGGCGGAGGTCAGCAGCAGAATCTGCGTTCCGGCACAGAGAATGTTCCGGGTATTGCAGGGCTTGCCAAGGCAGCAGAACTGCTGTATCAGCATCTGGAGGAGGACAGCAGACACCTGTATCAGTGTAAACGACATTTTATCGAGGGCGTAAGCCAGATTCCCAATGTGAAAGTTAATGGTCTTCTGCCCCAGGAACCCTATGGCGAGGGTACAGCCCCCCATGTAGTCAGTGTGTCTTTTGCAGGGGTACGCAGTGAAGTGCTTCTGCATGCGCTGGAGGAAAAGGGAATTTATGTGTCCGCAGGAAGCGCCTGCTCTGCCCATAAGCCCCAGCCTTCTGCCACCCTGAAGGCAATCGGCGTGGATAAATCCCTGCTGGAATCCACTATAAGGTTTAGTTTCTCTGTATTTACCACCATGGAGGAAATTGACTATGCACTGGAAGTAATGTATGATAAAATTCCTATGTTGAGAAAATATAGCAGAAGATAGTTACAGACGAAAGAAGCCGCCGGACGGCAGAATGAGAGGAAATATGTTTACAGCTTTTTTGATTAAGTATGCCGAGATTGGTATAAAAGGAAAGAACCGTTATCTGTTTGAAGATGCCCTGATTCATCAGATGAAATACGCGCTGAAGAAATGTGAGGGAGAGTTTCTCATTCATAAGACAAAGGGACGTATTTATGTGGATGCACAGACAGAATTTGATTTTGATGAAGTAGTAGGGCACCTGCAGAAGGTGTTCGGTATCTCCGGTATCTGTCCGGTTGTCTATGTGGAGGACGAAGGATTTGAAAAGCTGTGTGATACCATAATTCAATATATTGGGGATGTGTATCCTGACCGCAATAAGACATTTAAAATACAGGCCAGACGTGCGCGCAAAAATTATCCCAAGGATTCCATGACAATCAATATGGATATGGGCGAGGCTGTTTTAAACGCATATCCTGAGATGAAAGTAGATGTGCATAATCCTGATATTTTATTAAATATTGAAATTCGCGAGAAGATTTATATTTATTCTGAAATTATTCCGGGACCGGGAGGAATGCCGGTAGGCACAGGCGGCAAGGCTATGCTGCTTTTGTCCGGCGGCATCGACTCTCCGGTTGCCGGTTATATGATAGCAAAACGTGGCGTTAAGATTGATGCGGTATATTTTCATGCGCCGCCATATACCAGTGAACGTGCAAAACAGAAGGTGGTAGATTTGGCGCGTATAGTATCCCGTTATACCGGACCCATTTATCTGCATGTTATTAACTTTACGGATATCCAGCTTTATATCTATGAGCAGTGTCCCCATGAGGAACTGACGATTATCATGCGCAGATATATGATGCGTATTGCGGAACATATTGCAAAGGAAACAGAGTGTCTGGGGCTGATTACCGGGGAAAGTATCGGGCAGGTTGCATCCCAGACCATGAATTCCCTGATTGCCA
>CAZRZM010000160.1:0-7324 GCA_964604575.1 uncultured Acetatifactor sp.
TGCTGTTTCTATATGGGTCCTTATAGTTCTCATCATAAAAGAAATCACCAATGTACGCCGGATTGCCCTTGTGATTTGGATTTGCAATATTTCGCACCGAATCCATCCATGTATCATTGTTAATAAAACTTCCCAGAATATCCGCATATGCCTCATTAATGGTCTTTACTACCTTATTTGTTTTAAAATTGAAAAGCAGTGCCTTATTCTGGAAAACTGCATGGGAAAATTCATGTCCAACAGTTACCAACTCGTGAGCAATCATCTTTTTTCCAAATATATCTTCATCATCACCCAGACGTATCTTTTCTCCATTTGCAACATATTGTGCATTTCTTTGCAGTTCCTCAACATGTATATATACATTCGTATCACCGCCCTCTCCATTTAACCCAATATATCCATAATTATTTTTCAGCCAATCATAGGACGCTATTACATTTTGATAGTCTGAAACCGCAATGGGGTCAGTCCATACGTTGAATACAGAAGCAACACGCTGCTTATCGTTACTGTCATCATATACATATATTTTTCTGTCCACATCCTCCATGACATAACTGTAACCCTTATAGGAACGCTTATTCACGGGAAAGACAGCCTTTTCCCCATCATCATTCAGTCCTTTTCCCTGCACCATGGAATAAACCCCGGTCTCATATTTGTCAAGAACCTCTCCGTCAGCCGCGTCAACCACAAATCCATATACCTGCCCGTCCAGCTCCGCAGCTATCTCATATACCCTGCAGAAATCTGCATCCCGAGTCTCTCTGTACCAGACAAGTTGGCAGGATATCATTTCCCCACTCCCATACAGTCCTTCAACAGCCTTTTCTGCCTCTTCTTCTGATATAACGGATGTTTCCGCAATCTGTCCGAGCCTGCTGTCCGGGGTAACCACTGCATACAGTGAGGTCGTCTTACCGTTTCTGTCTACCGAGACCGTAACGGTATTCCCCCGAATTTCCAGGCCCTTATATATCTGCTGGAACGAATAGACATCACCCGAATGATTATGGGCAGCCTGAATCAGCTTTAACTGCTCTCCCGGCTCATCCAGTCCTAATAAGGTCTTTATATTATAGACTGCATAGAATGCTTCTATGGGCGAATCTATTTGCATATTACTGAATTTACCGCTGATTGACTCAACAAACTCTGATTCCCCATATTCTATCTCCAGAGGATAATACTCGTCAACGTTCAGTACCTGCAAATCCACCTCTGTATAATCATCCAGTATATCAATGGTGGTCCGGGACAATGAAATCTCATCATATACCAACGGGTCCATATGATGTTCTGTTTCATAAAAATCAGAGAAACCGTCCCCGTCCGTGTCATAATCCGCCGGATTTGTACCATATACAGCCTCCCGGGCATTTGTCAGTCCATCATCATCCCAGTCAGCACTGCCGGAGTCTTCCACAACGATTGGCTCGTCTGCCGCCGGGCTGTAGGAATATAATACATAATTCATGGGTTCCTCACCCGGTCCGCCGCCATGTCCGGTAAATCCAAAAGAAACCCCTTGTCCCTGCTGTATCCGGCTGTTGTACCCGGCATTCTGGACCACATAGTGGTTTCCCTCATGGGAAACAAGCTGTCCATCCCAGACAGAATCCATCTCCCACCCAAAATCAAACTCCAGTACCCAGTCCTCCAGCACACTGTCCGTATGATTTGTAATGGTTATGGAGCCTGTAAAACCACTTTCCCATTCACTGTCAGGAGAATACTCAATGGAATAATCTTCCTCCTCTACTGTTTTCATTGTACTCAGGAGCTCACACCGTTTCGGGAATCCACCAAAATTTTCATTTCCCGAAAAACCGAACTCCACATATCCTCCCACTGCAATATCCTGGTTCCAGCCTGCGTTCTTAATCATATAGCTTCCGTTATCACCAGTCACTGTCTCCGCATTCCAGATACCTGCAATCACACTGGAATACTCAAAGCCCAGATACCAGTTTTCAATTATGCTGTCGCCGGTATTCTCAATCTTCACACCTGCATTGTATCCACCTTCCCAGTGTCCGGTCAGCCTAAAAGTCACCCTGTAATTCTCTGCCTCATAAACCGCTTCTGTGGTCTCCCCGTCCCATCCTTCGCCAGTCTCTTCCTTCTGGACCGAATCACCATCAGAAACCGATACTTCTGATACAACCCTTTCCATAAATCCTGCATTTTCACTCTCCGCAGCAAATACATCGCACCTTACTGCTGTGGTGCCAATCATCAGTGCCAGTACCGCCGCCAGTACTTTTTTGAATCCTTTGTTCATGTGTATACCTCTCTCGTATTTTTTTTCATGTAAATACGGTGCAGCCCCGGATAACACAAAACGGCTGCAATGAAAAACATTGCAACCGAACTATCGTAATAATATAGTATTATAGAATTTACCACTTTTCCTTAGTAACTTCCCCATATTACCTTAGACTTCCAGCTTTGCGTCCCTGGATTTCCCCAAGTTTGCCCCTATTTACATCCTTAACACTACCATGACGAAACACGGCTGTCAACCAAAACCAGAAATTCACCGGAACAATTGTATTACCTCCGGTTTAACAGAACGACATTTATGGGTCTGAAATACCGGTTTAAATATGCCCCAATAAGAATAATGTACATGCAGAAATACATCCACACCATAACAATAATAATAATCGAAAGACTGCCATATATCGTATAGGAATTAAAATAGGTTACATACATGGAAAATCCCCAGGAAAACACACTCCATACCACCGCCGCAAAACCTGCCCCATTAAGCTGTTCCCTGAAATGAAGCTTTTTATCCGGGACATAAGTATAAATAGCAGCAAACAAAAGTGTCAGCACTACCCATGCCGCCAGGAAACGGAAATTCATGAGAAATTCCCATACGACGTGTAGCTGCGGCACCCGATACAGGGCGATATCAACCAGCTTATTGCCAAAAACCATAATAAACAGAGAAATAATAACTGCAACCAGCAGAATGACTGTATATAAAGAAGAAACTGCCCTTACTGCCAGATAATTACGTTTCTCCTGAACTCCGTTTACGGCATTCAGTCCGCGCATCAGCGCCATAACACCTTTTCCGGCCGACCAAATCACGGCGATTACCGCCACAGACAGAACTCCTGCTGATGCCTCATATACATCCATAACCAGACTCTCTGCCAGAGGCGCAATCATTTCCGGCACGATATCCGACACTGCCATCAGCATATTTTCCTCTGTGAGCGGTGTATAGGGAATCACCATACAGATGACAGCCAGCATGGGAACCAGGGACAGAAAAAGAAAAAACGCTGTGCTTGCCGCATACGCACTGATATTCTGTTTTTTCATCTGCGTGTTGAAATCACGCAGAATCAGATAAAGTTTACCTGCCAATATTTCTTACTCCTTCTATTTACGTCTGCCCTTCATATATATTTACAACCATACAGTCCTTATAAAAAAACTGTAGAATATTCTCTGCGGTATACCCACTCTGCGCCATGGCTTTTGCACCGTTCTGGCTCATGCCCACGCCATGCCCAAAACCACCACCGATTAAGGTATATCCTACCACATTTTCCTTTTCTCTGCCAGTATCTATGACAAAAAAAGCACTTGGCAGTATACTGGGCGAGGAAACCTCGCTGCCATCCTGACGCAGGATTTTACTCCTGCCATTATTTAGTACATAACGGATATTATGCTCCGTAATAATCTTATAGGTCTGTTTATCCGTCTCAATAACAAGTTCATCTGCCACGCCGCCCACTCCGCGTGCTGCTATATACATATCCCGGACTGCACTAAATTTTCCGATGGGTCTGCTGACATATTCTCCCTCTTCAAGGGTAAGTACCAGTTTCTCGTTTGCCTGATAACGGCTTGACAGCACTTTTTGTATGTACTCTACATCCAGTGACTTAACCTGATAAGTCCACCGGTACCATCCTTCCGACACCTCAAAATCATCTGCATGTTTTTCCGTGATAAAACTCCTAAAAGCCCCTTCCTCACGCAGTATCTCCCCTATGTCCTCTTCCTGACTTCCCTCTGCTGTCTCCTCTCCTTCTCTCGAAATCTGTTCTTTCATCGTCTTCTGGTTCAGGGCTGTGGCTGACAGATAAGTCAGGGTCCCCGCTGCCTCTGTCTTCCACACATTAGCGTCACTGCCCACTCCGCAGCTCGTAGAATAGTAGAATGTCTCTGCGCAGTTTCCCTCACTGGTGAAAAGCAACTGCCCATACGTCTCTTTTACTGCGGTTGTAGCACTCTCCTGCTCCAGAATATTATTGTAAACCTGATAGGATGTGCTGTCATCCACATGGGCGCCATACTGGGGATATCCCGCCCTGCACATACGTCCATAGGCATAGGTTCTGGCACAGACTGCCTGGGCCTTCAACGCCTCTTGCGGATAAGAGGCAGGCATCTCACTGGGCACCACACAGTACAGATATTCCTCCAGCAGCACCTCATTAATCACCACCAGTCCCTCTTCTGTTCTCAGCAGTTCTATGGTTCCCCGGTATTTGGGCATTCCCTGGCTTCGTGTCACATTCTGTAAAATAATCCGTCCCGTTAACACATCCGGCGTAATCCTTATCCGGTCGCCCACAAAATAAGGGCTTGCTTTATCAATCTCAAGCACCTCGCCTGCCTGGAAGGTCTCTTCTGTCTGCCCATCCCCGGTTCCATAAGTCAGCACAAAACCGGTATCCGCCGTCAAAACTATTTTTTCATGCAGGATACCTGCAAAATCTGCATTTTTGATGAGCACCCGGATGGATTCCATGGCATCCTCTTTCACCAGCAACAGTGCACAGACTTTTCCATCCTCCAGTACTAAATCCGTAAAATCATACCCAAAATAAACATCCCTGTAAGTACACATAACCAGTGTCTGATAAATACGGTATCCCTTGTAATCTTCACAAAACTCCAGTCTTCCGTATCCCTCCACTTCAATGCCATTCTCATCTGCACTTAATATTTTCCCATTTATTTTATCCGTTTTCACCTTGACGGATGTAACTTCCCCATCCGTCAGGGTAATATCTGCAACCTGCTCTCTGGTCTCCTCCGGTATGTATGAATATTCACTTTCCCCATAGAAATAACTTTCCTCCACACCGTCCCTGAATATCTTAAGGTCTGTCTGAGTGGCATCCATAATCCATACATTTTTAAGCACTTCGATTACTGGTATCGGTTCCGGTTCTTCCTCGTCAATCTCCTCTTTCTCCAACAGGGAAAAAAGAATTTTCCCCAGAAACAATATTACTAATAAAATAATTCCCATCCAGCAAATAAATACTTTTACCCCGATTCGTTCCTCTTTGTCCAGGTTCCAATGATTCCGTCTCAAACTTTTCCTCCACCGCCTTACCCTTAGGTCTGTCTCTTTGCTTTGCACTGTAAAAGAGCAGTCCATAGGACTGCTCTTTTCTTTTGTATACAATGAGCCACTATAACTTGCGGCATATGTAATTCCCCAAAATGCCGCCTTCTGCTTTTTGACTCCTAGCTGAGCTAGGTGGGTGACCGCAACCAACCTTTTGCCTTCCCTTCCAATCCTTAATCCTAAGTGAGGGCTTGACAGCCACTTGGCAATATAGGAATCCCGTTTAAAGTAAATGTAGGTTCAAAACTGGCAGAAGTTATCGTGCATCTCAGGTTACTTCTATTATAGCCAATATGCGTTCAGAATACAACTGAAATTTATGGAAAGCTGTCAGATTTTTTTATAAATCAGCCTTCGTTATTCCAATCCACATCATATTCCTTTTTAACGGAGAATTTTGTCAGATTCCCGTCCGAATTAAATGCCATAAAGTATTCATAATTGCGCATCGTCGCTGGAGAAAACCACATATTTTCATCTCCCTTGAAATCAGGGAACAGCTCTCCTGCTTTTTCTCTGGTAAGCTCCGTCACAGGAACGCCGTTGAAAGCAAACTTCTCCAAGGTTTCCGCTTCCTCCTGATAGGAGAAATTAAATTCCATGTAGGCAATAACTGCGTCTGCCACCTTCGCGCTGGTCTCATTAGTTACAAGGGATATGTGCGCAAAGGAATGGTCCGTAACCCAGACCGAGGCTCCCGAATAATAGCTGTTTGCCTCCAGCTCGGACTCGGCATCAATCTCATATTCTGTGATTTGATTATCCGGTGACATCTCAGATACCGTAATCTTTAACCCTTTGTCTAAAAGAGTCTGCACCGTTGTCTCACCAATGCGAATCTCACTTCCATCGATAGAAACCGGATATACCACATCTTCCACAGTATCCTCCGGTGAATCTTTCTGTGAGTCACCACCGCAGCCTGCTGCCGCAAAAACAGCAAATCCCAGTAACAGTCCAAGGAAACCCTGTTTTTTCCATTTTTTTATTTTCATCTTTCATTCTATCCTTTCTTTTGAAAAACCTTTGAGGTATAAATTGGAGCAATAAAAAGCATACCAAAGCTTGCGAAAAGAAAAACAAAATAAACCGTTGACAACGTAGTGGAAGATGTCACACCTTCAACATTTGCAAAAAACCTTCCGTTATACAAATATGCCTTTACTTTTTTACCCGGCGTATAGGAATAAGCATTGTGCGCATTTTCCAGCGCAACCTCTTCTCCCTGATAGTTTACTGTAATCTCATAAAAATCATAAGTACTTACATCGGTTTCCACCTGCTTTGTCACCGCGGATACCACTGTGACTTCCACTTCCTCGTACTCCACCTCCTGGGCATTGGTTTTAAACCAGAGAACAACCGTCCCAATCAGACAAAGTACAAAAACAATCCACACAAAAATAACTCCAATAACCTTCTTTTTCATTTTTTCCTCCATTCCAAAGCGTTTTACGTTGAGAAACGCATTTCCTCTCCTTATGCAACTCTAAAGTATATATTTCAAATTCGTATCTATAATACCGCAGGTTTCTGAAAAAAACAACAAGAACCTACATATATTGTATATTAAATTATGTTCAAAATCTCCCTGAACTTCGTCAAAGTCCAGAGAGATTTTTATAGTTTTTATATTTTGGGGCTTATTTCAGACAAAATCCAATTACATCTGGGGACCAGCGGATACCAGAGCCTTACCAGCCGGATTACCCTCATATTTGGAGAAGTTCTTAATAAATCTGCCAGCCAGGTCCTTAGCTTTCTCTTCCCATGCGGAAGCATCTGCATAAGTATCTCTGGGGTCAAGAATACCTGTATCAACACCGGGAAGCTCTGTGGGAACCTCGAAATTGAAGTAAGGAATCTTCTTGGTAGGCGCATTCTTAATATCGCCGCTCAGAATAGCGTCGATGATACCACGGGTAT
>CAZRZM010000161.1:0-3947 GCA_964604575.1 uncultured Acetatifactor sp.
ATTCTATCATACACAAATCTTTGGAGTTAAAAATATAAGTGCCACGCTCATTCTCATATACCGGCATATATTCTCCGGGACGGGTTTCCTCCACCACCGCATATTTCCAGCGGCAGGGGTGGGTACAGGCACCCCTGTTGGCATCCCTTCCGGTAAAATAACTGCTCAGAAGGCAGCGTCCCGAATAGGAAATACACATGGCTCCATGGATAAAGCTTTCAATCTCCATCTCACCGGGAATGCGCTCACGGATTTCACCAATCTCCCGAAGAGAAAGCTCTCTCGCCGAAACCACACGTTTCGCCCCCAGCTTCCACCAGAACAGATAGGTCTGGTAATTGGTGTTGTTCGCCTGGGTGGAGATATGGATTT
Source organism: uncultured Acetatifactor sp. (assembly GCA_964604575.1). Taxonomy (GTDB): domain Bacteria; phylum Bacillota; class Clostridia; order Lachnospirales; family Lachnospiraceae; genus Acetatifactor. The sequence continues at coordinate 373 of CAZRZM010000161.1, forward strand.
CCACATCCTCCCAGACCTCCTTCGCCAGCAGGAACATACCCGGGTCGGAAATAATCAGTGCATCACACCGTTCAGGCCTCATATCCCGAAGCTGCTCAAAATAGGTCTTTGCACCCTCCAAATCATAATTATGGGCAAGAATATTCGCCGTCACATAGACCTTTACGCCATGACTGTGGGCAAAAGCAATTCCCTGCGCCATATCCTCCATGGAAAAATTTTTCGCCTTGGCGCGCAGCCCGAAAGCCTCTCCACCGATATAGACGGCACCTGCGCCAAAAATCACTGCTGTTTTCAATACCTCAAGACTGCTGGCAGGTATCAGCAGCTCCGGTTTTCTTCTGTTATCCTTCCTCACTGTTTTTTCCTCTATTTCTGAAAAGTTACTCTGCACAGATACACTCCCCCCACACCCTTTTCCAATGTAAATGACTGTAGATACTCTATATGAATATCATACCGCTCCACCGTCTCAGGCTCAAAGCCCAGCCCTCCCCAGCTAATCATATACACATACTCCTGCTCCATATCGGCAAAATTAACATCTTCAATCCAGACAAATTCTGCCCCGGGAACATAATATTCATACAAAACATCATACGTGGGGAAATTATACACCACTATTTTTTCATTCTGCACACAGGATAATTTGTCTTTTGCATCCGCGGTATTAGACATCATGCCAAATTCCTCTGCGCACACCACAGTATAAGACGACAGGACAGTAATCCCCAGCCACACGCAAAAACAGCTCCATACCCTGTTGTTGTGCCCTGCATATATCAGGATAATAAAAATCCACAGAAAAATGAGCGCATCCAGCATATATCTATTATGCCAGAAATGATTCATATTTTCAGATACAAAATAGGATATCACCGCCGTCACCGGAAACACTGCCGCCGCCAGTACAAGAAACCCCGCCTTTTCCCGCTCCAGTTTCTTCCACCACACTGTTAAAAGTACCACAGCCAGAACATATAATGCCAGCGGCATGTATTCCGACCACTTTATATTGTTCTGGAACGACCATGTGCACAGACTCACAAGATTCAGGGAAGCCGGCATTTCATCATTCTGCGCAGCGCTGTCTCTTGACAACATTCTCCAAACCAGATAAAGCTGTGGCAGATACGCCGCCACAGTTGCCGCACAGCAGAGAATAAATCTTTTTACCCGCTTATTCCGGACACATATTATCAACAGGTACGTATAAATAACCAGCAGCGGAATCACAGCAAAGTACTGGGTATACAATGCTCCCAGTGTTGCCAGGCAGAGTAAAACCCACCAGAAATTTCTGTCCCTGCACACAAGCTCATATGCACATAAACCTGCGGCAAACACGAAGAATACCATCCATGAATACATTCTGAGATTAATATTGTAATAAAGGAACTGTGGACCTAAACCCAGCACAAGAATCAGAGGCACTGCCGCCTTCACTCCCCATCTTTTCCGCACCAGCGTAATACAGAGCAGCATGGATGCAAAGGCGCCTGCCACTGATACTGCCTTGAAAACTATCATTTTATTTCCAAATATCAGTGTCGCCATCTTCGCTATCAGAAAATAGAGCGGAGGATGATTATCGACCGCCTGGGCTTTAATAACACCCACAAGGCTGTTCTGCGTCACAATTTTCCAGGTATATGCCTCATCCCAGTCCACTGTTTCCGTGAGACAGACCCGTAATACCAGCACCGTTACAAATATTATCTCCAACGCCAGAAATATAAACTGGTACTTATTCAGAATCCTGTCCAGCCAAAGGTCAAACTTGTATTTTTTCTGCACAGTCATTCCCAGAACAGAAAATCCCATAGTTAAAATAACCGCCCAGATACAGACCGTGTTTTTATAATTCAGGGGTTCCATGTATGTATAGCTTGTGACAGCCTGCGCGTCATAAAGCTCACCATTCACCTTCATCAGAACGTTTCCCTCTGCAGTGCCTTCATTATCCGTGGTATACCTGAATTGCGGATGAACATCTTCTGTATTCAGCACTTCCACGCGAAAGGTGTATAATTCTCCTTTCTCCACCCATTGATTGACGGCAACATAGTAAAAGCGGGAATTATACTCCTCTCCTATCTCCATCTGTTTCCCAAACAGTTTCCTGCCATCTCTGTACAGGCCAAAATCTATGCTGCATTCGTCCCCTGCAAAAGCCACAGCAAAAGCAATTTCTTTTAAATAAGCTTCCCGTGCAGTAAACGTCTGCTCTAATACAGCATTCGTATCGGATTCCAGCACCGTATCCACATATTGGGCTGACTGTGTCCAGCATACCGTATCTTTTCTTATCAGCCTCAACGGCCATATACTGATACAGGCAGCCGTCATTACCAGTAAAATAATTATAATACTTACTTTTTTTGACATGCCTTTCTCCTATACTTTTGTACTCAGCGTTACACCGTCCCCCACAGGCAGAATCACGGTTTCCAGCTCCGGATGGTGTTTCAGCTCATACAGATACTCCCGCATCCGTGCATGAATCGTCCGGTTTCTTCTGGTTACTGCAAAGCGGGACTCTATAATATCCCCCTCCTGCAGGACATTATCGGAAACCAGCAGTCCCCCGGGGGAAAGCAGGCGCAGAATATCCGGCAGAAAATGAATATACTGCCCCTTCGCTGCATCCATGAAAACCATGTCATATGTACCCTGCAGTTCATGCAGAATTTCTATTGCATCACCTTCTAAAAGTGTGATGGCATTTTCTTTTCCGGCGCGCCGGAAATTATCTTTTGCAACAGGAATCCTTTTCTCGTATTTTTCAATGGTGGTAATATGGCAGCCTTCCGGGGCATACTCACTCATCAGCAACGCAGAAAAGCCGATGGCAGTCCCCACTTCCAGGATGCTCTTCGGCTTTGCATAAACTAACAGAAATTTCAGCAGACTCTGCATGGATTTACGGATAATGGGAACCCGGGTCTCCGTAGCATTTTTCTCTATCTCATTCAGAAAAGGAGTGTTGCCCCTGTCCATGGAGTCGATAAAGGCAGACATTCTCTCATCAATTATCATTCTGGACTTCCCCTTCTCCCTCCGGAACGGACATTACCGCCATCATCTCCTCGGACGTCATGGAGCTGCTCAGTTCAAAGGTTCCCGGATGTACATCCTGATAATATTCTGAAAACAGATACTGCAATGCAAATAATTTTGCATCCCTCACCAGTCCTTTTTCCTGAAAGCTCTCTCCGATATCCAGTGGTGACATATCCTCTGTCACAGATACGGTAACGGTTCTTCCTTCACCGATTGCCACAGCAGGCTCTGTAAATATGCGGTATCCGTAATCATAGCAGGTACTTGCTCCTGTATATATAATAAAAATAACCACCACCGCAAATATTACTTTCAAGATTGTTCCCAGCACGGCACTGACTAATTTTCTGCCATCCATTTTTTCCTCCATTCCGAAGCGTCATAAACATTCTGTGAAATTGTTTTCTCTGTACTTTTTACTCAAAATGTATCGCTTCCGCAATGTGCGTGTTAATCTGCTGTATCATACGGCAAAATGCCAGCTCCGCTGCCAGAAAATCCGACACTAACGG
>CAZRZM010000161.1:3957-7005 GCA_964604575.1 uncultured Acetatifactor sp.
CTCCCTGAACTCGGCATACTCCCGCTCAAACTGGTCTATTTTGTCAAGTGCATTGTCTTCACTCATCTGCAGTTCAAAATTTTTAATTCGGTACTCATTAATTTTCTCTTTCAGGTCCGGTACCTCATTGACCTTATTCCTCTGTATATCGTATTCCTTATAGATATCCGACACCAGTATTTCCGCAACCAGTTGTTCTAATGCCTTTTCAACTCCGCTCATACCAGTCCTCCTTCATTTGCTGACTGCACCGCCAGTCAAGAACGCTGTAATTCACTCTCTTATACTTCCATAATAATTGGCAGAATCATGGGACGCCTCTTGGTCTTTTTCCAGACAAACTCTCCCAGCACATCCTTGGTGGTGGATTTTAATTTGCCCCAGTCGGTAATGCCTCTGTCAAGACAATTCTGAAGTGCCTCGTCCACGAGATATCTTGCCTCTTCTATCAGTTCATCGGACTCACGCACATACACAAAACCTCTCGTTACAATGTCTGGTCCTGCAATAAGCTGTCCGCTCATCTTCTCCAGACTCATAACTACAATCATGATTCCGTCCTCTGCAAGATGCTGACGGTCACGCAGTACCACATTTCCCACATCACCAACACCAAGTCCGTCTACCAGTATGTCGCCTACCGGAACCTTCCCGGTAACAGCAGCGCTCTCATCGTTCAACTCAAGTACATCGCCGGACTCCAGAATAAAGATATTCTCTTTTTCAATACCAAGGCTCTCCGCAATTTTTGCCTGGGCTTTCAGATGCTTGTACTCACCATGTACGGGAATGGAATATCTGGGCTGAATCAAAGTATACATCAGCTTAATTTCTTCCTGGCAGGCATGTCCGGATACATGGGCATCCTGAAAAATAACATCTGCGCCCTTGCGCTGTAACTCATTTATAATTTTGGTAATGGATTTCTCATTACCGGGAATGGGGCTGGAAGAAAAGATAACCGTATCTCCTGCACCTATGGTAATTTTGCGGTGCATATTATTTGCCATACGGCTCAGCGCCGCCATGCTCTCTCCCTGGCTTCCGGTAGTGATAATAACCTGCTGCTCATCCGGGTAATTCTTCATCTGGTCGATATCCACCAGGGTATTCTCCGGAATGTTAATGCACTCCAATGCCCTTGCAGTCTCGATAATATTCACCATACTACGGCCTTCCACCGATACTTTTCTGCCGAATTTGTATGCCGTATTAATAATCTGCTGGACGCGGTCTACATTAGAGGCAAAGGTTGCCACAAAAATACGGGTATTCTTATATTCCTCAAACAAAGTATCAAAGGTTCTGCCCACTGTTTTCTCAGAAGGAGTGAAACCGGGACGCTCTGCGTTGGTGGAATCGCACATCAGCGCCAGAACGCCTTTTTTACCAATCTCTGCAAATCTCTGTAAATCAATGGCATCTCCGAACACCGGAGTATAATCCACTTTAAAATCACCTGTATGCACAACCGTTCCTGCCGGGGAATAAATAGCAAGAGCCGCCGCATCTACAATACTGTGGTTGGTCTTGATGTATTCAATCCGAAACTGCCCCAGATTAATGGACTGCCCAAATTTCACCACTTTGCGTTTGGTGCCGCGCATCAGATTATGTTCTGTCAGTTTATTTTCAATAATGCCCATCGTCAGTCTGGTGGCATAAATTGGCACATTGATATCGCGGAGCACATAAGGCAGGGCGCCAATATGGTCCTCGTGTCCATGCGTTATCATAAATCCTTTCACCTTATCAATATTGTCCTTCAGATAGGTCACATCAGGAATCACCAAATCAATGCCCAGCATATCATCATCCGGGAAGGACAGACCACAGTCCACTACAATAATACTGTCCTCATACTCGAAGGCAGTAATGTTCATACCAATCTGCTCCAAGCCGCCCAAAGGGATAATCTTCAGCCTGGAGTCACCCATATTCTCTTTTTTCTTCTTCAATCAAATTTCCTCCATATTCCATACAGCAGTCATAGAGTCTGCACCAAGATTCACATTGGCATTCAATAGTCACTATGTATTCTTCCAACCGTATTTCCTGCCAGTCAAAGTATTCCCCATTTCTGGCAGAATAAACCTATTGTCATAACAAATGTGGCAAGTTACTGCATACTCATCTACTATATTATTTATAAAAATACTATTGCGTAAACTCCACGTCCTCCAGCATATTTTCAAATACACCAGCCACCGCGCGAAGCTCTTCATCATCCGAAACAATTGTAAAAACGCTCTCTTCTTCTCCATCCTGGGATAAATCCTTCAAAATCAGGGCTTCACCGTCTCCCTCTTCAAAATCCGTCACCAAAATATAGTTAAAGCCGCCGATTCTGGTCTGCTCCAGCACAAAAAATTCAACCGGATCTTCCCCCTCGGGATTAAAGGTAATTTTTTCCAGCTTACTCATTATCCATCATCCTCTTTCTATCCAGATATCCCTGCAGAATAAAAGCCGCCGCAAGCTTGTCCACATATTTCTTGCGGTTCTCCCTGCGGATACCTGCCTCTATCATTGTCCTGTCTGCCGCTACAGTGGTAAGTCTCTCATCCCAAAGCACCACCGGGAGCCCCGTTCTCCGCTCCAGCTTGTCCTTAAACTCGTAAGTCAGTTCCACACGCACACCCTCGGTGCCATTCATATGTTTGGGAAGCCCCAAAACAATCTCCTCTACTTCGTACTCTACAATCAGCTCTTCAATTCTGGCAAGGGTCTGTCTGAGTTTATTCTCTTCTTTTCTACGAATAATCTCCAGTCCCTGCGCAGTCAGAAGCAGGCTGTCGCTCACCGCCACACCCACTGTTTTGGAGCCAAAATCCAATCCCATTATTCTCACGGGTTTCCTCCTGCCGTCAATTACTCTACCAATTATTTTTGTGAATATATTCTGTCAGCAGTTCTTCCACCAGTTCATCGCGCTCCACCTTCATAATCAGGCTCCGCGCATTTTTGTGACTGGTAATATAAGTCGGGTCCCCGCTCATAATATATCCTACAATCTGATTTACAGGATTATATCCCTTTTCTGTCAAT
>CAZRZM010000161.1:7015-7298 GCA_964604575.1 uncultured Acetatifactor sp.
ATGCCTCATACACCGTGGACAGCACCACCTTCGCCCCGGTCTCAGGCTCTGTCTCCACCTTGAAATATTGTGTATTCCCCAAATCCTGCATATAACCTCCCATGCCTTTCCACATTATATATCACATATTTTATATTATTATATCAATATGTGCATACAATCCCATATTTATCCTTCTTAACATATTAACTCATTTAATTGGAAAATGCAAGCACCAGCGAAACTTGAGTAGGGTTGTTTCACGAATGCTCCCAAAATCTATTGCCAATCCTCATCTGCATAT